>CAXTCK010000195.1:0-6234 GCA_964242425.1 uncultured Acetobacteraceae bacterium | reverse complement strand
GTCCGGCCGGGGCGCCCCGCCCCAGACCAGCCCCACCCGCAGCGGCGGCCTGCCGCCACCGGCGCGCGGCAGGTGCAGGAACGCGGACGCGACCGCTGCCGGATCGGTGTTGAGATAGGGTGGCGCCACGCCCCACGGCGTCTGCGTGCCGGCGAAGGCGCGCGGCAGGCTGATGAACGGGCAATGCCAGTCGGCGTCGAGCCGCACCTCGTCGGTGGCGATCACGCCGGCGATGCCGTCCACCCGTGCCGTCACCCGCGCTAGGTTCTGCGGCACCCAGGCGAACACCCGGGCACCCAGCCGCGCCAGCAACGGCACGTAGCGCAGGAACATCAGCGTGTCGCCAACCCCTTCCTCGTGCGTCAGCAGGACGCTCCGGCCGGAAAGGTCGACGCCCGGGCCCAGCGTCGGCAGGATGCGGTCGAGCGGCAGGCGGGTGTGGCCGGGCAACCGGAACCGCCACTCGTGCTCCTGCCAGCCCTGCACCATGCGGCCGGCCTTGAGCAGGCAGATCGAATGGTTGAGGCGCACCTGCGCGTCGTCAGGCTTGATCTGGATGCTCTGCCGGTAGGCCGACAGCGACTCCTCGAACGCGTTCTCGCCGGCAAGGGTGCAGCCGAGATTGGCCCAGGCCGGCGCGTTGCGTGGGTCGCGCTCGACCACGCGCCGGAACAGGTCCAACGCTTCGGACGTCCGCCTCATGCCGGCCAGGATGATGGCCTTCTGGTTCAGCGCCGCCACCAGATCAGGCGCAAGGTGCAGGCTTTCCTCCACCGCCGCCATCGCTTCGTCCAGCCGGCCCATGTCACACAGCAGCTGCGCATGGCCGAGATGCAGCCTGTGATCGTTCGGCGTCATCGCCAGGCAGGCCAGAAAGGTCGGCCCGGCGTCGCGTGCGCGGAACTGTTTCTGCAGCAGCGAGACGAGGTCCGTGCAGGGATGCAGCGCCTGCGGCCGCGCGGTCGCCACGCTTGTCAGCAAGGGCGCTGCCCCCGCGGCGTCGTGGCTGCCGGCCAAGGACAGCCCCAGCAGCAGCCGCGCTTCCAGGTCCTGTCCCTGCGCATAGGGTCGTGCCAGGTCCCGCGCCGCCTCGAACCGTCCGGCCTGCAGCGCCTCGAACGCCGCCTTGAGCGTCGGCTGCCGTTCGACCTGGTCCACGCGGGAGCCCAAGCGGCGGCGCCTCAGCTGCCGCCGGTCAGACGGCGCACCGCAGCCGAAACCGCCGAGGGAAGGTAGGGTTTGTTGATGTGGAGGTCGAGCGGCCCGCCTGCGGCCGGATCCGGACGCCCGCTCATGAAGATCACCGGCAGGTCCGGCTGGGTTTCGCGCGCCCTGGCCGCCAGCGCGCGTCCGTCCATGGATCCCGGCAGCTGGATGTCGGTCAGCATCACCGCGAACCCGGGCTGGCGCTCGAGCGCTGCCAGCGCCTCGTCCGCGTCGCCCGCCTCCACCACCTCGTAGCCGTCGTCGGCCAGCACCTCCGACAAGGTCATCCGGATGAGGAACTCGTCCTCGACGATCAGCAGCCGTGCCGCCATCCGCAAAGCCTCCCCATGTTCCGCGTCCGTTCCGGAATGCCGCGCGAATAAGCCCGAGCCGCCTGCATGGCGCAAGTCGGCACCTGTGTGGCAGGCTGCACCGCTGGGGCTCCCGTGCTAGAACCCGGCAGGCGGCCGCGCCGGGAACGAGCCGACGCTCCGCGCCCGTCGATCCGGAGACCGTTCATGACCGACCCGTTCGCCTGGATCGCCGGCTGGATCCACGAAACGGTGCTGCTGCCGCTGCTCTGGCACGCGGGGCTGATGCAGTGGGAGGACACCGCCTTCATGTGGGCGCTGTTCGCCACCTATGGCGTGCTGCAGGTGCTGATCAACTACGCCATCTGCGTGCCGGCGGAGCGGTTCATGCCGCTGGTGCGCTGGCGCAAGCCCGAAACCGTCGGCATGGACGTGTTCTACACCCTGATCGCCCGGATCGGCGTGTTCCCGCTGGTCACCTTCTTCGGCTTCTACTGGACGCAGACCGCGCTGAACGGCTGGCTCGCCGATCACGGCTACGTCGCGCCGACCCTGGACAGCCTGGTGCCGGCGCTGATGGGCATGCCGGTGCTGACGTTCTTCATCTACGCGGTGCTGCTCGACTTCGCCGACTACTGGCGCCACCGCTTCAGTCACACCTTCGGATGGTGGTATGGGCTGCACGCCCTGCACCACGCGCAGCGGCAGATGACGTTCTGGTCCGACGACCGCAACCACGTGCTGGACGACGTCATCACCTATATGTGGTTTATCGCCGCCGGCCTGCTGATCGGCGTGCCGCCGATGCAGTTCCCGCTTCTGGTGCTGGTGCTGCGCCTGGTGGAAAGCTTCAGCCACGCCAACACCCGGATCTCGTTCGGGTGGCTGGGCGAGCGGCTGCTGGTGTCGCCGCAGTTCCACCGCGCCCATCACGGGCTGGACGCTGCGGGCCGCAATTCCTGCAACTACGGTGGCGTGTTCCCGTGGTGGGACATGATGCTCGGCACCGCCGACTTCCGGCACGACGTGGTCGAGACCGGCGACAGCCGGGCTCCGGAGGCGCTGGCTTCCGGATCCTGGCTGGCGCAGCAGAAGGCGGGCCTCGCCTTGTCCTGGCGACTGCTCACCCGCCGCCGGCGGCGCCAGCGTATAGCTGCGGAATAGGAACCGCGGAGCAGGCTCAGCCGGCCTTGAGGTGCTTGACGCAGGCGCTGTAGTAGCCGCCGCCCTTCTGCAGCCACTTCATGCCGCCGTTTCCGCCGTTGGCCTTGTTGAGCTTGTACTGGTCGTCGCAGGTCTTCATGCGCGCCCGGCCGGGGGTCAGGCTCGCATACTTGGCGTCGATCTTGCCGGGAAAGCTGGCGTTCCCGGTGGCAACCGGCGTATCGCCGGACGAGGTCGAGCGTTTGGTCGCGGGCGAAGGCACGGCGGCGGCCGTGGTCGCGGCCGGATCGGCTGCGGCAACCGGCGACCCGGACGCCGGAGCGCTGGCGGCGGCGGAAGCGGTCTTGCTGCACTGCGTCGCCCGGAAGGTCTTCCAGTCGGCGCCGTTCAGCGTGCCGCCCTGCTTGGCCGCCTGAAACTTGACGCTGCACTCCTTCATCGTTTCGGCCCGCGTCGGCGACGCGCCGGCGACCAGTATTCCCATCAGCAGGGCGCCGAAGCATGCCCGTTCCAGATGCCGCATCAACCTGCTCTCCTCGTGGTTCTATCCAGATGCCGATGATAGGCCGGTACTGCTTAACCCGGCGTTACCGGCTTCCCATCAGGCGCTGCACCATGCCGCCGAAGTCGAAGCCCTGTCCGCCGCCGGCCTGTTCACCACCTTGGCCGCCACCTTGGCCGCCCGGCTGCGCCTGGGTGTCGTTGTAGGAATCCGTGTCCGGCGCGTCCGACGCCCGGCCGTCGGCGAACGGGTCGCCCCCGGACGTGCTGTCCGGCGGCATCCCGCCCTGGGCGCCCATCTGCCCGCCCGGGGTCTGGCTGTCGACCGCGTGCGGAAGCAGGTGCGCCAGCAGCCCCGCCGCGGCGCCGGCCGGGATGCCGTGCTGTGCCGCCCAGGACTCGATCTGCTGCGGCGGGAACACCTTTGTCACTTCCTCGGCCGCGAGCGACATGTTGCCGCCCGAGCCGACCCAGGACTGCGCCTTGTCGCCCATGCCGGCCTGCTGGAACTTCGACACGATCCCGGACACGCCCCCGGCCGACCGGAACGCTTCGGACAGGAGGTTGCCGGCGCCGCCCGCGCTGCCGCCGCCCTGCATCAGGCCTTCAAGCGATCCGATGATTCCGCTCATGACACGATCCCCGGCACGGTTGTTGCGGTGTGGCCCCCGCGCCCGCCGTTCGCGCCACACCGTTCGATGACGTAATAAGAGCTGTCGCCGGGCGGGGTTTCGCGACCACACGCAACTGCGGAGGCATCCAGGCAGTTTGGCTCCCGCGATGCCGCATCCCGACACCTGGCTGAAGGTCTGCCCCGACGGGCTCTGGTGCGAGCCGGGCGGCTTCTTCATCGATCCGGTGGGCCCGGTCGAGCGCGCGGTGATCACCCATGCCCATGCCGACCACGCCCGGCCGGGCCACGGCGCGGTGCTGGCCAGCGCCGAAACCCTGGCGATCATGGACGTGCGCATGGGCGACGGCCGGGCCGGGCGTTCGCAGCAGGCGCTGGCCTATGGCGAAGTGCTGACGCTGGGGGGCGTGCGGGTATGGCTGCAGCCGGCCGGTCACGTGCTGGGCAGCGCCCAGGTGGCGATGGAGTGGAACGGCAGCCGTGCCGTGGTGTCGGGCGACTACAAGCGCGTGCCCGACCCCACCTGCCTGCCGTTCGAGCCGATCCCGTGCGACGTGTTCGTGACCGAGGCCACCTTCGGGCTGCCGGTGTTCCGCCATCCGCCGCCGGCGGGCGAGGTGGCGCGGCTGCTGGGGAGCGTGTCCTTGTTTCCCGAGCGCACCCACGTCGTCGGCTGCTACGCGCTCGGCAAGTGCCAGCGCCTGATCCGGCTGATCCGGGATGCCGGCTGGGACGGGCCGCTTTATCTCCATGGCGCGCTGCTGCCGGTGTGCCGCGCCTACGAGGCGATGGGTATCCCGCTCGGCGACCTGCGTCCGGCCACCGTGGCGGCCAAGAACGAGCTCGCTGGCGCGATCGTGCTGGCCCCGCCTTCGGCGATCGCCGACCGCTGGGCGCGCCGGCTCGCAGACCCGGTGGTGTGCCTGGCATCGGGCTGGATGCGCGTGCGCCAGCGCGCCAAGGCCAAGGGGGTCGAGCTGCCCTTGGTGATTTCCGACCATTGCGACTGGGACGAGCTGTGCCGGACCATGGTGGACGTCGACGCGCCGGAGGTGTGGGTGACGCATGGCCGGGAGGAAGCGCTGATCCATGCCGCCGAGGCGCAGGGGCGACGGGGCCGGCCGCTGCGCCTGATCGGCTATGGCGACGAGGAGGAAGGCGAGGACGGGTCCGCCGCCGGCACACCAGAGGCTCCGGCGGGGCCGTCCGCGTGATCGCTTTCGCCGAGCTGCTGGAGCGGCTGACGCTCACCCCCGGACGGCTGGCCAAGGTGGCGCTGCTGCGCCGCTTCTTCGAGACCGAGCCGGATCCGGACCGCGGCATCGGGCTTGCCGCCCTGACCGGCGAGCTTGCCTTCGCTGCCGCCAAGCCCGGCCTGATCCGCGCCCTGGCGGAGCAGCGAACCGATCCAGTGCTGTTCGCCTGGTCCTACGACTACGTGGGCGACCTGGCCGAGACGGTGGCACTGATGTGGCCGGAGCGGCGCAGCAACGCCCAGCCGCCGCTGCTGGCGGAGGTGGTGGAGGCGCTGGCGGCCACGCCCAAGTCCGAGCTGCCGCATCTGGTGGCGGGCTGGCTTGACGCGTCGCCCGCCGCGGTCAGGCTGGCGATCCTGAAGCTCATCACCGGCGCGTTGCGCGTGGGCGCCTCGGTGCGTCTGGCCAAGATCGCGCTGGCCGAGCTCAGCGGCGGCACGATCGCCGCCGACGACATCGAGGAGGTGTGGCATGGCCTGTCGCCGCCCTACGACCCCTTGTTCGCCTGGGTTGAGGGCAGGGCAGAACGGCCCGACCCGGCCGACGCGCCGGTGTTCCGCCCGCCCATGCTGGCGCATCCGCTGGAAGCGCCGGACCTGGCGGCGCTGGACTATCCGGCCTTCGCCGCGGAATGGAAATGGGACGGCATCCGCGTGCAGCTGGTGTCCACGCCGGCGGGACGGCGACTTTATTCCCGTGGCGCCGACGACATCTCGGCGGCGTTTCCCGAGATCGTGGAGCACATGGCGTTCGACGCGGTGCTGGACGGCGAGCTGCTGGTGGTGCGGGACGGAACGGTGGCGCCGTTCGCCGACCTGCAGCAGCGCCTGAACCGCAAGTCGCCGACGGCGAAGATGCTGGGCGAGTTCCCGGTGCTGGTACGGCTGTACGACATCCTGTTCGAGAACGGGGTCGACCTGCGCCCGCTCGTGTTCACCGAGCGGCGTGCCCGGCTGGAAGCCTTCGTCGACCGGGTAAGGCCGGGGCGCATGGACCTGTCGGAGCTGGTCGAGGCACCGAACCTTGCGGCGCTGTCGGAACTGCGCGACGGCGCGCGGGCCGCGTCCATCGAAGGGCTGATGCTCAAGCGTCGCGACAGCCCCTACCTGCCGGGACGGCCGAAGGGGATGTGGTGGAAGTGGAAGCGCGACCCGCTGACGATCGA
>CAXTCK010000194.1:0-6406 GCA_964242425.1 uncultured Acetobacteraceae bacterium | reverse complement strand
ACACCCATTCGCTGCTGGCGACGCTGGAGAAGTTCCGCGCCGACCAGCCGCAGACCCATCCGCCGCGCCACCACGCCAACCCCGACCAGGGCGGCTCGCCGTCCCGCGCCGGCGACGTGACCGGGCAGCTCAGCGCCGGCGCGCAGCGCGCCATCGGCGGCTCGGTGCGCCGCTGCTACGCCGAGGACACCGAGGCCAAGAACTACGCCAGCTTCACCGCCCACCTGCTGGTGACGGTGGACGCGACGGGCGAGGCGCGCCTGGTGGACTTCAAGCCGGACACCGCAGCCCGCATGGCGGCCGACCCCGGATACCGGGCGCTGGCCGAGCGCGCGCGCGACGCGGTGCTGAACCCGACCTGTTCCAAGCTGCCGATCCCGGCCAACCTGCTGGGCCGCACCCAGCAGCTCAGCTTCGTTTTCCGCCCGTGACGCTTCGGCCGTGACGGGCGAGACCAAGGAGACCGCCATGTCCATCATCAGAGCGAGTGGCATCAGAGCGAATGGCATCAGCGCGAGCGGCGACGGCCTGACGCGTCGGCGCCTGGTGGGCGGCGCCCTCGCCGGCGGCATGCTCGCCGCCCCGCTCGCCGCGTTCGGCCAGGACGCGCCGGGTGCCGCACCCGCGTCCGCGTCGAACGCCCCCGGCGGGGCCGAGATCACCGTGGACCAGGCGCGCACCGCGCCGATCCCGATCGCGATCCCCTCGTTCGGCCCGGGCATCGGCGAGCAGATGACGCAGGTCATCAGCAACGACCTGGCGGGCTCCGGCCTGTTCCGTCCGCTGGGCGCCGCCGCGTCGGCGGGCGGCCCCGGCACGCCGGACTTCGCATCCTACAAGAGCATGGGCGCGCAGGCTCTGGCCCAGGGCAGCACCTCCGGATCGGGCGCCGGGGTGCGGGTCGAGTTCCGGTTGTGGAACGTGCTCACCGGGCAGCAGCTGCAGGGCACCGCCTACACCACCAGCGGCGCCAACTGGCGGCGCATCGCCCACATCATCGCCGACGTGATCTACGAGCGCATGCTGGGCGACAAGGGCTACTTCGACACGCGCATCTGCTACGTGGCGACCTCCGGCCCGCGCTCGCACCAGACCACCCGGCTCGCCATCATGGACCAGGACGGCGCCAACAACCGCGTGCTCACCAGCGGCGAGTGGCTGGTGAAGACGCCGCGCTTCCATCCCACCCGCGACGAGATCGCGTTCATGAGCTACGCCAACGATCGGCCGCGGGTGTACCTGTTCGACCTCGGCAGCGGCCGGCAGCAGGTGCTGGGCGAGTTCGCCGGCATCTCCTTTGCGCCGCGCTTCTCGCCCGACGGCAGCTCGGTGGTGATGTCCGCGACCCATGGCGGCGGCTCGGACATCTTCACCGTGTCCTTGGGCGGCGGCAGCCCGCGCCGCCTGACCAACTCGGGCGCGATCGACACCAGCCCGTGCTACAGCCCGGACGGCAGCCAGATCGTGTTCAACTCCGACCGCGGCGGCAGCCCGCAGCTCTACATCATGGGGGCGGGCGGCGGCGGGGCGCGTCGCATCTCCTACGGCTCCGGCCAGTACGGTTCGCCGGTGTGGAGCCCGCGCGGCGACCTGATCGCCTTCACGCGCATCGGCTCGGGCGGCTTCTCGATCGGCGTGATGGCGCCGGACGGCACCGGCGAGCGCATCCTGACGCGCGGCTTCACCGTGGACAGCCCCACCTTCTGCCCCAACGGCCGCGTCCTGGCGTTCGACCGGCGTCCCGCGGGCGGGTCGTCCTCGCTCGGGCAGATCGACATCGCCGGCTTCAACGAGCGCTCGGTGCCAACCCCCGGCGGTGCCGAGGCGCCCGCCTGGTCGCCGTTGAAGGGCTGAAACGACCCCGGCTCGACACACCGCCAACTAAAAGTGACGACGCGGCATGGATCGAATCGACAGCCGCAACGTTGCCGACTTGACCGGAAGCGAAACGAGGCAGTAATCGGCGTGAGGCCACAAGCCGCTCGCCGTTCGCTCCCGTGCCAGCTCCCTCGATGTGCCCGGCCATGCCCACCGGCCGGTCGAACCGCTCACGCCACACCGTTTTCCAGGAACCAGCATCATGAAACTGAAGCTTCTCGGGGCGCTCGCTCTCGTCGCGGCGCTCGCGGCATGTTCGGACGACAAGGCGGCCAACAGCGGCTCCGCATCGGGCCTCGGCGCCACCTCCGCCCCGACCGGCGCCGCCGCTCCGGGCAGCGAGGCCGACCTTGTCGCCAACGTCGGCGACCGCGTGTACTTCGAGCTGGCGCAGAACACCCTATCGAGCGAGGCCCAGGCCACCCTCGACCGCCAGGCCGCCTGGCTCGCGCGCTACCCGCAGGTCACGGTGCAGGTCGCCGGCAACTGCGACGACCGCGGCACCGACGAATACAACATCGCGCTGGGCAACCGCCGCGCCAATGCCGCCCGCGACTACCTGGTCGCCAAGGGCGTGTCGGCCGACCGCATCTCCACCATCTCCTATGGCAAGGACCGTCCGACCGCCACCGGCGACGACGAGCAGTCCTGGTCGCAGAACCGCAACGCGATCACCGCCGTCCGCTAGAAGCTTCCGTCTGCCTTGAAGCCGCGCGCCCCGGGAGTCACTTCCCGGGGCATTGGCGTTTGCAGGCAGGCGCGTTCCGCACGGCAACTTCATGCGGCGACCGATCTGTCCTAGCCTTCGCGCCGCCGGCCCGACGCGTTCGAGGCCGACGCGTTCGAGGCCGACGAGTTCGAGGCCGACGAGTTCGAGGATTGTCCATGCGTCCAGTGTCTTCCGTGTCGCGATGCGCCGTCGTGCTGCTCGGCCTGGGTGCTGCGGCCGCGAGCGGTGGGTCTGCCCGGGCTCAGATCCAGAGTCGGGAAGGGATCTCGCTGCAGAACCAGATCCTGGAGCTGCGGCACGAGCTGGAGCAGGTGGAAAGCGGTGGCGGCGGGGGTGGCGGCGCACCGGTCGCGCCGCCGATCGGCGGGGGCCAGGGCGGCCAATCCGGCTATGCCGACCCGGGGCTGGCGCCACAGCTGCTCGATCGCGTGCAGACGCTGGAACAACAGGTGCGCGACATGCGCGGCGAGCTCGACCAGCTCGCCAACCAGGTGCAGCAGCAGAACGCCACCTTGTCCAAGCAGATCGCCGACATGAACTTCGCCCTGCAGCAGGGCCATGGCGGCGCCCCGGGTCCCGGCGCGGGGCCTGCGGAACCGGGTGCGCCGGCCGCCGCTTCGCCCCGGCAGGCCCTTCCGGCCCCTTCCGCGCCGCCACCGACGGTGCGGCACACGCCGGAATCGGCGCTGGCGGCCGGCAACGCCGCCTTGTCCCGGCACGACTATCCCGCGGCGCAGGCCAACGCGCAGGAGGTGCTGTCCGGCCCACGCAACCCGCGCCAGATCGATGCGCAGTTCCTGCTGGGCCAGTCGCTGGCGGGCCAGCACCAGTACCAGCAGGCGGCGGTGGCGTACTACGACACCTACAACCGCGCGCCGCGCTCCGGGCGCGCGCCGGACGCGCTGCTCGGCGTCAGTGCGTCCCTGATCGCCCTCGGCGACAAGGGCTCGGCCTGCCAGGCGCTGGCCAAGCTCCATGCCGAGTTCCCGTCTCCGCCGCCACGCGTGCGCAGCGCGTCCGCCGCCCTGCGCGGCCGCGCCGGCTGCCGCTGAGCGAGGCGTCCTCGCAGGCGGAACCGGTCGGCGACGACGAGTTCGCCCTTCTGATGCGGCCGCTCGGTCCCTGGCCAGGGCCGGGTGCTGGGTGCCCGGTCGCGGTGGCGGTGTCCGGCGGCGCGGACAGCATCGCCCTGGCGTGGTTGTCGCAGCGCTGGGCCGCAGCACGCGGCCTGTCATTGCTGGCGCTCGTGGTGGATCACCGGCTGCGTCCGGAGTCGGGCCCGGAAGCGGCGCGAACCGTCACCGGCCTCCGCGCGCGCGGCGTCGACGCCCGGCTGCTGACGGTGCGTGAGCTTCATCCCGGTCCCGCTCTCGCAAGGCGCGCCCGCGACGTGCGCTACCGGCTGCTGACGGACGCCTGCCGCGACGCCGGCGCGATCGACCTGCTGCTCGGCCACCATGCCGGCGACCAGGGGGAAACGGTGCTGATGCGCGCCCGCGCCGGAAGCGGCCCGGACGGCCTGGCCGGCATGGCGGCCCTCGTCGAGACCGACGCGCTGCGTTTGGTCCGCCCGCTGCTGCCGATCCCGCCGGCCCGACTGCGTGCCACGCTGTCGCGGCACCGGATCGGCTGGATCGAGGACCCGTCCAACCGGGACCAGGCGGCACAACGGGTCCGGCTCAGACAGGAGCTGTCCCGGTCGGGGGAAACTGCGGCGACCCTGTTGCAAGAGGCCGGCACCGCCGGCGCCCTGCGGATGCGCCGCCGGACGGGCGACGCCGACGTGCTGGCGGCCGGCGCCGTGCTTCGTCCGGAAGGGTTCGCCCTGCTGCCGCCGGCGCTGCTTCCGGCCGACGCGCTCGCTGCCCTGGTGCGAAGCGTCGGCGGCAACCGCTACCCGCCGTCGCGCCGGGCCGTCGACCGGCTGCTCCACGGCCCGCGCCCTGCCACCCTGGCCGGCACGCGGCTGCTGCCGGCGGGCCGTCTCGGGCCGGGCTGGCTGCTGCTCCGGGAAGCGGATGCGATCGGCGATGCGGTGGACGCCGTCGACGGTGCGCGGTGGGACCGGTTCGTGCTCGACGCCGCCGGAACCGCCGTGCCGCCGGACGCGCGGATCGGAGCACTCGGTGCCGAGGCCGCCTTGTTCCGCCGCCACTCGATGCTGCCCGCTGCCGTGCTGTCCACCCTGCCGGTGCTGCGACACCACGGCATCCTCCGGACGGTGCCGCATCTCCGATGGGCCGCCGGGCCGACGTGGGCCGCCTTGCGCTTCGCTTATCGCCCCGCCGTGCCCGCTTCCGACGCCGCAGTATTCAACGTTCGTTAGGGTTTGGCGGGACATCATGCGGAAGCGGCACTTTCCACGGTGCGCGGTCGTCCCAATCTGTAGTCCCGAACGGAGTGGCTTCGGCGCACCGGTCGTTTATGATCATCCGACCCGCTCCTGTGGCGGGCGGCTCCGGCTGCACGTCGAGCGGGGAAGCGGAAGACGAAGATGAGCAATTTCGGGCGGAACCTGGCCCTCTGGGTCATCATCGCGCTGCTGCTGGTGCTGTTGTTCAGCGTCTTCCAGCCGGGCGGCAACCAGCACGCTGCGCAGCAGCTGGCCTATTCGGACTTCGTGGGCGACGTAAACGGCGGCAAGGTCCGGTCGGTGGTCATCCAGGACCACAACGTGTCCGGCGTTCTCACCGACGGCACCAGCTTCGAGACCTACACGCCAGAAGACCCGTCCCTGGTGTCGCGCCTGACCGACAAGGGCGTCGAGGTGGTGGCCAAGGCCGAGGACAGCGACGTCAACCCGCTGTTCCGCTACCTGTTGCAATGGGCGCCGCTGCTGCTGATCATCGGCGCGTGGTTCTTCGTGATGCGGCAGATGCAGTCCGGCGGCGGCCGCGCCATGGGCTTCGGCAAGTCGCGCGCCAAGCTGCTCACCGAGAAGCAGGGCCGCATCACCTTCGACGATGTGGCCGGCATCGACGAGGCCAAGTCCGAGCTCGAGGAGATCGTGCACTTCCTCAAGGACCCGCAGAAGTTCCAGCGCCTCGGCGGCAAGATCCCCAAGGGCGTGCTGCTGGTAGGCCCGCCCGGCACCGGCAAGACCCTGCTGGCGCGCGCCATCGCCGGCGAGGCCAACGTGCCGTTCTTCACCATCTCCGGCTCGGACTTCGTGGAGATGTTCGTGGGCGTCGGCGCGTCCCGCGTGCGCGACATGTTCGAGCAGGGCAAGAAGAGCGCGCCCTGCATCATCTTCATCGACGAGATCGACGCGGTCGGCCGCCATCGCGGCGCCGGCCTCGGCGGCGGCAACGACGAGCGCGAGCAGACCCTCAACCAGATGCTGGTCGAGATGGACGGCTTCGAAAGCAACGAGGGCGTGATCCTGATCGCCGCCACCAACCGCCCGGACGTGCTGGACCCGGCGCTGCTGCGTCCCGGCCGGTTCGACCGCCAGGTGGTGGTGCCGAACCCGGACGTGAACGGGCGCGAGAAGATCCTGCGCGTGCACATGAAGAAGGTGCCGCTCGCCTCCGACGTCGAGCCCAAGACCATTGCCCGCGGCACCCCCGGCTTCTCCGGCGCCGACCTCGCCAACCTGGTGAACGAGGCGGCGCTGCTGGCGGCGCGCATGGGCAAGCGCACGGTGGCGATGCTCGAGTTCGAGAGCGCCAAGGACAAGGTGCTGATGGGCGCCGAGCGCCGCTCGCTGGTGATGAGCGACGCCGAGAAGAAGATGACCGCCTATCACGAGGGCGGGCATGCGCTGTGCGCCATCAACACGCCCGGCTGCGACCCGGT
>CAXTCK010000193.1:0-6427 GCA_964242425.1 uncultured Acetobacteraceae bacterium | reverse complement strand
CGCCGCCGGGGCGCGGCACCCGGCGCTCCCCACGCGCCCGCCTGGTGCAGCGCGTGCTGGTGGCGCTGCTGGCGGGCCTGGCTCTTCTGGCGCTGCAGCGCTTCGGGCTGCTGGACCGACTGTCCGGCGGCGCCATGCCGCGCGGGCTGGACTGGTCGAACGACTACCAGCTGGTGGAGCAGCTGCGGCGCGTGGTGGTGCGCGACCGGCTGACCCATGATTCCGGCGACTGCCTCCTGTTCGTGATCAACGGCAACGACCCGCCGGACGCCAGCCGGATGGACGTGATGGAGAAGCATTCCGGCGCCTGTCCCGGCGCGCGCGGCCAGCTTCCCAAGCTGTTCACCCTCAAGGTGAACCGGGTCGCGCACGTGGTGCAGGACGATGCCGGCTCCCCAGGCTCCTTCCACCCGTTGCCGTAGCGGACGAGCGCCCATGCCAACCGACGACGACGCGCCGGCACCGGTTCGGCGCGACTTCCTGTCCCTGGTCACGATCGCGACCGCGGGCCTCGGCGCCTGCGCCTTTTCCTGGCCGTTCCTCGACAGCCTGGGCCGACCCGCCGCGCGCGACGACGCCGACGCCGCGGTGGACGTGGACCTGTCCCCGCTGTCGCCCGGCGGCCAGATGGTGGTGGCGTGGCGCGGCATGCCGGTGTTCGTGGTCCGACGCACCGCGGCCGAGCTGCAGCGCCTGCAGCACGCCGACCCGCAGCACCTGCGCGACCCGAACTCGACCGAGCGCCAGCAGCCTGCCTACGCCACCAACTGGCATCGCTCGATCGCGCCGGAGTTCGGGGTGATGGTCGGGATCTGCACCCATCTCGGCTGCGTGCCCAGGTTCCGCCCCGATGCGGAACCGGCTTCGGGCAGCGCGGACCGGCCTGGCGGCTATGCCTGCCCGTGTCACGGCTCGCGCTTCGATCTCGCCGGGCGCGTCTTCGTCGGCGCGCCGGCGCAATACAACCTTCCCGTGCCGCCCTACCGCCTGGCCGCACCCTCGCGGCTTCGCATCGGCGTCGATCCGGACGGGCCGGCGTTCGACTTCGACGGCATACGCAAGATCTGACGCAGCCGCGCGATCCTGGCCCGTCCCAAGCCACATCCAAGCATTTCCGCAAATAGAAGCCGCTGTTAATCAGTCGCTAACGACATCGCGGCAATCTGTTCCGCGTTGATCCTTTCGCTTGGGTCAACATAGAATTCTCCTGCACGGAACAGCCAACATCCTGTCAATGTAACGGGCGTAGCCCGACGCCGGCCGCGGCGCATCGACGCTATACTCATAACGATAGCGCAACTATTCGCGCGCTGCGCTGCCGCGCATCCCAACACCCGGAAGGACGGATCAAACGATGGCGACCTGGACCAATGCCGGCAAGACGACGTCCTGGGATGATGCCGGCAACTGGTCCGGGAGCCTGGTTCCGTCCCCTTACGGCGCCGTCGCCATCGGCATCGCCGGGGTGCCTGTCACCGTGGCGGTCGCGGGACAGGCCGGCGCGCGCGCCGCCAGCCTCACGATCGGCGACGGCCACGCCAACGAGACGGTTCGGCTGAACTTGGCGGGCGCCTTCTCGCTCGGCGGCAGCGGGATCCTGGTGTCCGGCGGCGCCAGCCTCGCCACCAGCGGCGGCGCCATCAACCTTTCCGCCGGCGGCCTCGCCGTGCAGGCGGGCGGCAGCTACACCGAGACCGGCGGAACCCTGGTCGCCTCCACTTTGAACAACAACGGCACCACCGTGCTGACCGGCACGGTGTCGGTGGCGGGATCGCTGGACAACACCGGCACGCTGACCGAAACCGGCGCGCTGACGGCGCAGTCCGGCATCGACAACACGGGCACCATGACCCTGGCCGGCACCGTGCAGGACGCCGGCGACCTTGCCAACACCGGCCAGGCGACGCTGTCCGGCACGGCCACGATCGGCGGCATGCTGTCCAACGCCGGCACCACGACCGTCACCGGCACCGTCAACCTCGGGGGCGAGTCCATCGCCGGCACCGGCACCGTCCTCATCGACGGTGGCCGCCTCGGCACCGCCGCCACGCCGATCTCGGTGATCGGCAGCCAGTCCTTCACCCTGGAGAACGGCGTCCTGTTCCTGCGCGACGGCCTCGGCACGTCCTCCGTCACCTTCGGCAGCGGCACGAACACCTTGTCGTTGCAGAACAACATCGGGATCGTGACGATGCCGATCCGGAACTTCGGCGCCGGGGACAGGATCGAGGTGGAGGCTGGCGGGATCACCGGCGACGTCGTGATCGCCAACGGCAACAACAGCTACACCATCGCCCTGGAGGCGGGGGCGTTCTATGCCCCGGTGGTGCTGACAAACGTGACCCTGGCCGTTGGCGTCAAGGCGTCGCAGATCGCGCTGTCGGTGTCCGGCGGCGAGGCCACCGTGTTCATCGCCTGCTTCCTGTCCGGCACGCGTATCGCGACCGCCACGGGCGAGGTCGCCGTGGAGGACATCGCGGTGGGCGACCAGGTGGTCGCGATCGAGGACGAACTCCGCACGCTCCGCCCGGTACGGTGGCACGGCAGCCGAACGGTGTGTCTCGCCCGGTTGAGCCCGGACGACGCGCGCGACGCGGCGCCGGTGCGCCTGCGCGCCGACGCGTTCGCGCCCGGCATCCCGTCGCGTGACCTGCTGATCACCCCGGAACATTGCGTGCTGGTCGATGGCCGGCTGGTGCCGGCGCGCATGCTGGTGAACGGGTCCAGCATCGTGCGGGAAGCCGGCCTGCACAACTTCACCGTGCACCACGTCGAGTGCGACCGTCACGCCATCCTCCTGTCCGAGGGCCTTGCCACCGAAAGCTACCTCGACACCGGCAACCGCCACGGCTTCGGCACCGCAAACGGCGACGCCACCGCCAATCCATCCGCCTGGACAAACGCGGCGGCGCCCCTGGACACCGCGCGCAGCTTCGTCGAGCCGATCTGGCGCCGCCTGGCCGCCCGTGCCGCCGCGATCGGGCTGCCGGTCCCGGCCACGAGCCTTTCCACCACCGTCGACCCGTTGCTGCGCATACGCCTGGACGACGGCAGCCTGCTCGCCGCCTCGCGCAGCAGCCGGAGCCGCCATTTCTTTGTGCTGCCCCCCGGCACGCGGCGCATCGCCATCGTGTCCCGCACCTTCGTTCCGGCGATGGTGGAGGGGCCCTTCGTGGACGACCGCCGGCGACTCGGGGTCGCGGTGAGGGACGCCCGGCTCTGGACCGGGCTGCGAACGCAAACGCTGACGTTGGGCGACTCGGCGGAAGGATGGCACGCCGCAGAACCCGGGTCGCCAGCGGTCTGGACCGACGGCGCCGGCCTGCTCGACGTGGAACCGGGCGAAGAAACCACGGTGCTGGAACTGGAGCTGGTCCTGGCCGCTCGCTACCTGCCCGACGACGTCACCGCCGAGCGGCAGGCCGCTTGACGGATGGCAAGGCGGCGGTCAGGTTCCCGCCGCCAGACGGCTGGACGGTCGCTGTCGCGGCGGGGCACCCCGTCCCGTCGCGGTGGAGGAAAGTCCGGGCTCCACGGGAGAACGGTGCCGGCTAACGGCCGGCGGGGGCGACCCCAGGGAAAGTGCCACAGAAAATAAACCGCCCGCACGGCCCGACGGCTCTTCCCGAGTCGCCAGGTTGCGGGCAAGGGCGAAACGGTGCGGCAAGAGCGCACCGCGCTTCCGGCAACGGCGGCGGCAGGGTAAACCCCACCGGGAGCAAGACCGAATAGGGACGGCAGGCGTCGGCGTTCGCGCACGGGGCCGGAGGCTCTTTCGCCTCGTCGTCCGGGTTGGTCGCGCGAGGCACGCAGCGATGCGTGTCCCAGAGGAATGACCGTCGCGCGGGGCCACGGCCTCGCGCACAGAACCCGGCTTACAGGCCGTCTGGCGCCTAGCCTCCCACCATGCCGGACGGCCGTTCCCGGCGCCATTTCAACCCAGAACAAAAAGTGAACAATATTCAAGCGTCCCGTTTCGAAGTTGGATCATTTTTTAGAATAGCCAGCGCCCTCTTGTCTGCCTCAACTGCTGATTTCGCGACGTTTTCACACCGGCTTTAGTTTGACCTCCCATAAATTCCCATGATATCCCACGGTCACCCAAAGCGATCCTTCGTCCGTCTGCTTCAGCATCGGAACGGAGTCCGCAACGGGGTTCGGCGCATGCGCAATGCGCCACCAGACCATGCCGTGGGGGCGGCTTGAACCGGCGATACCGGGGGCGGAAGGGGGGCGTCGATGAGTGTGTTCCTCGGCACGCACCAGAACCGCCGCGACAGCAAGGGCCGCGTTTCCATTCCTGCTGGCTACCGCGCCATCCTTCGCGCCCAGGCGGCCGAGTCGCAGCCAGGCGATCCGTTGCTGGTGCTGCGCCAGTCGCCCAAGCACCCTTGCATCGAAGCGTGGCCGATGCCGGCGTATCTCGCGCTGGGCCCCAGCCTCGACCGACTCGACCTGTTCAGCGACGACAGCGAGGACATGGCGCTGTCGGTCTATGGCGACGCGTATCCGGTCGATCCGGACAAGGAAGGACGCATCGTGCTGCCCGACGCTCTGGCGGCCCATGCCGGGCTGTCCGAGTCGGTCAGTTTCATGGGCCTGGGCCGGCACTTCCAGATCTGGGAGCCTGAAGCCGCCGAGCGCCGCCGGGCCGACGCCCGCATGCGGGCGCGCGGCGTGACGTTGCCGGCTGCCCTGTCCGCCACCGGAGTCGCGTCGTGAGCGCGCGCCTCGCCCCGCGCCCCGCCTTGCGCGAGGACGGCCGCCCGGCGCACGGCCACCTCCCCGTGATGCTGGGCGAGGTGCTGGAACAGCTGCAGCCGGCGGATGGCGGCACCTATCTCGACGGCACCTTCGGCGGCGGCGGCTACGCGTCCGCGATCCTGGCCCGTGCGCGCTGCACCCTTTGGGCGATCGACCGCGATCCGCAGGCGATCGCGCGCGGACTGGCCCTGGCGGCGCGCCTCCACGCCGAGCACGGCACGCAGCGCCTGCACCTCGTTCCCGGCGGGTTCGGCGACATGCTCGCCCTGCTCGACGCGCACGGCGTCGCGGCGCTGGACGGCGTGGTGCTCGACCTCGGCCTGTCCTCGTTCCAGATCGACGAGGCGGAACGCGGCTTCTCGTTCCGCAACGACGGCCCGCTCGACATGCGCATGAGCTCCGACGGCCCGAGTGCCGCCGACCTCGTGAGGACGCTGCCCGAAGCCGAACTCGCAGACGTGCTCTATCAGTTCGGCGAGGAGCGCTTGTCCCGGCGCATCGCCCGCGCCGTGGTCGCCGCACGCGCCGAAGCGCCGATCACCACCACCCTGCAGCTGGCGTCCATCATCCGCCGCGTGGTGCCCGCGGAAAAATCCGGCCTCGACCCCGCGACCCGCTCGTTCCAGGCGCTGCGCATATGCGTCAACGACGAGCTGCGCCAGGTCGAGCAGGGCCTGGAACAGGCGGCGCGCCTGCTGCGCCCGAACGGCCGGCTGGTGGTGGTGTCGTTCCATTCGCTCGAGGACCGCATCGTCAAGCGCTTCATGCAGGACGCGGCCGGTCGCAGCCCCGCCCCGTCGCGCCACGATCCGCGCGGCCTTGCCCAGCCCGCCGTTCCACCCGCCTTCCGGCTGCTCGCCAACCGGGCACTGCGTCCCGGCGACGCGGAATGCCGCGCCAACCCGCGCGCGCGCAGCGCCAGGCTTCGCGCGCTTGAACGACTCGACGTCCTTCCTCCTGACGGGAACGCCCGATGATCCGCCCCCTCACCTGCGTCTGCGCGATCCTGGCCGGTGCCTCGGGCCTCTACCTTTATTCGGAAAAGCACCGCACCACCCTGCTCGACCAGCAGATCAGCGGCATCGTGTCCGACACGCAGCACATACGCGAGCGCACCGCGATGCTGCGCGCGGAATGGGCGCTGCTGAACCAGCCGGACCGGCTGCAGGGCCTCGCCACCCGCTTCCTGCCGCAGCTGGCCGCGATGGCGCCGACGCAGTTCGTGCAGCTGAGCGCGCTCGACCACCGCCTGCCCCCGCCGGGCCCCGAGATCCCGCCGCACCCGATCGCCACCCCGCAAACCGCGCCCGCCCTGGTCGGGCAGGCGCCTTCGGCCATGCCCCCCGCCCAGGTGCCGGTCACCGGCGGCGAGGCGATCGCCCGCACCGATGCGGCGGCTTCCGCGGTCGACGCCGTCGCGTCCGGGACGTCCAGGCTGGCGCAGGCCCATGCGGTGCGCAGCACGCTCGTCCACGCGGCCTCGGCGCATCGCGAGGTGCAGCTCGCCGACGGCGGAACCGTGCTCGCGGCCCGCGCTGCCGCGACCCGTCGCGCCGCCTCCCGCACCACCGCTTCCGTCCACCTCGCCGCCTATGCCGAGCCGCATGCGAGGCAGGCGATGGCGCCGGCCGCCGGCTCGTATGCCCGCCCGCCGATCGAGGCC
>CAXTCK010000192.1:0-6530 GCA_964242425.1 uncultured Acetobacteraceae bacterium | reverse complement strand
GGCTGATGCCGTTGGCGTTCCAATGCGACTGGTCGATCTGGATGGTGCGGCTGTCCACCACCTTCGTCACCACCGCGACGTGGCCGAGGCGCATGCGGCCGTTGGCGCGGAAGTTGAGCACGCTGCCGATCTCCGGCGCGGTGCCACGGGCATACACGCCCTCGGCGTTCTGCCACCAGTCGTCGGCGTTGCCGGACAGCGCGATGTCGGTATCGGCCCGGGCGAACGCCACGCACTGGATCACGTGCACGCCGGCGGAGGCGTAGTGGCGGAGGTGATGGAAGCCCCTGGCGTAGCCGTGGTGGTGATGGGCGCGTGCGCTGGCCGTCGTCGACATCGCCGCGCAGGAGGCGATCAACATGGCGGCGCGAGCCAAAGTCCCCATCGCGTTCGTCATCCCGATCTCCAGCCTCACCATTCCGTGAGTTCTGGTAACGATGGGACCGGGGCCGGGCAACCCGATGCGTCGCCCGGACGGTGTGGAACCGTCACTTAGTCGAAAACCGCCCATTCCGCGTCAGATTTATGGGACTGAAGTCCTAGACCGTCGGATAAACGACGGATCCGGTTGCCTTGTATCGCGTCCGGCAGCGCAACAAGGAAGCGGTATGTTGCTATAACGCAACTTATTCCCGAGGCCTGTTGCAGAGTTGCATCGTTCCGGTCACTTGGTCGTCACCAGCATGACCTCGACCAGCATGCGCGGATCGGCCAGCACCGCCTGCACGCAGGCGCGTGCCGGCGCCTCGCCCTGCGGCACCCAGTCCTGCCAGCGGGTGTTGAACGCAGCCCGGTCGTTGATGTCCTTGAGCCAGATCTGCGCCTGCAGGATGCGCGTGCTGTCGGTGCCGTGCTCCTCCAGCAGCGCGTCAAGCTGGGCCAGCACGTCGCCGGTCTGGCCGTCGAAGTCGAGGTCGAGGTTCCGCGACACCATTCCCTGGGTGAAGACGAAGCCATGGTACTCCACGGCGCGGGACATGATCGCGTTCGGCTCGTTGCGGATGATCTTGGCCATGAAACTTGCTCCTGGAACGGGTTGCGGAGGAACGGATCAGGGGATGGCGGGCCGGATGGTCGGTTCGGTTCCCGACAGGCTGTGCATGCAGTCGTCCACCATGCGGTCCCGGCCGTACTGGTCGTTCAGGCCCCGCGTGGGGTCGCCCGGCAGGCCGCTGGACGAGAACGGGGTCGCGGTCTGGTCGCGTTCCGACATGAGGTAGCGGTTCTGCTTCTCGAACTGCCGGTCGGCCTGCTGGCCGCACGCCTGCTGCCGCTCCAGCTCGGCGCCCGACCTCGGCTGGCTGCAACCGGCCAGGGCCGACAGCAGGAGACAGGCGACCACGATGCCGGCTGCGTGTCGTGGACCGGCGCGTGTGGTGCAATGGCTCATCCGTCGGTTCGTCCTGGCGCTGGCGGCGGATGGAGGTTCTTGCCGCATGCCGCAGCACTTCCTGGCGCCGCCACCGCCGCCGGTCAACCGGCCCGCCACGCGCCGCGTCCGCCGGCCCGGAAGCAGGACAGCGCGTCCGGGGTGTCGAAATCCTCCAGCACCGCGTCGTCACCGGTGTCCAGCGCCAGCACGGCGGTTTGCGGACGATCCAGCACCGACCGCGCGCCGCTGTCGCCTCGCAGCCCGAGCAGCACCGGGAACATGCGCCGGTCCCACAGCACCGGGTTGCCGCGTCGCCCGTCCGACAGCGGCAGCACCGCGTCCGGCCGCGGCCGCGCCTCCCGCCACGCCCCAATCAGGCGGCGCAGCGTGGCGGGCAGCACCAGCGGCATGTCGCCGAGGCACACCAGCGCCGCGTCCCATCCGTCCCGCTCAGCCCGCGCGATGCCGCAGCGCAGGCTGGCGGCCAGCCCTTCCGCATGGTCGGGGGCGTGCACCCAGTCGGTTCCGGGACAAGCGTCGCGCAGGCGGTCGGCATCGTGGCCCAGCACCAGCAGCACGGCGTCGGCGCCGCTTCCCCCCGCCGCGTCGAGGGCGTGGGCGATCATGGTTCGTCCGGACGGATCGCGGGTCAGCAGCTTGTCCCAGGGCAGGGCGCGTCTTCCGGCACCCCCGGCCAGCACCAGCGCCCCGACCCGGCCGCTCATTCTTCCCAGCCGCGACGCGACGCCAGCGACGCACGGCGTCGCACGGCGACGATCTCGGCCAGGATCGACAGCGCGATCTCCGCCGCCCCGATCGCCCCGATCGGAAGCCCGACCGGGCCGCGCACGCGGTCCAGCGCGGCTTCGCCCAGTCCCGCCGCGCGCATCCGGTCGCGGCGCGCGCCTTGCGTCTTCCGCGATCCCAGCGCCCCGACATAGAAGGCCGGGCTGGCCAGGGCGAGCTCCAGCGCCGGATCGTCCAGCTTCGGGTCGTGCGTCAGCGTCACCACCGCGCTGTGTCGGTCGATCCCGAGCCCACGCAGCGCCTCGTCCGGCCAGAGCGTCACCAATTCGGTGCCCGGAAACCGTTCAACGGTGGCGAAGCCCTGGCGCGGGTCGATCACCGTCACCGACAGGCCGACGGTGCGCGCCAGCGGCACCAGGGCCTGTGCCACGTGCACCGCGCCGATCAGCAGCAGCCGCGGCGGCGGGGCGTGCACGTGCAGGAACCAGGATTCCGTTCCAAGCACGACTTCCTGGCTGCGTTCCTCGGCCACCGCAGCGGCAGCGGCGGCCGGCAGCCCGTCCGGCATCGTGGCCGTCCCGTCCGGAACCAAAGCTTCCTCGTCCTGGCGCAGCAGCACCTGCGCCCCGTCCGGCAGCCGGGTCGCCAGCAATGCGAGCTGACGGCGGTCCGCCGCCTCGATCAGCCGCGCCAGGACGTCCGGCGTCACCGCTTGTCGCCGCCCAGCTTCTCGACGAACACGCTGATGCTGCCGCCGCAGGTCAGGCCCACCGACCAGGCGCTGTCGTCGCTGACGCCATAGGACAGCAGGCGCGGCTGCCCATCCCGGATGGTTTCCAGCGCCGCCTCGACCACGTCGCCCTCCACGCAGCCGCTGCTGACCGAGCCGGCGATCCGGCCCTCGACGCTGATCGCCATGCGGCTGCCGACCGGGCGCGGCGAGCTGCCCCAGGTCGTGGTCACGGTCGCCAGCGCCACCGCCTCGCCCTGCGCGTGCCATCGCGCGGCATGGAGCAGCGGGTCGTCGAGCGGTGCGTCCTGCGAGGAAGCATGCTGAAGTTCGGCGTGCTGAAGGTCGGGTAATTGGGGATCGGTCATGGCTCGGTCCGGACGGGGATGCGGTCTGGAAGGGGAATGCCGCGAAGGCCATAACGGTTCGCACCAAGCCCGTTCCCGGCCCGACCCCAAGGAGTGCCGACCGATGCCGTCGCCCAAGCTCGAGATCGTCGTCGTCACCCCGTTCCAGCAGAACTGCCAGATCCTGTGGGACGGCGACAGCGGACGCGGCGTGGTGGTGGATCCCGGCGGCGACGTGCCGTCGATCCTGAACCGGCTGGGCGAGCTCGGCGTGACCGTCGAGGCGATCCTGCTCACCCATGGCCACCTCGACCACGCCGGCGGTGCCGCGGCGCTGCGCGACGCCCTGCCGCCCGCGTCCGAAGTGCCGGTGCCGGTGATCGGTCCGGACCGGCGCGACGCGTTCCTGCTCGCCGGCATCACGGCACAAGCCCAGGCGATGGGCATCACCGACATGCAGGACGTGGCGCCCGACCGCTACGTGGAGGAAGGCGAAACCCTGTCCTTCGCCGGTTGTCGGCTCAAGGTGCTGCACGTCCCGGGGCATACGCCGGGGCACGTCGTTTTCATCGAGGAGGCAATGCGCTTCGGCCTGGTCGGGGACACCTTGTTCCGCGGCTCGGTCGGTCGCACCGATTTCCCGTATTGCGACGAGGCGGCGCTGATGGCCGGGATCAGGACCAAGCTGCTCGGCCTGGGCGACGACCTTGCCATCGTTCCCGGTCACGGCGCCGGCTCCACCATCGGCCAGGAGCGGCGCACCAATCCCTTCCTGTCCTGACGCCCTGCCGCACCGGCGGCTTGCAACATGGCCTTGGCGGGAGTCCTGTTCGGCCGGAGATCCGGCAACTGGGCCGGACGGTTCCCGGAGTTCCTCCATGATGCCCGTTCGTCCCAACGCCGCGATGGCGATCCTGCTGGCGTCCTTGTTGTCGCTGTCCGGCTTCCATGTGGCCGCTGCCCAGGACGCCGAGCCGACCGCAGCCCAGCCGACGCTGAAGCAGGACCATCTTTCGGTCGTGGGCCAGGACGGGACGCGGCACGATTTCAAGGTCGAACTTGCGCAGACGCCACGGCAACAGGAGGTCGGGCTGATGTTCCGCACCAGCATCCCGGCCGACAGCGGCATGCTGTTCATCTGGCCTGAACCACAGCAAAGCGCCATGTGGATGAAGCACTGCCCGGTGCCGGAGGACATGGTGTTCATCGACACCGGCAACCGGATCATGCACATCGCCGAGAATACGGTGCCCTATAGCCTCGCCAACGTGGACAGCCACGGCATCGCCAAGGCCACGCTCGAACTGCAGGGCGGGATCACCGCCAAGCTCGGGATCAGGGTCGGTGACCTGGTGCAGGGTCCCGGACTCGGCGCACCTGGAAAATCGTAGCCTTCCAGTCAGGACGGACCCGGAGCCACGCCGGAAAAACGGCTGGAGCGTCCGCTGCTCCGGCCTGATCGTCGAGAAGCCGGCTGTTCAGGCCGAGCGCTGGCCCGATCCATCGCCGTCGCGCATCTCGCCGGTCGGCTCCTGCACGTGCGCCTCAAGGAACCACAGCTGCTTGTCGATGGCCCGGCTGACCTCGGTCAGCAGGTCGGCGGTGTCCGGATCGCCCGCCTCGTCGGTCTCGTCGATGTTCTCGCGCACGGCGTTGCCGAACGTGGAGTAGCGGTCGATCAGCGCCGACAGGTGATCGGCGATCCGATAGATGTCGGTCGGGTAGGGAGCCAGCTGGCTGTTCGCGGTGATGGTCTGGGTGGTGCCGAACGCGGTGCCACCCAGGGCGGTGATCCGTTCCGCCATCTTGTCGTTCAGGTCGTCCTGCTCGGTGCGGAACCCGTCCAGCATCAGGTGGACGCCGATGAACTGCGGACCCTTCAGGTTCCAGTGCGCCTGCTTGGTGATGAGCGACAGGTCCAGCCCGTCCGCCAGGCGCTTGTTCAGCACGTCGATGGCGACGCTGCGGGCGTTGGATTCGAGCTTGGTGCGGGTCGGATGCAGCCGCTGCTTGGTGGCCATGGATGGAGCCTCTCGTGTTCGAACCGGGAAGTGATCGAATGCCGGCCGCGCGAGCGCGTCGTCGATTCGGCATCGGGTTGCGGGAGAACGCCGTTGTCCGGGGATGGTTCGGCACGGGGTGCGCGGGCAGGGTCGTTGTTCTTGCGTCCGGGCGCCCGGACGGCCACAAGCGGCGGACCAAGGATGTCGCGTGAAGGACGGCCATGACGGTTCTGGTGACGGGAGCGGCCGGCTTCATCGGACACCACGTGGCGCTGGCGCTGCTGGACGCTGGCGAGCAGGTGGTCGGCCTCGACAACCTGAACGACTACTACGATCCGGGCCTGAAGCGGGCACGGTGCGCGCGCCTGGCCGGCCGTGCCGGCTATTGGTTCGTCGAGGCCGACATCGCCGACCGCGACGCGATGGCCGCCGTGGTCGCGGCCGAGCCCGGCATCACGCGCATCGTCCACCTCGCCGCCCAGGCCGGCGTGCGGCATTCTATGGTCGATCCCTATGTCTATGTGCAGGCGAACGTGCTTGGACACGTGACCCTGCTGGAAGCGGCCCGCCGCCTCCACCGGCTCGAACATCTGGTGTTCGCGTCCTCGTCCTCGGTCTACGGGCTGAACGACAGCCTGCCGTTCCGCGAGGTCGACCGCACGGATCGCCCGAACTCGCTTTACGCCGCGACCAAGCGTTCGGGCGAACTGATCTCGCACGCCTACGGCCATCTCTACGCCATGCCGCAGACGGGCCTGCGCTTCTTCACCGTGTACGGGCCTTGGGGGCGTCCGGACATGGCCTATTACGGCTTTGCCCGCGCAATCGTCGAAGGCCGGCCGGTGACGCTTTACGAAGGCGAGGGCTTGTCTCGCGACTTCACCTTTATCGACGACGTGGTCGACGGCGTGCTGCGCGTGCTGGAGCTGCCGCCCGATCCCGCGACGGAACGGGTGCGCATCCTGAACCTGGGGAACCGCCGCAGCGAGCGCGTGTCCCGCATGGTCGAGCTTCTGGAGCAGGCGCTGGAGCGCCGGGCGGAAATCCGGATGGTGCCGAGGCCGGCTGCCGACCTGATGGCGACCTGGGCCGCGGTCGACGCGGCGCAGGACCTGGCGGGTTGGCTGCCACGCACGCCGCTTGATGTCGGGATCCCGCGGTTCGTGTCCTGGTTCCGAACCTACCACGAGGTTTCCTGACCTTTGTCTGCTGGGCCGGCCTGTGTGGGCATGGGTGTGGGCCGGGGGGAGGGGGAAAATCCTCTTCCGGTCATTCCCACCCTTGACGCGTTCTTCCTTGGGGCCTAAATCCCCGTTCGCCGCGCTGGCCTG
>CAXTCK010000191.1:0-6586 GCA_964242425.1 uncultured Acetobacteraceae bacterium | reverse complement strand
CCCCCGGTACACGCGGGAGGTACAGGCGCATCGTGGTGCCGAGGCCAACCTTGCTGTGGATGCGGACCTGGCCGCCGGACTGCTTGACGAAGCCGTAGATCATCGACAGCCCGAGGCCGGTTTCCTGGCCGAGCGGCTTGGTGGTGAAGAACGGGTCGAAGGAGTGGGAGATCACGTCCGGCTCCATGCCCCTGCCCATCACGCTTCACCGACAGGAGCTTCACGTCCAATACCGTCTGTCGGTCTGCTGCCCCTAGGTTCGGTGGCGGAGGCGCCGGTAGCCGCGGGTGGTGACTTCGGGCTATTCGCTCACGGATGCAGACCCACGGCACATGCAGTTCATCCGATGCCGTGCTCGCGGCCTTCACCGGCGATGCTACGTCAGCCGCCCGAGCCACCGCCAGATCCGTCACTGGCGCCAGCGCTGACAGCCTCTCACAACCAGCCTGTCTCCGCCTCCTTCCGCCGCTCTCGGTTCGCAGAAGGTGCCCGCGCTACGCGCGGGATCATGCAGAACACGCGACCCAGCAGGCTCGTGAACAGCAATTGGGACATTGGCGTCAGTGCTGACAGAACCAATCACGCTGGTGGCACGGTGCGGTCGCTGGCGAGCAGGTCGCGGATCTCGCCCAGCAGCAGCTCGCTGCGGCTCGGAGCGGGCGGCGCCACCGTCTTTTCCTCGCGGACGTGCATCCGGGTCAACAGCTTCACCACCCAGAAAATCACCAAGCCGACGATCAGGAACTGGATCACCGCGTTCAGGAACACGCCGACGTTCACCGTCGGCGAGCCCGCCTTCTGCGCCTCGGCCAGGGTTGCGTAGTGCGGCCCCTTGAGGGTGAAGAACAGATTGGAGAAGTCGACATTGCCCAGTAGCAACCCGATGAAGGGCGTGAAGATGTCCTTCACCAGGCTCTGCACGATGGTGGTGAAGGCGGCGCCGATGATGATGCCGACCGCGAGGTCCACCACGTTGCCGCGCATGATGAAGCTGCGGAACTCGCCGATCCAGCCGGGCGTGCGCAGGTTGGGTGGTTTCATGATGGTGGATATCCTCCTGTCTCGGCGGGCTCGGATTGGCCCGCGTTTCATCACGCTGAGGGTGCCCCTCCGGCGGACCGTCGGTCAGCCTGAAACGCCACCGTTGCCGGCCGGGTCAAAGGCCTACACCCGGATCCGGGCGCCCGACGCGTGCCTGACCTCGGGCCAGCTGCCGTCGCCGGTCAGGAAGCGGGTCGGCGTCACCCGACGCGGTGCCGACACCGCACGCAACGCGGGCGCCTCTGGGCTTGCTGTCACCCGGTGCACCAGGCCCGGACTGATGATGGCGAGGTCGAGCGTGCCCAGTTCCAGGCCTTCCGTCGACAGGCCGGCCTCCGCGACGAACCGGTTGAGCGCTTCAGCTCCTGCCCCGGTCCAGCGCGAGCGGCCGCCGGGGTCGAACTCCTCCATCTCGTGGCTGTCGCGCACCACGTCGAGCCGCACCGGCTCATCCGGGTTGCCGACGTAGAGCGCCACGCACTCGCCCGGCGACGGGAATTCCACGAACGTCGAGGCCTGGATGAACGGGCTGGTGTCCGACAACGTGTCGAACCCGTAGATCACCGGGTGGTCGTCGAGGATGGCGCGACGCAGGCGCACCACCGGCTCGCGGAAGAGCAGGCCGGCGATCCCGCTCAGCGCATCCCGCAACCGCTCATCGCCCTCGGCGGAACGGCCGCTGGCGGTGCGGAAGTCGGTGACGTCCTTGGCACCGACGCCGTGAGGCGCCAGCACGTGGTGCAGCACGACGTGGCCGTTGCGGATCAGCTCCTGCAACGCTGGCTGCAGTTCGGCCGCACAGGCCCCGACCGCGACGCGCCCGGCAAGCAGCTGCGGCGCATCAAGCCGATCGGCCACAGGCCGCCCAGCACTCAGCGGGAACGGCCTGCGCCTGAACGACCTGCCAATCCCGCCTTGATCGGGTCGACGTAGGCGCTGAGCCTGGCAGGGATCGGCAGCTGGAGGTCGATGTCAGCCGGTTTCACCGTCACGAACGGCAGGTAGGTCGGGTCGATCGGCTGGTTGAAGCGGATCTCGAAGCCGCAGCGGCCGTCACCAAACCCGACCTGCTCCAGATCCGGACAATATCCTTCGGCGACGCTTTCACCGATCATGTCGTGATGCAGGAAAGCCCTGACGATGGGCGTCGATCCAGCGGTTCTGTCAGATCTCGCACCGGCGTCCTGATCCTTGAGATGGCGTGCGCCGGAAGCGTCCGTCGTCGAAGCCTATGGTCCAAACGGAGGAGGGATTGAGCCGAGCCTCTGTCGACGACCCTGACCTCCTCGGTCAGCGTCAGCACAGGGCGGTGGGGTGGAATGGGGTGGGGCGACTTGGATCGCATCGGATTGTCGGCGACAGATAGTCCGTGACCGGTGCGTCTCTGCGGTGTGATGCTGCACAAATAATGATACGGACGCATGAAGCCGCACGCCTTCAGCCGTGTGCGGTCCGCCGGAGACACGCCAATCCCCGATCCTGCGCTCCGGCCTCAACCGATCAATGCCGCACCCTCGCTTGCGGCTGTCAGCCGCCCCCGGATAAGCCGGGTCTTCCGCTGGCTCGCCTTCGCCATCGCCCTCTTCGTCGGCGTGCCGGTCGTCGGGGTCGCCATCGTCCTTGCGCGGATGGATCCGAACGAGTTCAAGCCCCGCCTGGTAGCGGCTATCAGCGCGGCTACCGGCCGGCCTCTCATGATCGGGGGGCCGCTTCGGATTGCGTGGTCGCTCTGGCCGACCATAAGCGCGACGGATGTCCGGCTTGCCAACCTGCCAGGCGGTTCCCGAGCCGGTATGGCTCATGCCGAGCGGATCGACGCCCGGATCGCGCCGATGGCCCTGCTGCAGCACCGGATCGACATCGTCCGCCTGACCCTGACCGGGCCGAACATTCTCCTGGAACAGGCTGGGCGCTCCCCGAACTGGGTGTTCGCCAAGTCCTCTGCCTCTTCCGCCGGCCTCACGTTGCGCTTCCGACACGTGGTGGTCGTGAACGGGATGGTGACCTTCCACTTCCCGGCTCGGACAACGGTGATCGGCATCCGATCGCTGGACTTCCAGCGCCCGCTCGAGAACGGGCCGCTCGACCTTGCCACGGTGCTGGTCTACTCCGACTTCAAGCCGTTCGCCCTGCGGGCGCATGCGACGCCCACCGCAGCCACCACCGCGCCATGGGCCACCGACCTGGCGCTGGCAGCCTTTGACGCAACCGCGACCGCGCATGGGACCATGAGCCTGGCAGGTCCGTTCAACCTGCGGATCGGTGCTCATATTCCGGCTCTCGAGGCTCTCAATGCCTTGCTGCCGCAGCTGCGCCTCCCGGCGCTGCACGGCCTGGTCATGACGACGCAGCTCGCCAACGGCCCGGCGCGGGGTGACCTGCCGGTGATCGGCGCGACGGTGCTTCGTCTCGGAAGTGCCGACCTCAGCGATCGCCTTCCCGGGCTGCATCTGGGGACTGTCACCCTGTCGCTGCCGGCCGCGGGGGGGCTGGCCAGGATCGTCGCCAGCGGCGGCTATGACGAACATCCTTTTACCCTCTCCGGCACGGTCGGCGTTCCGGAATATCCCGATCGTCCGGACAGCATTCCCCTGGACCTGCACGTTTCTGCTCCCGGTCTCGACCAGCTGTCTCTGGTCGGCCACCTAGCCACCCGAAACCTGGGGTTCGACGGACTCGACGCCAGGATGACCCTCGACTCAGCCTCGCTGATCCCTTTCCGCACGCTGTCCCCGTTCTTTCCTGCGATCACGGACCTCTCGATGCACGCGAACCTGTCGGTTCCGGCGGATATGCATGCGGTCCATGTTCATGACCTGGCCCTGCAATCTGCCCAGACGGTCACCAGCGGCGACGTGGACATCGACCTTGGATTAATCCCGTTCCTGCATGCCACCATCCACGCGGCCCGCATCGATTTGGACGCCCTGCTGCCGGCAGCAAAAAGCATACTGCCACTCGCAACCGGGCCTATCTTCCCAACAGTCCCGCTTGGCTGGTCCATGCTACGGGACATGGATCTGGACCTCGATGCGCACTTCGACACTCTGACCTACCGCAAGCGCGTTTGGCAGGACGCATCATTGGAGGCCCACCTTGTCGGCGCTCGCCTCAACATCAAACAATTTCATCTCGTCCTTCCCGGAGGCGCACCGATCGACGGGTCCCTTACCGCCGACGCCAACACCAGCCCGCCGCGTGTCGCGCTGATCGTGCATGCACCAGCAATCCCGCTGTCCTTGATCATGACCGCCGCGGACTTGCCGGGACCCATGGTCGGTAGCCTGGCCGTCGACGCGCAACTCCAGGCGACCGGCTTGAGCCCGCATGCCCTAGCCGCTGCCCTTGACGGTCCGATCTCCTTGACCTCCGTCGGTGGCAGCCTGAGTGATGCTGCCCTGGTCGAGCTCGCCGGGTCACCGTTGGCCGCTCTGGGCATCAAGGTGCCACCGGACGGCCAGACCTCGATCCGCTGTTTCGGTCTGATCGGCGCCTTCAGCCAGGGCGTGGGACGGTTCCCGACCATCGCGCTCGACACCGGCTATCTGGATCTTGACGGAGCGGGCCAAGTCGATCTCGGCCGGGAGACGCTGGCCCTCAAGCTGCATCCGCTTGCGCGTCTCTCCGGATCACGGGTTGCGGTGCCGGTGCTGGTCGAAGGCGGCCTGCGCGACATCCATGGTCGCCTCGACGCGTCCGGCCTCGACAAACTCGGTCTGTTGATCGACGCCTGGTTCGGTGGCGATCATCCCAGAATCTGCACCAAGGCCGGGCTCATGCCAGCGGTCGCTGTAAAGCCCCAGGTCTCTGGTTCCGAGTAGTCGTAAGGCCGGTTCAAGCCGAGTGACAGAGTAAGCGCTACGGTAGGCAGTCCTGTGCTGTGACCTCGGACCGCTCCGTCGCGGCCGCAGAGCGACTGTATTGCACAAACCGGACGGCGGGCGTAGGGCACCTACCTGAATTAAGCGTGGCTCGCGACCAGCGGCAGCAGGTGACTGTCGCTATGCGTGGGCCTACCTCACTTGCGCCGTCTGCCCGGCGCGCGGTATGGGCGCGGCCCTGGTTTTGCCCTTTGTCAACACCAGCGCCATGAACCTGCACCTCTCCGAGATCAGCAGACACGTTACGCCTGGCGCACACGCCGTGGTCACCATCGACGCCGCAGGCTGGCATCAGCCAGGCGGCCTGCTGAAGGTGCTCGACAACATCAGCCTGTTGCCGCTGCCGCCCTACAGCCCCGCGCTCAACCTGCAGGAAAACGTCTGGCAGTATCTTCGCCAGAACTACTTCTCCAACGGTGTCTTCGACACCTACGACGCAATCGTAGATGCCTGCTGTCAGGCCTGGAACAGCCTCATAACGCAGCCAGAGCGCATCACCTCGATCGCCACACGTGATTGGGCTCAACAGGTCAGAGCCTGACGCCGTTGGTATCAGTCCTCGTCATTAGTGACAGTTACCTGTCCTGCGAGCTAAAGGGGAAGCGAACGAGATCACAGTCCGAAGATTGATCCTGCACCGGAAATGCTGGTCAGGCTCCGGCAGGAACGGCGCTCCGCGTGCCGGCCCATTGTCCGATCGCGGCAACGAACTCGCGTGGACGGCCATAGTGATCCTCGTGCCGGAACGTCGTGAGCAGGCCCTCCCGCTCCACCAGGAAGCTGGGATAGCCGCGCAGCCCGTGCCGCGACATCATCGCCCGCGTGTCGCCGATGTGCCGGTCGACCGGAACCGCGCCGAGCGCGTCCGCGAAGCCGGCCCGGTCGAGCCCGAGGGCGCGCGCGAGCTCCACCAGGACCGCGTCCTCCACCACCCGGCGGCCCTCCACGTAGTGCGCCCGCTGGATCGCCGCCATCATCGGCAGCCCAGCCGACGCGTCCATCGATTGGGCGGCGAGGATGGCGGCGACGGTGGGCCTGGAATGCCAGATCGTCACCGGGTCGATCAGCAGGCCCTCGAGATAGGCCGTCCCGAACGGCTGGCCCGTGAGCTCGCCGATCCGGTCGTCCGTTGCCCTCATCATCCGGCGCTTGGCGTCCGGGGCATGGATCGGCTGGTCCCAAAGGCCGCCGCCGTGCAGGACGACGGGGATCGCCGCCTCGTGCGCGGCCTGCACCAGCGGCTCGGCCGCGTAGCACCAGCCGCAGAGCGGATCATGGACATAGTGCAGGATGGGGTTGGTCATCGCGGGCCTCATGCGGCAAGGGCCTGGGCGACGGTGGTCGCCACCGGCGTCGTCGGGCGACCGATCAGCCGGCTGAGCTGGCGCGAGTCGTCGAAGAGCGCGCCCCGGGACGCGCCCGTGTCGCTGTCCGCGATCAGCGCGGCCAGGCCCTGCGGCAGGCCCGCGCCGAGCAGCGCCGCCTCGTAATCGGCCTGCGGCAGGTCCTTGTAGCCGACCTGCTGGCCGGACTGCCTGGCGATCTCGGCGGCGAACTCGGACAGGGTGTAGGACTGGTCGCCGGCGAGCTCCAGGACGAGGCCGTTCCAGGGCTCCGGCGAGGCCAGCACGGCCGCCGCCGCGGCGGCGTAGTCCGCGCGGGCC
>CAXTCK010000190.1:1317-6596 GCA_964242425.1 uncultured Acetobacteraceae bacterium | reverse complement strand
ACCGTCTGCGCCTTGATGGTGATGCCGCGCTCGCGCTCGATGTCCATGTTGTCGAGCACCTGGTTGGTCATCTCCCGCTCGGTAAGACCGCCGCAGGACTGGATCAGCCGGTCCGCCAGGGTGGACTTGCCATGGTCGATATGGGCGATGATCGAGAAGTTGCGGATCAGCGAAAGCGGGGTGTCGGTCATGGCCGGAGCAATAAGCGATCCGGGCGTGAAAGTCAGCCATCCGCTCCGGCCAGCAACGGCAGGGCATCGACCGGCGACGCGGTGATGGCCGGCGCCTCCACCTCAGCGAGCGCTCGCACCCCGCAGGCCTGGAGGAACGCGGCCACCCGGTCCAGCACCGCGGGATCGCGCGACGGATCGTCCCGGTCGCCGCGCGGCACCCAGATCAGCGTCTCGTAACGCGCCCGGGTCAGCAGCACGCGATAGGTGTTGAGCCGCCAGGCGATCTTCTCCCCATTCCGCGCCACCTGCCATCCGGTGCCGCGGAACGACCGCACCTGCCAGGTGGCACCAGGTCCTTCGCGCACCAAGTCGCCATCCCAGCACAGGCCGACATGGTCGAGTTCCAGCCCTTGCACCGAGAACTGGGTTGCCACCAGCTCCAGCGCGTCGGAAGCCCGCACGTCGCGGTCGCGGATCCAGCTGTTGAGGAACCAGGCCGACACCGCGGCCGGATCCATGTGCGGCACCTCGCAGCCGAGCCCTTCGGCCCGCAGCCGGCGGGCGCCGGCGCTCGCGACCAGGCCGGCACGGTGCAGGCGACGTGCGTGCGCCCGCAGGCCGCATCGGAGTGCTGCCAGATCCCGCGTCAACCGGAACGGCACCTCGCCGCCCGCCGCGATCACCGCCTTCGCCGCCACGGCGTCACCGCGCAGGACGGCATCCACCCAGGCCGGCGCCGCCTCGTGCCTGAGCGAGCGCACCGGCACCGTCAGGTGCAGGTCCGGCTGCACGCACAGTGCAGCCAGCCGCGGCAACCGGTTTCTCGGCTCGGGATCGACCAGGGTGGCGTTTGCCGCGAACACGCTCCAGTTCGGCCGTGCCGCCAGCGCTTCTCCCCAGGCCGCCAGACCGCCTTCCCCGTCATGGATCTCCTGGCCCTGCCCGACCAGGCACACGAGGGCGGCGAAACCCTCGTGCCGGTCCATGACGTCGAGCAGATGCGCCGGCTCCGATCGGTCGAGCGGCACCGGCCGCGTGCGCGTGCCGGCAACCGCGTGCGCCTTGGTCCAGCAGCGCTGCGCCTCGTCGATCACCACCACACGCTCCGGGGGCACGCCGCCCGTCCGCACATACAGGTCGCGGAACTGCGGCAGCGGCTGGATCACCGTCTTGATGCGGTGGAACGCGCTCGCCCGCTTGCCGCCCTCGGCAATCGCGCTGCGCACCAGGGCGTCGCGTAGCACGTGCACCAAGGACGGGTTGCCTGTCAGGAAGGTCGATTCCGTCCGCTTGAAGGCTGCGTTCAACCCGCACAGGGTTTTGCCGGCGCCGGGGATGCCGGTGACGAACAGGATCACGTGCCGTTGTTCGGCTTCCGCGCCGTGCAGGATCGCCTCGATCCGGTTCGCGGTGAGCGACAGGTTGAAGGCGTCCGTCCGCATGCTGGCGATCTCCGCCACGTCGTGCCGTGCGTAAAGACGACAAGCGGCCTGGATGACGTTGAGCACCGGCGCATAGGGCGCCGCTTCCCAGTCTGCCACCGCGACCGGCGGCGTGGCGGCTACCGTCGCGGCAAGCGTTCCGAGCTGTTGAAGCAGATCCGCGAAGTCGTCCGCGTTCGTTTCCATGACGGCCGCGGCGCCACCGACGAGCAGCGGCAGCGCGACCGCACCCGGGGAACTTGCCGTCGCCACCAGGATGGGCAGGATCGGCCGGCTGCGGCTGCCGCCATGGAAGTCCTGCAGGTCGAGCGCGTAGCCGTGCAGCTGGGCGCGTGCCACGTTGTCGACCCGGGTCGCGCCGATCTTGAACTCGATCGCGAAAATGGCTTGTGGCGACAGGAGCACGGCATCAAGCCGGCCGCCGAGGCGTGGAATGTCGAACTCCAGCAACACACGCCACGCTTCGGGATCGGGCACATCGCGCACGGCGTTGCGCAGCAAGGGCAGCTCGGCTTTCCAGGCCCAGACCTGCTTCGGCTCGTTGCCGCGATACCGTCGGGATTGCTGGTGCGACAACGCGCCCAGGATGATCGCGTCGTCGAGGTCGAGAAACGAGCGGACGCTGCCGGACCACCAGGCGCTCATTCCCGCACCATCACGGCGCCATCAAGCGGAACCATGCCGTCCGGGCATGCAGGCACGTGGACAGGATGACGAGCCGCGCACGAGCGGACAGTTTCCCTCCTATCCGACGAACCCGTACAGGTCCGTATCGCGCAGCAGGTGCACGCGCTGACGCGCGGCCTCGTCCCGTGCGGCCTGCGAGAACGTGGCGTTGGAGGCCAGCACCACCAGGCTGCCCGGCTGCTTGCCGCCCATGGTCGCTGCCTCGTTGATCATCTCGCTGCCGATCACGCTGCGCGAGGTACGGCAGCGCACCACCAGCAGCTTCTTGTCGCGCCGCCCGACGATGTCCGGCCCGGTGCCGTCGCCGGGAAAGGCGATCCGGATGCTCCAGCCGGCCTGCTCGAGCGCTGTCGCGCACAGCGCGCGGAACGCGTGCGGCGACGGCAGCGGCGGCACCTCGACGATGGGCGCGCTCGGCTGGTGTTCCGGCGACGGCCAGTCCTCCTCCACATGGGTGAAGTGCCGCCGTCGCCGCGCCACGATCCAGGCGGTCGCGATCGACCCCGCCATCAGCAGCAGCACGAGCAGCCCGATCAGCAGCGGGTAGCCGGTCCGATGCACCATCCCGACCGTTGGCGGCCAGGGTGCCGGCGCCGTGGCGGGGGAAACGGGCTGCGATGTCGTCGGAGTTCCGGCAATGGGGCCGGAAGGCGGAGTCGGCGCGATGGCCGAGGTGGACGGAGGTGCCGCGGGCGACGCCGGAGCGCTGTTCGGCGCGGTGTTGGCCGGCGGAGGGGCAGTCGGGGTTTCGCTCGTGGTGGATTGGCCAGAACTGGCTCCGGCCTCCGGAACCGACGCGGTCGATCCCGGGGTGGTTGCGGTCCCGTCCGGTGACGCGTTGTCGAAGCCGGGTGCCGCCTGTGGCGATACGGGGGCGCCGGGCGCGGCGGGCGGCGGGGTGAACACAGGCGTGGCGGGCACGGGCGGCGTAGGCGCCGGCGTGGCAGGCACCGGCGGGGTGGACGCCGTCGGGTTGGACACCGGCGGCGCTTCCGTCGCGGCCGGAGCGTCGGATGGCGCCGCAGCCTGCGGCTGCTTCTGCACCATGGTTGGCGGCGAGGACCCCGGTGCTTCCGACGGGACAGCTGGTGTCGGTGACGCACCGGTCGAGGGCGATGCGGACCCGGGCGCCGCTTGCGTCACCGCCGGCGGCGCGACAAGCGGTGGCGCTGGTTGCGACGGGGCAGTCGACGGCGCGGCTGTCTGGTCGGATGCCCCGGGAACCGTGTTCATCGCAGCCGGTAGCCGGACCTGGCGCGCCTCGTCCGACGGCACGAACAGGAGCAGCTCCCGGCCGCGTTTCGGAAGGCGGCGCAACAGCAGGAGCCGTCCCTGGTGCGCGACGAGCTCCAGCTGCGTCGACGGCGTCAGCACGGTGCAGCGCCCATAGGCCCGCTCCAGGTCCGCCCAGCCTTCGGGGTGCAGAGGCCCCGCGTCGCCGCTCAGCGCCCGCATCACCCGCGGGTTGGCGCAGGCATAGGTCGGGTGCCGCACCTGGAACGTCTGCACCGGCGCCGCCCCCAGCGCCGGCGTCGCCGCGCCCAGCCCCGCCAGCAGCAGGCTCCACGCCAGCGCGCCCGGCCCCGGGATACCCGATCCCGGCGCCCCCAATCGTTGGGCATTCGGCGCTGGTACCGTTGCTGCGGGCAATGGCTGCGCCATCCTGCACCGTATCATCCTGGGCTCCCCTGATGGTCGAGGACGCGCGAGGCTGGCGATCGTTCCGAAAGCCGCCATGTCTCCCGCGTCAGCTGCGCAGCATCGCTCCCGTTGCCTTGGCCACCGCGTCGACGATCTTGGCGGACGCCGCGTCCAGCTCGACATCGGTCAGGCTGCGCTCGCGCGGCTGGAACACCACCTCGATCGCCATCGACCGCATCCCGTCCGGAACCTTGTCGCCCTCGAACACGTCGAACAACGACACCCCCGCGACCAGCGCACGCTCAGCACCCCGCGCCGCACGAAGCAGCGCTTCCGCCGTCACTTGGCGCTCCACCAGGAACGCGAAGTCGCGCCGCACCGGCTGCAGCGCCGGCAGGTCCGGGCCGCCCTTGCGACGCCGCTTCGGATCCGCCACCGCATCCAGGAACAGCTCGAATCCCGCCGCCGGCCCGTCCAGCCCGATCGCCGCCAGCAAGGCCGGATGCAGCTCGCCGAACCGCCCGAGCACGATCTTCGGCCCCTGCCGGAACACGCCCGAGCGCCCAGGATGGTAGTGCGCGGGCGCGTCCGCGGTCACGGTTACCGCTTCCGCCGGCACGCCCAACGCCGCCAGCAGCGCCGTCGCGTCCGCCTTGGCATCCCACAGCGAGGCCGCCTGCGACGCCCGTCCCGGATGCCGCGCGGTCCGCCCGGTGCGCAAGGCGGCCGCCATGGTGCGCTGCCCGGTCTCGTCGAAGCCGGCGCCGATCTCGAACAATGCCAGGTTGGCGGTTCCGCGCGCCGCGTTGCGCCCGGCCGCCTGCAGGAGCGTCGCCAATGGGGTGGGCCGCATCTGGTCCAGGTCGGCCGCGATCGGGTTGAGGAGGCGCAGCGAGTCCGGCACCGCCCCGAACCGCGCCGCGTGTTCGCGCGCGGTGAAGGAGAAGCTCACGCATTCGGCCATCCCCCGCGACGCCAGAACCCGTCGCGCCAGGGCGTCGCGTCCCTGCCGCGGCGTCAGGGACGGCGCCGGCACCGGCCGGAGCGACGGCAGCAGCACCGGCGGCACGCTGTCCAGGCCGCGCAGCCGCAGCACCTCCTCGATCAGGTCGGTTTCCGCTTCCACCGCTTCCACCGCTTCCACGGCGTCGGCCTCGTCGCCGCCGGAGCCCGGTAGCAGCGACAGCACCACGGGTGCCGCGACGTCGTTGCGCCAGGACGGCACCGTGAACACCGCACCCGCCTCGTCGCGCTCCTGCACCGCAAAGCCCAGCGTTTCCAGGGCGTGCACCGCCTCGTCCGGCGCCACGTCGAGCCCGCCCAGGGCTGCGATGCG
>CAXTCK010000190.1:0-1217 GCA_964242425.1 uncultured Acetobacteraceae bacterium | reverse complement strand
GTGCATCCGGTCGCCTCGCCGCCCATCAGGCCCGCGAACGACTGCACCCCCGACGCGTCGGCGATCACGCAATCCTCCCCGTCCGCGACGTAGTCCCGGCCGTCCAGCGCCCGAAGCGTCTCGCCTTGTCCCCGGCGCACGGTCAGCAGGGCCCCCGACACCGTTGCGGCGTCGAACACGTGCAGCGGCCGCCCCAGGTCGAACGAGAAGAAGTTGGTCACGTCCACCAGCGCGCTGATCGGCCGCAGCCCCACGGCGAGGAGCCGCTCCTGCAGCCAAGCCGGCGACTGGCCGTTGCGCAGGCCCCGGATGCAGCGTCCGAGCACCAGCGGGCATGCCTCGGCGAACTCGATCGCCCAGCCGATCGGGCTGTCGAATGTTCCCTCCACCGTGTCCGCGAGCCACGGCCTGAGGTGCCCCATTCCCGCCGCCGCCAGGTCGCGCGCGATGCCGCGCACCGCCAGGGCGTCGCCGCGGTTCGGCGTCACCGCGATCTCGATCACCGGATCGTCCAGCCCGGCGTAGTTGGCATAGCTTTGCCCGGGCGTGGTGTTGGGCGGCAGCTCGGCGATGCCGTCATGCTCGGTGCCCAGCCCCAGCTCGCGCAGTGAGCACAGCATGCCGTCGCTGCGCTGCCCCCTGATCTCGCCCGCCTTGATGGTGATGCCGCTGCCGGGGATCAGCGTGCCGGGCGGCGCGAAGATCACCGAGATCCCGGTCCGGGCGTTCGGCGCGCCGCATACCACCTGCACCGGCGGCGCTCCCTCCAGGCCGGTATCCACCGAGCACACGCGCAGCCGGTCCGCGTTCGGATGCTGAACGGCGTTCACGATCCGAGCGGTGCGGAACGGCGCCAGGGCGGCGCCGCGGTTCTCCACCCCCTCGACCTCCAGCCCGATGCGGTTCAGCGCAGCACACAGCGCCTCCACCGTGGCCTCGGTGTCGAGATGGTCGCGCAGCCATGACAGGGTGAACTTCATCGCCGCTCAGATCCCCTCGTGCAGCACGACCGGCGACAACGGGCTGGTGCCGTAGTGCCGCAGCCAGCGCAGGTCGCTCTCGTACAGCGAGCGCAGGTCCGGGATGCCGTGCTTGAGCATGCACAGGCGCTCCACCCCCATGCCGAACGCGAATCCCTGCCAGGCGCGCGGGTCGAGCCCGCAATTGGCCAGCACACGCGGATGCACCATCCCGGAGCCCAGCACCTCCAGCCAGTC
>CAXTCK010000189.1:4953-6657 GCA_964242425.1 uncultured Acetobacteraceae bacterium | reverse complement strand
TTTCCCCCCAGGTCGTGACACGGAACAGGTGGCCATACGTGTTGTGCGACATGGTGGGATCGCTGCCGCTCCGCCGGGGACAAGGTGGGGGGGCGATCGCCCGGTCGTTCGATGGCGCCTCAATCCGTCCCGAACGGCAATCCGTCGAGCAGGCTTTCGGCCAGCACCGCGACCGCGACCGCACCGCCGTCCGGAACGCCAAGCACCCGGTCTCCCAGGTAGCTCGCGCGTCCGAGGCGTGGGCGCATCGCGGCCGTGGCGTCGGCGCCCGACCGGGCAGCGGCGGCGCAGCGCGTCCACGCATCCCTGTTCCAACTTGCGCTCGCCTCCGCCGCACGCAGCGCCTGCACCAGCGGACCCAGCGCATCGACCATGGTGCGGTCGCCCGGCCGCGCGCCGCCGAGCTGGCCGATCGCCTCCGCCGCGTCCGCCAGCGCGTCGCGCCAGTCCGACAGGCCGGGCCGCTCGATCCCGTCCAGGCGACGGGCGGCACGGGACAGCGCCACCGCGTAGAACGGCCCGGAGCTTCCCCCGGCCGCACGCCGCACCGCATCGGCCATCGCCTGCAGCGCGTTCGACGGCGAGCGCCAGGCTGCGGGCGGCAGGGCCAGCACCGCCCTGGCCGCCCGCGTCATGCTGCTCCCGAGGTCCCCGTCCCCCGCCTTTGCGTCGAGTGCCGCCAGGACGTCCTCGGCGCCGATCAGCCCGTGTGCTGCGGCATGCGCTGCCGTCCGGACCTGCAGTCCCGCTTCCGAAGAGCCCGCTTCCGAAGCAGCACCCGCCACCGCGCCGGCATCGGCGCGGGCGCGGCTCACGCCGTGATGAACGTCGTCGTTGAGCACGCCCGGTCCCGGCCAGGCCGGCGCCTCGGTGGGGGCGTCGAGAAGCCCGATCAGCGCGTCGTCCAGCGAAAGCGCCGTGATCGAGCAGCCGGGCATGTCCAGCGCGGTGAGCAGGTTGCCGCACCAGCCGCGAACGACGTTCACGTTCCTGGCGCGCAACAACCGCAGCGTCGCCCGCATGACGATGTCGAGCTCCATCGGCGGGGTTCCGCCGAGGCCGTTCACCAGCAGCGCGATCCGCTCGCCGCCGCGAAGCCCCAGCTCGTCCACGATCGTCGCCACCATCGTCTCGACCAGCCGGTCACAGCCGTCGAACGTCGCCCGCTCCACGCCCGGCTCGCCGTGTATGCCGAGCCCGAGCTCGACCTCGTGCTCCCCGAGCGCGAACCCGCTGGCGCCGGCCCCGGGCAGGGTGCATCCGCCGAGTGCCGCCCCCATCGTGCCGAGCCCGGCCGCGACGCGTTCCGCCAGCGCCTTCACCTCGGCAAGCGATCGTCCCGCCGCGGCGGCAGCACCCGCCACCTTGTGCACCAGCACCGTGCCGGCGATCCCCCGCCTCCTGTCCTGCGGCACCGTGTTCCGCAGCGACACGTCGTCGGCCACCACCACCAGCTCGACCGCGAGCCCCTCGCCGCGTGCGAGCTCGGCTGCCAGTCCGAAGTTGAGGCGGTCGCCGGTGTAGTTCTTGACCACCAGCAGCGCTCCCGCCGGTCCGGTCACGGCGCGGATCGCCGCCAGCACCGCATCGACGCTCGGCGAGGTGAACACGCTGCCGGCCACCGCGGCGGCCAGCATGCCCGGACCCACGTAGCCGGCATGGGCCGGCTCGTGGCCGCTGCCGCCGCCGGAGATCACCGCCACC
>CAXTCK010000189.1:0-4853 GCA_964242425.1 uncultured Acetobacteraceae bacterium | reverse complement strand
CCCGATTCACCACGACGTCGTCGTCCGGCAGCAGCGCCTGGAACGGTGCGCGCGCCACGCCGCCTTCCAGCATCTCCCGCACCACCCGGTCCGGATGGTTGATCAGCTTCTTCATGCGCTTCTCCCCGGCCGAGGTTTCCGCCGCCATCCCGTCACTGCCCGATCAGGTCCCACACCTGCATCTTGATGGCGTGGCAGGCATTGCCGAGCCCCTGCGATGCCACCTGCGACGAGAAGCCGGCGATCATGTCGTCGATCGGCTGCCGGTCGAAGCGATCGCCCTGCATGGCGCGGCACTGCTCCAGGATCTGGCCGGTCAGCGGTCCCACCTTCACCTGCCGCCCCTCGTCGCACATGCTCTTGCTTTCCTCGGCGAAACGGTGGAGCCGGGAGAAATAATCGCAGCGGCCGGAATCCATCGCCTGCGGCGGCGCCTGCCGCGCCAGGGCGGCAGCAGGACCAGAAGCGGCGGCGGGCAGCAGCAGGACCAGAAGCAGGAGCATCCGGTGCAGGCACGGCGTCATGGTCATCCTTTCCGGGCAGGCTGTCCCTGTTTAACGCCCCACGGGCCGCTTCGGCCAAGGCCCGTGCTGCAATCCGCTCCAGGCAGGCGCTGATGCCGGCCATCCGCATTACCGACCGGCTGTGGATCGACGATAACGAGATCACCCTGAGCTTCATCCGCTCGGCAGGCCCCGGCGGCCAGAACGTCAACAAGGTCGAGACCGGGGTGCAGCTGCGCTGGGCGATGACCGCGTCGCCCTCCATCAACGACCGCGTCAAGGCGAACCTCCGCGCGCTGGCCGGACGACGGCTCACCAAGGACGGCGTCCTGGTGCTGACCGCGCACCGCTTCCGCACCCAGGAGCGCAACCGCGCCGACGCCCTCGACCGGCTGGCGGAACTGGTCCGGGAAGCGGCGAAGCCGCCGGCGCCGGTCCGCCGGCCGACCAGGCCCACCCGCGGCTCCAACGAGCGGCGGTTGACGGCCAAGACCGTGCGCGCCGCCTTGAAGGGAACACGACGGACGGAGCGTTCCGATCCCGACGCTTAGGTTGGTCTAGGGCCAAAGCTTGGTGAGGCTTTTTCCAGTTCGCCAGGGACTCAAGTGGCAGGTAGTTGAGCCGACATAGGTCTGATACCAAAGCCCTCTGATCGCGACTTGTGGGGCATTGCCCGATGCGGGCTGGTTCTGATTCCCTGGTGACGGACCTGGGAGTTTGTCATGCCGATCGCGCTACGCCCGGACTTTGACGCGAGGCGGCTGCGTGCCGCAGCCTGTGCGAGCAAGGATGCGGGCCAGACCCGGCGGCTCCTGGCTCCAGCGGCAGTCTATGAGGGAGCCACGGGCACCGAGGCGGCCAGGATCGGCGGCGTGACCCTCTCAGTATAAAACAACCAAATTTGTGACTGTGATGAGGTTTGCTTTTCCGGTCAGCCTTCTACCGTCGTTCTGGTCAAGATCATGCCATAGTTTGTATTTGTCGCTCGTGTAATTGACTGGGTTTTGTTTTTGGATGCGACTGAATTATTGCTCTTGTGGCAACTCCGGCCCGGCACCCCGCATTCCATCCCCATGCTCATCCCGCTCCTGGCGTTCCTGGCGGCCGGCCTGATCCTCGTCGTGCTCCAGGATGCCTTCGAGGTGATGCTGCTGCCCCGTCGCGTGGCCCGCCGCTTCCGCGCGGCCCGGTTCTACTTCCGCAGCATCTGGTCGGTCTGGAAGCGCTGTTCCCGGGCCTTCCGCGGCCCACGGCGGGAGCACTTCCTCAGCGTGTTCGGCCCGCTGTCGATGGTGCTGCTGTTCACCCTGTGGGCGCTGTGCCTGATCCTGGGCTTCGGCACGCTGAGCTGGACGCTGCAGGCCCACGCGCCGCACGCGTCCCCGCTTGCCGACCAGATCTACATGAGCGGGGTCACCTTCTTCACCCTGGGCTACGGCGACGTGGTGCCGCATTCCCACCTCGCGCGCGCCTTGTCGGTGTCCGAGGCGGGCCTCGGCTTCGGCTTTCTCGCCCTGGTGATCGGCTACCTGCCGGTGCTGTACCAGCTGTTCTCCCGGCGCGAGGCGCACGTGATCCAGCTCGACGTGCGCGCCGGCACCCCGCCCACCGCCTGCACCCTGCTCACCCGGCACAGCGAGCCGGACGGCCTGCTCAAGCTGGACGAGCTGTTGCGCGAATGGGAGGTGTGGGGCTCGGAGCTGCTGGAAAGCCATCTCAGCTACCCGATGCTGGTGTACTACCGCTCCCAGCACGACAGCCAGTCGTGGCTGGCGGCGCTGGCGGCGGTGATCGACACCTGCGCCCTGATCCTGGTTGGCGTGGAGGGCACCCGGTCGCTGCAGGCGCGGATGACCTTCACCATGGGGCGCATGGTGATCGTCGAGATGGCCCGCTCCTTCGGCGTGTCGCCATCCCGCTATGATGGCGGCGACCGGCTCGCCGACGAGGCCTATCGCCAGCTGGTCGACGACCTCACCGAGGCCGGCCTGCGCTGGACCGACGCGCCGAGCGCGCAGAGCACCCTGGCCGCCCTGCGCGCCACCTACGAGCCCCTGCTCGACGCCCTGGCCAGCAGGCTGCTGCTGACCCTGCCGCCGTGGTCGGCCTCGGGAACCAGCCCGGACAATTGGCAGGTCGGGCATCGCGGCCTGATCGCGACCCGCCTGGTCGAGCAGCTGGCGAACCAGACGACGGAAGGCGACGACCTGCCCGAGGAAAGGCTGTGGCGGCGCCTTCGTGCGCGGCTCGACGACCGGGCATAGCGCCGGCCGGCCACCTCCGCGACAATGGACGCAGGCCGTTTTCCGGATCAAACGGCTACAACGGGAGAAGAGCAATGCGCCGGCTTCTCGTCGGGATCGTCCCGTTCCTGCTGTCGTTCCCGGCGTCCCGGGCACAGGCGCCACCACCGACGCAGGCACAGCTGCAGGCTCCGGCGCAGGACCCTCAGGCGCAGACGCCTCCCGCGCAGGCCTCGCCGTCGGGATCGCCCCAGACCACCCAATCGCTGGTCGGGTCGCCGGTCTTCGTCATCTATCCGGCCAATCCGCCGCAGCGCGCCACCATCTTGCTGAACACGGTGACCGGCGAAACCTGGCTGCTCGGCGTCAACGGGCCGGACGGGCAGTTCCAGTGGACGCGAATCGCCGTCGGCGATCCGAGCGAAACCGCCGCCCCGCCGCGCTGAGCGCAGGCCGAACGCCGGGCCCTTGCCGACGCGCAACGACTTGGCAGGCGGCGGCAATCCGGCCAGGCTCGGAAGCAGGCCCCGGGGGAACGCGTCGATGGACATGACCGAGCCGGTGGCCGGGCCGCCAACGACACGCCGGCTGCTCGCGCGCGAGCCGGACTGGCAGTTCAGCCTGATGCTGACGCTCGAGATCGTGTTCCTGTTCGTCGCCATACCGGCCTTGAGCGCCGGCGGCGTCGACCGGAGCGTGGTGACGCTGCTGCAGCTGGTTCTCGCCGGCACCGCGATCGCCCTTCTGGCCAAGTCGGTTCTTCTCAGGCTGGCGCTGGCGACCAGCTTCGGGCTCACCGTGTTGTCGCACCTCCTGCCCGGGCTGCTGCCGCACGCCATCACCCTGGGCATGGCGTTCGCCTACAACGTGCTGGTGACGGCGGCGATGGCGCGGGCGGTGTTCGGGGCGGGCGACGTGAACCACCACCGCATCGCGGGTGCCGTGTTCGTCTACCTCAACCTCGCCCTGCTGTTCGCCATCGCCTATGCCGGGCTGACGCTGCTGACGCCGCGCGCGATGTCCGGCTTGTCGTCGCGCCCGTCGGCGCACGCGGCGGAACTGCTGCATTTCAGCATCACCCGCCTCACCTCCATCGGCGACGGCACCGTGACGGCGCGCTCGCCGCTGGCGTCCAGCCTGTCCGACGCCGAAACCGTGATCGGCCAGCTGTTCCCGGCCATCCTGCTGTCCCGCCTGGTCGGGCTGCACCTGTCGCGCAGCCGGTGAGCCGGCCTCAAAGCGCCCGCCTGAAGGTGAGGTTGTAGCGCACAGCCCCCGTCGACGGGTGACAGCCCTTCCCCAGCACGTCGACCCCGTGGAACGCCAGCCGGGACGGGCCGCCCCACACCACCACGTCGCCATGCTCCAGGCGCAGGCGCCTCGGCCGGTCGGTTCGCGACAAGCCGCCCCACAGGAACGTCGCCGGCAGCCCGAGCGACACCGACACGATCGGCGCCCCGGGATCGCGCTCGTCCCGGTCCTGGTGCAGCGACATGCGCGCACCCGGCTCGTAGCGGTTGAGCAGGCAGCAATCCGGCACGAAGCCTTCATATCCCGCCCGTTCCGCGGCCTTGCGCGCGAGAACAGCGAACGCGTCCGGCATCGTCGGCCAGGGACGGCCGGTGTCGGGATCGAGCGGCGCGTAGCGGTAGCCGCCGCGGTCGGCGATCCAGCCGACGGGGCCCGCGTTGCTCATCGCCACCGACATGCGCCGGCCGTTCCGAACCACCATGTGCCGGAACGGCGACACGCGCTGCACCACGTCCAGGCCGTCAAGCAGCGCTGCCGCGTCGGACAGGGCGCCGCCGCCGAGCAGGACGGCGCCCGGCCCCAGCTCCAGCTCCCCGCCTGGCAGGCCGAGCTCCCCGGTCCCGGACGACGCGTTATGAACGCTGTTCACGCGAAGCACCGGCGTCGGGACCGCCGCCATCCGGCGCGTCGCCGGCCGCCAGCGCTTCCCGGTCGAGAAGCGCCCGCTTGCGCTCCACGCCCCAGCGGTAGCCGGACAGGGTGCCGTCCTGGCGGACCACCCGGTGGCACGGGATCGCCACGGCGAGCGGGTTGGCGGCGCAGGCGCCCGCCACCGCGCGCACGGCGCCGGGCGCGC
>CAXTCK010000188.1:0-6697 GCA_964242425.1 uncultured Acetobacteraceae bacterium | reverse complement strand
CGGTAGTACTCGACCTCGTCCAGGGTATCGACGCGGCAGATCACCGGCACGTCCAGGGTGGTGCCGTCGGCGCGGGTGATGGCCAGCGTCAGCGTCATGCGCGGCGTGATCCTGTCCAGCCCCTTGATGTCGATCACCTCGTCGCCGCGCAGTTCCAGGGTTTCCCGCGTGGTGCCCGACTTGAACAGCAGCGGCAGCACGCCCATGCCGACCAGGTTGGAGCGGTGGATGCGCTCGAAGCTTTCCGCCACCACCGCGCGTATGCCGAGCAGCACGGTGCCCTTGGCCGCCCAGTCGCGCGACGAGCCCATGCCGTACTCCTTGCCGCCGAACACGATCAGCGGCACCCCCTCGGCCTGGTATTCCATCGCCACGTCGTAGATCGAGCCCTGGGAACCGTCCGGGTAGTGCTTGGACACGCCGCCTTCCACGCCCGGCACCATCTCGTTCTTGATGCGTATGTTGGCGAACGTGCCGCGCATCATCACCTCGTGGTTGCCGCGTCGGCTGCCGTACGAGTTGAAGTCCTTCTGCTGCACCTGGTGCTCGCCGAGATACACCCCGGCAGGCGCGCTCTTCTTGATCGAGCCGGCGGGCGAGATGTGGTCGGTGGTGATGTTGTCGCCGAGCAGCGCCAGCACCCGCGCGCCCAGGATGTCGCCCTTGTCGGTCGGCTCCATGGTGATGCCGGCGAAGTAGGGCGGGTTCTGCACATAGGTGGAGCCGCCGTCCCACTGGTAGGTTTCCGACCCCGTGGCGACCTGCAGCTCCTGCCATTCCTTGGTGCCGCGCGTCACCTGGCCGTAGCGCTCGATGAACTGGTCGCGCGAGATCGAGCTCGCCATCAGGTCGGCGATCTCCTTGTTGGTGGGCCACACGTCGCGCAGGAACACCGGCTCGCCGTTCGTGCCAATGCCGAGCGGCACGGTGGTGATGTCCTCGCGGATGGTGCCGAGCAGGGCATACGCCACCACCAGCGGCGGGCTCGCCAGGTAGTTGGCGCGCACGTTGGGGCTGATGCGGCCCTCGAAGTTGCGGTTGCCGGACAGCACCGACACCGCCACCAGCTTGTTGTGCTCGATCGCGTCCACCAGGTGGTCCTCGATCGGGCCCGAGTTGCCGATGCAGGTGGTGCAGCCATAGCCCACGGTGTTGAAGCCGAGCGCGTCCAGCTCCTCCGACAGGCCGGCCCGGTCGAGATACTCGGTCACCACCTGCGAGCCGGGGGCGAGCGAGGTCTTGACCCACGGCTTCGGCTTCAGGCCCAGCGCCCGCGCCTTGCGCGCCACCAGCCCGGCCGCGATCAGCACCGCCGGGTTGGAGGTGTTGGTGCACGACGTGATCGCCGCGATCACCACGTCGCCGTGGCCGATCGCGTAGTTGGTGCTTTCCACCGCCACCCGGCGGTCGGCGTCGTTGGCCGGCACGCCCAGGCTGCCGGTGAGCTCGGTGTTGAACGCCGACGCCGCGTTCTTCAGTGCCACCCGGTCCTGCGGCCGCTTCGGCCCGGCCAGCGATGGCTCGACCGTGGACAGGTCGAGCTCCAGCGTGTCGGTGAACACCGGCTCTGGCGTGGTCTCGTCGCGGAACATGTCCTGCGCCCGGAGGTAGGCCTCGGTCAGGCGGATGCGGTGCTCGTCGCGGCCGGTCTGGTGCAGGTACTCCAGCGTCAGCGCGTCCACGGGAAAGAAGCCGCAGGTGGCGCCGTACTCGGGCGCCATGTTGCCGATGGTGGCGCGGTCGGCCACCGGCAGGTGGTCCAGCGCCGGGCCGAAGAACTCCACGAACTTGCCGACCACGCCCTTGCGGCGGAGCATCTGGGTGACGGTCAGCACCAGGTCGGTGGCGGTGGCGCCTTCCGGCATCTGGCCGGTCAGCTTGAAGCCGATCACGTCGGGGATCAGCATGGCGATCGGCTGGCCCAGCATGGCCGCCTCCGCCTCGATGCCGCCCACGCCCCAGCCCAGCACGCCCATGCCGTTGACCATGGTGGTGTGGCTGTCGGTGCCGTAAAGCGTGTCCGGATAGGCAAATGTTTCCCCGCCCACCTCGCCGATCCACACCGCCTGGGCGATGTGCTCCAGGTTCACCTGGTGGCAGATGCCGGCACCCGGCGGCACCACGGTGAAGTTCTCGAACGCTTCCTGACCCCAGCGCAGGAACGCGTAGCGCTCGCCGTTGCGCTCGAACTCGATCGACACGTTGCGCTGCAGGCTGTCGGCCGTGCCGGACACGTCCACCATCACCGAATGGTCGATCACCAGATCCACCGGCACCAGCGGGTTCACCTTCTGCGGATCGCCGTTCAGGGCAGCGATGCCGTCGCGCATGGCGGCGAGGTCGACCACCGCCGGAACGCCGGTGAAGTCCTGCATCAGGATGCGGGCCGGCTTGAACGGCACCTCGCGGGTGGAGCTGCCCTCGTTGACCCAGGCGGCGAGCGCCTGGGCGTCGGACACCCGGTAGCTGCGCCCGTCCTCGAAGCGCAGCACGTTCTCCAGCAGCACCTTGAGGCTCACCGGCAGCCGGCTCACGTCGCCGACCTGTTTCGCGGCCTCGGGGATGGAGAAGTAGTGGTAGGTCTTGCCGTCCACGTCGAGCGTGCGGCGAACGCCGAGACTATCCTGGCCAACCGACTTCATGCTGCCCTCCCGAGGGAATGTCCGGGTTCAAAAACCCCGGCTGATCCTGTGCCTGGCGCGTCGAGGCGCCGGGGCTGAACCAGCCAGATGGCTTGAAAATCCAGTCAATCAAGAACATACCGACGCGCCCATGCGACACAAGCGCCCGGCGCGGCACCGCACCCTTTCGGACGGCTCATGACCTTTCCCGCCGCGCCGAGCCCGCCGGAACCGCTTCTGGAAGCGACCGGGCTCACGGTGCTGCGCGGCGACCGGCTGGTGCTCCCAGGGCTCGACCTCCGGCTGGGCGGCGGCGAGGCGCTGCTGCTGGTTGGCGCCAACGGCGCGGGCAAGTCGACCCTGCTGCGCGCCCTGGCCGGGCTGTGCCCGATCGACGCCGGCCGGCTGTGCTGGAACGGGACCGACGCCCTCGCCGATGCCGCGGCGCATGCCGGCCGCATCGCCTTTCTCGGCCACGGCGACGCGCTCAAGCCTGGCCTGACCCTGCGCGAGAACCTCCAGCTCGCAGCCGTGCTCGGCCGCGGCAGCATCACGGCCTCGCTGGACCTGTTCGGCCTCGCAGCGCTGCATCGCCTGCCGGCGCGGCTGCTGTCCGCCGGGCAGAAGCGGCGGGCGGCACTGGCGCGCGTCCACCTCACGGGGGCCCCGCTCTGGCTGCTGGACGAGCCCTCGCTCGGGCTGGACGACGCGGCCCTCGACCGGCTGGCGCTGGCGCTGGCGGCGCACCGCGCGTCCGGGGGGATGGTGGTCGCCACCACCCATGTGGGCCTGCCGCTGCCGGACGCGCTTGTTCTCAAGCTCGGCGCATGAGCCGGCCGGTCGGCGCGGTCGCCCGCTTCCACGCCGTCCTCGGGCGCGACCTTCTTCTGTCCGCGCGCCACGCGTCCGACACCCTGGCGGCCACCCTGTTCTTCCTGTTGGCAGGCGCCCTGTTCCCGCTGGCGCTCGGGCCGTCGCCGGAGCTGCTGCGCCGCATGGCACCCGGCGTCGTCTGGGTGTGCGCCCTGCTCGCCGCCCTGCTGCCGCTGGACCGGCTGTTCGGCGCCGAGCTCGAGGACGGCTCGCTCGACCAGCTGATGCTGTGCGGCCTGCCGGCACCCGCGGTGGCGCTGGCCAAGATGGTCGCGCACTGGCTGTGCACCGGCCTGCCGCTGCTGCTCGCGGCCGCCCCGCTCGGGCTGATGCTGGGCCTGCCGGTCCCGGTCCTGCCGGTGCTTCTGGCCGGGCTTGGGCTCGGCACCGCAGTGCTGTCGCTGCTGGGCGGCATGGCGGCGGCGATCGTGCTGGGCGCGCGCCGCGGCGGAGTGCTGCTGCCGCTCCTGGTGCTGCCCCTGGCGACGCCTGCGCTGATCTTCGGGGCGGCCGCGGTGGATGCCGCCCAGGCGGGGCTGGACTGGCATCCCGACCTGCTGTTGCTGGGCGCCTTTCTTCTTGCCGCCCTGCCCGCCTGCCCGCTGGCCGCCGGCGCGGGCCTCAGGGCGGCGGCGGAATGACGCGGCCGGCATCCCCGCAAGCGCCCGCTGGCACCCGGCCCGATAATCATGTAGCCGGCAGCCATCGCAACCGCGCCCGGACGCCCTTGTTATCACCGGCAACGGAGGACCCCACGCATGCTGATCGCCACCATCCTGGAGAAGAAGGGCCACCAGGTCGCGACGCTTCGGCCCGACCGGACCGTGTCGGCGGCGGTGGCGCTGATGGCCGAGCGTCGTGTGGGCGCGGTGGTGGTCGAGGACAAGGAGGCGGTGGTCGGCATCTTCTCCGAGCGCGACCTAGTCAAGCTGCTGGCGCGGATCGGCCCGGCGGCGCTCGACCAGCCGCTCAGGAAGGCGATGACGGCACCGGTGATCACCTGCCGTTCCGAGGACCGGCTCGATCAGGTGATGGCGATGATGAGCCAGCGCCACGTCCGGCACATGCCGGTGGTGGACGACAAGACGTTGTGCGGCATGATCAGCATCCGCGACCTGGTGCGGCACCGGCTGGAGGAGAAGGAGCTGGAAACCGCCACCCTGCTCGACATCTCCCGCATGCACGGTTGACCCGCATGCACAGCTGAACGGAAGGCGGCTCCCGGGAGCCGCCCCCACCTGCCGGGACGGTCTGCCTGCCTATTCCGCCGCGTCCACCGGCACCTTGCGCGAGGCCGCCTTTTTCGCCGCCAGCTCCTTTACACGCGCGTCCACATGCTCGGCATAGTTGTATTCGGCTGGCCTCTGGTTCGCGAGCGAGATCTCCGGCGCCATCGGGCCCTCGGTCTGCGGACCCTTCAGCGCCACCTTCATGATGTGCAGCGGCCGCTTCACCGCGTCGATCACGGCGCTCGACTCGTAGCCCGAATGCACCATGCAGTCGGCGCACTTCTCGTAGTTGCCGGTGCCGTACTGCTCCCAGGCAGTATCGTCCATCAGCTCCTTGAAGCTCTTGGCGTAGCCTTCGCCCAGCAGGTAGCAGGGCTTCTGCCAGCCGAACACGTTGCGAAGCGGCTTGCCCCAGGGCGTGCACTGGTAGGTCTCGTTGCCGGCCAGGAAGTTCAGGAACAAGGGCGACTGCGTGAACTTCCACTTCTTGCCCTTCCCCAGCCGGAAGGTGTCGCGGAACAGCTGCTTGGTCTTCTGCCGGTTCAGGAAGTGTGCCTGGTCCGGCGCCCGCTCATAGGCATAGCCGGGGGCGGTCATGATGCCGTCCACGCCCATCGCCATCACCTGGTCGAAGAACGCGGCCAGCCGCTCGGGGCTCGCGCCGTCGAACACGGTGCAGTTGATCGACACCCGGAAGCCGCGCGCCTTGGCCTTGCGGATCGCCTCCACGGCACGGTCGTACACCCCATCCTGGCACACCGACGCGTCGTGCATCTCCTTGTCGCCGTCCAGATGGACGTCCCAGGAGAAGAACGGGTTGGGCTTGTAGTCGTCGAGCTTCTTCTCCAGCAGCAGGGCGTTGGTGCACAGGTAGACGTACTTCTTGCGCGCCAGCAGCTTGGCGATGATCTCCGGCATCTCCTTGTGCAGCAGCGGCTCGCCGCCGGCCACCGCGATCACCGGAGCGCCGCACTCGGTGTCGGCATCCAGGCATTCCTGCACCGACAGGCGCTGGTTCAGGATCGGCGCCGGATAGTCGATCTTGCCGCATCCGGCGCAGGCAAGGTTGCAGCGGAACAACGGCTCAAGCATCAGCACCAGCGGATAGCGCTTGCGGCGCGACAGGTGCTGCTTGACGACGTAGGCGCCGACACGGACGGCCTGCATGATCGGAACGGCCATGCGAACTTGTTCTCCTGTTTCCCCCGCCGACGGCGGATCGCCTTCACACCGGTCAGCCGGCCGTGCCGCCCGCTCGATAATCCCGATGACGGTCCGTGATGATGGTGGCAGGTTGCCGCATCGGAAATCACGGATTCGAGAAGGAGAAAACGAGACAGGCGGCTGGCGGCATGACAGCGCGAGTAGTCCAGGCCCTATACGGCAAACCCGGCTGCGGTCGCAAACATCAGCGCCTCACTGTTATGGCATTTCTGCAACATTCGGTGCGGCAAGCCTGTTGCGACGGAGCGGATCGCACTAGAGCAGGGCCATCAGGTGGTCCTGCGTTCCGGCAACGGAGCGGCGGCACGCCTTCTTGAACCAGACCGGCACGCGTGACCTGGCCTCCCCGGCAGGACCTCGCCGCATCCGGCGCGAGTGGACGCTCATCGGACATGGACGAGTCAGAACTCCCGGGCGCGGCGAAGCATCCTCTTCTTGACCGTGTTTTGATCCCGCGCGACCTGCGCAACCTGTCGGCGGAGCAGCTACGCGAGGTGGCGGACGAGCTTCGGGCGGAGACGCTGGACGCGGTATCGGTGACGGGCGGGCACCTGGGGGCGTCGCTGGGGGTGGTGGAGCTGACCGTGGCGCTGCACGCGGTGTTCGACACGCCCGACGACCGGCTGATCTGGGACGTCGGCCACCAGACCTACCCGCACAAGATCCTGACCGGGCGGCGCGACCGCATCCGCACGCTGCGCCAGCCGGGCGGCCTGTCGGGCTTCACCCGGCGCTCGGAAAGCCCCTACG
>CAXTCK010000187.1:0-6734 GCA_964242425.1 uncultured Acetobacteraceae bacterium | reverse complement strand
GAAGGTGGACGAGATTGCCGCGTTGATGAACGCGTTCCTGGCCAAGCACGTCCGGCGGCCCAATGACCAGGCGGCCCAATGAGTAGTGCGTCGTCGAAAGAAGTAATTGAAGCGCGGACGCCGCAGCCCCGGACGCGCTTTCGCCTTCAGAAACAATCCGATCCGGTCGACACATCCCGTGCGCGAAGGTGGTTACCGGCCTCGCCGACCTTGCAGCATCATTGCGCTAACAGATCGACAGATCGTGGGGAACGGACTCCGCTGCATTCTCCGGGACGGGGTACGCCACCGCTGTGGCGCTGCGTTTCGCTGGTGATCGGGCGCTCACGGGGTGCGATGGAAACAACGGTCAGGCCGGCAGCGGTGCCGCAGGCCGCCTGAATGAAGCCTGCCGCCGCCGTTCCGGGCTTCCCGCCTCAGCCGGGGGAAGGGTCGTCGACCCTGACGGCGAGCCTAGTCCTCGTGCTTGCGGTGCCCGCGGCCGGACTGCGTCTTTTCCGCGCCCACGCCCGCCGCGTGCTGCTTTTCCAGCGAACCGGCGGTGGCGGTGCTGGTGTTGTCGCCCGCGACCGCGCCCTCGACCGCTGCCTTGGACGCCGCCCCCTTGGCCGCGCCGGAGCCTTCGGTGGGTGCCGCGGCCGGGCCGCCCTCGGGAACGGCATCGCCTGGCTTGGCGTGGTGGCCCTTCACCGTGCCGTGGCTGGTGACCTTGTCGCTGCCTTCGTGCTTGCTCATCGTTTGTTCCCTTGCCTCGACGTCGCGGTTCAACCCGGCGTGGCTGGGGGAGTTGCGTCGGGGCGGGCAGCGGGACCGGCCCGCGGAACACGGGAGATCGGCATGGAACCGTTCAAGGTGAGCTGGGACGACGCCGTCCTGGAGCGCATCCGCACGCAGCTGCGCGGCTATCGCATGCCACCGACGCCCGAACGCGCGGGATGGCGCTACGGCTGCGATCCGGCGTTCCTGTGCGCCTACTGGGCGGACGGCTTCGACTTCCGCGCCGCCGAAGCGGAGCTGAACCGGTTTCCCCAGGTGATGCACCGGGTGGACGGCATCGACATCCACGCCGTGCACCTGGTCGGCGAGGCGGGAGGACGCCGGCCGCTGCTGCTCACCCATGGCTGGCCGGGCTCGGTGTACGAGTTCTGGCAGGTGGCCGAGCCCCTGGCATTCCCGTCCCGGCACGGCGGCAGCGCCGCGGACGCGTTCGACCTGGTGATCCCGTCGCTGCCGGGCTTCGGGTGTTCGGCCAAGCCGGCGTCACCGATCGGCGCGCGCAGCACCGCGCGGTTGTTCGACCGGCTGATGCGCGAGGGCTTCGGTTACGACCGCTATCTCGCGCAGGGCGGCGACTGGGGCGCCGGCGTCAGCGCCTGGCTGGCGCTGGAGCATGCCGCGTCGGTCCGCGCCATCCACCTCAACTACCTGCTGGTGCAGCCGGACGCGGAGCCGGAAACCGGCGAGGAGAAGCAGTGGAAGCAGGCGTTCACCGAGGCGGAACAGGCGCTCGGCGCCTATGCCCAGCTGCAGCGGAGCCGGCCGTCCTCGCTGAGCTACGCCATGGCCGACAACCCGGCGGCGCAGGCGGCCTGGATCGTGGAACGGTTCCACGACTGGGCCGACCTGCGGGAGCGCCGGTTCGACGCGGTGTTTCCCCGCGACCGGCTGCTGACCAACCTGATGCTCTACGTCGCCAACGACGCCTTCCCGTTCGCGGCCTGGTACTACGCGGCGGCCGAGGCGGAAGGCGTGCGCCGCATGCCGCCGGGCCGTCGCGTCACCGTGCCCACCGCGTTCGCCGCCTATCCCGACCCGCGCTCGCCGACGCCGCCGCGCTCCTGGGTGGAGCGCGGCTACGCCCTGACGCGCTGGACCGAGCAGCCGCGCGGCGGGCACTTCGCGGCGATGGAAGCGCCCGACCTGTTCGTGCAGGACCTGCGCGCCTGGGCCGGCGCGCTGCCTCCGGACTGAGCCGGCCAGCCCGCGCAGGGTTCAGAAGAAGCGGCCGACCAGGTTCTCCAGCCGTTCCTGGCCGCCGGAGCGCGGCTGCGGCGACAGGTTCTGCTCCTCCGCGCGGGCGGCGATGGACTCCAGGGTCTGCCCGCCGCCCAGCATGTCGCGCGCGGCATCGGTGTCCCATCCGGCATAGCGTTCCTTCAGCGCCGCTTCCAGCCGTCCGTCCTCCACCATGCCGGCCGCGATCAGGAAGGCGCGGGCGCAATGGTCGATCGCGCCGACATGGGCGTGCACCAGGTCCACCGGGTCGATCGACTGCCGCCTGATCTTGGCGTCGAAGTTGCAGCCGCCGAGCCCGAGCCCGCCCGCCTTGATGACGTGGTACAGCGCCATCGCCGTGTCCTGCAGGCTGTTGGGGAACTGGTCGGTGTCCCAGCCCAGCAGCGGGTCGCCGCGGTTGAGGTCGAGCGAGCCCAGGATGCCGAGGCTGGCCGCGGTGGCGATCTCGTGCTCGAAGCTGTGCCCGGCCAGAAGCGCGTGGTTGGCTTCGAGGTTGACCTTCACCTCGCGTTCGAGGCCGTAGCGCTTGAGGAAGCCGTACACGGTCGCGGTGTCGAAGTCGTACTGGTGCGCGGTCGGCTCCTTGGGCTTCGGCTCGATCAGGATCTGGCCCGCGAAGCCGATCTTGTGCTTGTACTCGACCACCAGCGACACGAACCGGCCGAGCTGGTCGATCTCGCGCGTGAGGTCGGTGTTCAGCAGCGTCTCGTAGCCTTCGCGCCCGCCCCACAGCACGTAGTTGTCGCCGCCCAGCGCCAGCGTCGCGTCCATGCAGTGCTTCACGGTGGCGGCGCTGAAGGCGAACACGTCCGGATCGGGGTTGGTCGCGGCGCCGGCCATGTACCGGGGATGGCTGAACAGGTTCGCCGTGCCCCACAGCAGCTTCGTGCTCGCGCTCTGCATCTTCAGGCCGAGGTAGTCGACCATCTCGCGGAAGTTGCGCAGGCCCGTGTTGAGGTCGTCGCCGTCGGGGGCGATGTCGCGGTCGTGAAAGGAATAGAACGGCACGTCCAGCACGCGGAACAGGTCGAACGCGGCGTCGGCCTTGTCGCGCGCACCCCCCATCGGGTCGGGATTGCGCATCCACGGACGGTGGAGCGTGGGCGCGCCGAACGGGTCGCTGCCGTTCATCGCCAGGCTGTGCCAGTAGGCCACGGCGAAGCGCAGGTGGTCGCGCAGCGGCCGTCCGAGCACCATCCGGTCGGCGTCGTAGAAGCGGTAGGACAGCGGGTTGTCGCTGTCCGGGCCGGCGAAGGTGACGGTTTCGAGGTCGCTGAACAGGGTGCTGGTGGCCATGACGGGTTCTTTCGGTGTGTTCGGGGCGGTGTGTTTGGGGCGGTGTGGTCGGACGGTTGGTCGCGGTTCAGGGAACGTTGTCGCGAAGGAAGATCTGGGTGCGCACCGGCCTGGGCAGGAACGGGTCGGCCCGCGCCAGCGCACGCAACGCCGCGACGGCGTTCTCGACCTCCTGCTCCTGGTCCTGGTGCAGCACGGCGGTGAAGGTTCCCGACAGCAGCGCGTCGCGCGCGTGCGCGGTGAGTTCGTGCGCCACCACCACCGGAGCCGGCGCGCGCGCGTCGGCGCGCAGCGCCGCGATGATGCCGCGGTTGCCGGCGCCGGCGCTGTAGATCCCGATCAGGTCAGGATGCCGGCGCAGCATGCGTGACGCGAGCGGCCCGGTCACGGCGCTGTCGTCCAGGCCCTCGACCGTTGGCAACAGGCAAAGGTGCGGGAACTCGCGCCGCAGCACCTGCTCGAAGCCGAGCCTGCGGTCGGCATGGTCGTGCAGCGTCATCCGGCCGACGAACAGGCCGATGCTGCCGCGGCCACTCCCTGCCATGGGGGCGCCCGTCATGCGGCCGATCAAGGAGGCAGCCACCCGTCCGGCCGCCTTGTTGTCGATGCCCAGGAACAGGCTGCGCCTGGAGGGCGACACGTCCGACACCAGGGTGATGACCGGGATGTTCTTCTCGACCAGCCGGTCGATCTCGTGCCGCACCGGCGGCGACTCCACCGCCACCACCGCCACCCCGTCGCATTCGGCGACGTCGAGCGAGGACAGCAGGGCGGCGAGGGCTGCGTCGTCGAGGGCAGCGTAGTCGAGGGTGCGCAGCAGCACGCGCTGGTCCGCCAGCACGGCGGCGGCGGCGGCGATGGTGTCGTGCAGCGCGTTCATGAAGCTGTTGGTGCCGCGTTCCGGCAGCACGAACAGGTATCGCTCGCGCTTGCGCGTGGCCAGCCCGGCGGCGAACGCGTCGCGCCGGAACCCGAGCCTGCCGATTGCAGCCTGCACCCGCTCCACCGTGGCCGGGCGGACGCCCTTGCGCCCGTTCAGGACCCGGTCGACCGTGGCGAGGCTGACGCCGGCGGAGGCTGCGACCTCGAAGACGGTGACCCTGGGCATGCCCTTCCCCCGGCGGTGGAGATAAGCCGTGCTCCTGAGGCACGTCAATCAAAAATGCCGGTGCTTCCATGCCAGGTGGCGAAAGCGGGCGCGGAAGGTCCGGCAGGAACCGGACCACTTGCTGCGACGCAACAATATGGCCGGCAAGATGCGTGGCCGCAGCGTGATCATTTGATGCCCGCGGCGGCACATGTGTGGACGAGGCTGGCGACCGGAACCGGCTGCGCGACGGGTGCTGCGGCTTGCCCTTGCCCTACGTGCCGCAATTTGCTTTCGTTGCGGCAATGCCGATGAACAGGCGGCCGTGCGGCCGCCGGCAGCGGCAATTGACCGGCCTGTCCATGGTTTCCCGGACAACGGCCGGCGCAACGGAGGAATGAATTCGTGTCGCATCTTCCCAACCGGATCGCGTTCGGTGGCCCGGGCCTCACGCGCAGGCTTCTGGCCGGCGCCGCCCTGTCGCTCGGTCTGGCCGCCCTCGTGCCGGCCGCGGCCCACGCCAACGCGGCGCACCCCAAGATCGGCTTCTCGATCGACGACCTGCGCCTGGAGCGCTGGGCGCATGACCGCGACTACTTCGTGGCCGCCGCCAAGGCGCTCGGCGCCACCGTCAACGTCCAGTCGGCGGATGCCAGCGAAAGCCGGCAGAACGCGCAGATCGAGAACCTGATCTCGCGCGGCATGGACGTGATCGTGATCGTGCCGTTCAACGGCAAGGTGCTCGGCAACGTCATCAACGAGGCCAAGCAGGCCGGCATCAAGATCATCTCCTACGACCGGCTGATCCTGGACTCCAACATCGACGCCTATGTGTCGTTCGACAACGTGCGCGTCGGCCACATGCAGGCGCAGGGCGTGGTGAATGCGGCCCCCACCGGCAACTATTACCTGCTGGGCGGCGCCCCCACCGACAACAACTCCAAGCTGCTGCGGCAGGGCCAGATGCAGGTGCTGCAGCCGCTGGTCGACAGCAACAAGATAAAGATCGTCGGCTCGCAGTTCGTGCCCGAATGGAGTGCGACCACAGCGCTGTCCGACACCGAGAACGCCCTGACCGCCAACAAGAACAACATCCAGGGCATTGTCGCCTCCAACGATGCCCTGGCCGGCGGCGCGATCCAGGCGCTGGCGGCACAGGGGCTGGCCGGCAAGACCGCCGTGTCCGGCCAGGACGCCGACCTCGCCGCAGCGCAGCGGATCGAGAAGGGCACCCAGACCATGACCGTGTACAAGCCGCTGAAGCTGATCGCCAGCACCGCGGCGAAGATGGCGGTGCAGCTCGCCAAGGGTGAGACGCCGGCCTACACCAGCAAGATCAACAACGGGCAGAAGGACGTCGACACCATCCTGCTGACCCCGATCCCGCTCACCAAGAGCAACGTCGACCGCTTGGTCACCGACGGCTACTTCACCCAGGCGCAGATCAACGGCCAGTAACGCCGGCTTCGAGCCTGCGCGGACCGGACCGCACCGTGGTCCGGTCCGACGCGTCGTCCGGTAACGCTGAAGGGTTGGGGTGATGTCCGAATACCTGCTGGAGATGCGCGGCATCACCAAGGACTTCTCCGGCGTCAAGGCGCTGGACGGCATCGACCTGCGCGTCCGGCCAGGCGAATGCGTCGGCCTGTGCGGCGAGAACGGCGCCGGCAAGTCGACGATGATGAAGGTGCTGTCGGCGGTGTATCCGTACGGCACCTGGGGCGGCACCATCCTGTGGGAAGGGCGCGAGCTGCGTTGCAACTCGATCCGGGAAAGCGAGGATGTGGGCATCGTCATCATCCACCAGGAGCTGATGCTGATCCCGCAGCTTTCGGTGGCGGAGAACATCTTTCTCGGCCGCGAGCCGCGCTCGCTCGGCGGCCTGATCGACTTCGACCGCATGGTGATCGATGCTTCCAAGTTGCTGGCCGGCCTGCGCATGGGCCACATCAACGTGGCGATGCCGGTGTCGAACTACGCCGGTGGCGAGCAGCAGCTGATCGAGATCGCCAAGGCGCTGAGCAAGAACGCCCGGCTGCTGATCCTGGACGAGCCGACCTCGTCCCTGACCAAGTCCGAAACTGCGATCCTTCTCCGCCTGGTCAAGGACCTCAAGTCGCGCGGCACGGCCTGCGTCTACATCTCGCACAAGCTGGAGGAGATCGAGGAGATCGCCGACACGGTGACGGTGATACGCGACGGCCGCTTTGTCGGCGACGCGCCGATGCGCGAGCTGAGCACCGGCGACATCATCCGCATGATGGTCGGGCGCGACATGAGCAACCTGTTCCCGCGCGAGGAGCACCCGATCGGCGAGGTGGTGTTCGAGGCGATC
>CAXTCK010000186.1:0-6774 GCA_964242425.1 uncultured Acetobacteraceae bacterium | reverse complement strand
GCGCGGAACATGAGGAGCGGACAGCCGAGCTCGATGATACCATGCGCAAGCTTCGCCAGCGCCACGCGCTGCTGCTCGCCGCCGGACAGCGCCTGGGGCGGACGCGCGGCATAGGATGTCGGCAGCCCGACCAGCTCCAGCAGCGCCTCCGCCCGCGCGCGGTCGCTGCGGCCGGCGCGGGACAAGCCGAACAGGATGTTGTCCGCGACGTCCAGATGCGGGAACAGCGCGCCGTCCTGCGCCACGTAGCCGACCCGGCGTTGTTCCGGCCGCAGGTGCACCGCGCGCCCGTCCACCGTTCCGTCCACCACGGTGCCGTCCATGGCGATGGTGCCGGCATCGGCGCGCTCAAAGCCGCACAGCAGGCGAAGCAGCGTGGTCTTGCCGCCGCCGGACGCGCCCAGGATCGCCAGGAGGCTGCCCGGCGCGACCTCCAGGTCGAGCCCGCGCAGCACAGGCACGGCGTCGAACGACTTCGCGACCGCCGCAACGCGCAGCGCCGGCGTCACGCGGCACCCGGTCCGGCCACGGCCAGGCGCGGATCGGCACGGCCGAACCGGCGCGCCAGGATCCAGGTCGAGCCGAGCGACAACAGCACCATGACCGCGGCGTAGGGTGCGGCGGCGGCGAAGGCCAGGGTGGTGGTGTCGGACCAGACTTCCGTCGCCAGGGTTTCGGTGCCGATCGGCGCCAGCAGCAGGGTGGTGGTCAGCTCGGTCACCACCGCCACGAACACCAGCGCCGCCGCCGCACCCAGGCCGGGAGCGGCCAGCGGCAGCACCACCCGGCGCGCCACCGCGAGCGGCCCGAGCCCCAGCACCCTGCCCGCCTCCTCCAGCCGCAGCTGCGCCTGGGCGAAGGCGGCGCGCACGCTGACCAGCGCCAGCGGCAGGAACAGGATGGCGTAGGCGACGATCAGCAGCGGCGCGCTCTGATACAGCGGCTGCAGCAGCCGGATCGCCAGGGTGACCAGCGCCAGTGCCACCACGATCCCGGGCACGCCCTGGCCCAGATAGGCGCTCCGCTCCAGCAGCGTGGCGATGCGGCCGGGATGGCGCACCGCCAGGAAGCCGAGCGGCAGCGCCAGCAGCAGGGTCGTCGCCGCGCCCCCCAGCGCCAGCGACAAGGAGCCGGCGGTCGCCTGCCACAGCAGCGGCCACGACACGCCCACCGCCGTGGTCGCGGCGCTGTTGTGCCGGAACAGCCAGAACACGAGCGTGCCGAGCGGCACCAACAGCGTGGTCGCCACCAGCGCGCAGCAGAACAACAGCGCCGGCACGGTGGCGATCCCGAGACGGTAGCGCGCAGGCCGACGCCTGGCGCCGCGGTGCAGCGACGCGCCGCCCTGCCGGCCGCGCACCTTCAGTTCGAGCGCCAGGCAGGACAGGCACAGCGCCACCAGCACGGTCGCCAGCAGCGACGCGTCCGGCCCTGCCAGCCCGGTGCGGTACTGCGCATAAAGCTCGGTGGTGAAGGTGCGGTAGCGCAGCAGCGCGAAGGCGCCGAACTCCACCAGCACGTTCAGCGACACCAGCAGCATGCCGCCCAGCAGCGCCGGCCTGAGCTGCGGCAGCACCAGCCGCACGAAGCAGCGCCACGGCGACAGCCCCAGCACCCGCCCGGTTTCCTCCATCGCCGGGTCCATGCCGCGCAAGGCGGCCGCCACCGGGAGATACACCAGGGGCATGTAGGCCGAGCCCACCACCAGCAGCGCGCCGGCGAAGTCCTGCAAGGCGTTGCTGAGCGAAACCCAGGCATAGGAGGTGATGAAGGGCGGGATCGCCAGCGGCACCGCCGCCAGCACCGCGAACACGCGCCGGCCGGGCAGGTCGGTCCGCTCCACCAGCCATGCGCACGATACGCCGACGACCGCCGCGACGACGGCCGCCGCCGCCACCAGCCCGACCGTGTTGACCAGCAGTTGGCCCACCAGGGGCCGCCACAGCAGCGCCAGCGCTTCCGCCAGCGGCACCGCGCAGGCCTGCCCCACCGTGAGCGCCAGGGGCAGAAGCACCAGCGTCGACGCCACGCCGGCGGCCAGAAGCAGCGGCACCGGGACCGGCCGGCGCCGTGCCCTCATCGGCCGGCCCGGTGGCCAGGCTGTCGGCCGGGCTGTCGGCCGGGCTGGCGCCCAGGTTCGCGCCCAGGTTCGCGCCCAGGTTCGCGCAACGTGCTCAGAGCAGCCCTGCTTCCCGGAGCAGCTTCGCCGCGTCCTGGTCGTCGCCCAGCTCCTTGGGCGCGATTGCGGGGGGATCGAGCTGGTCGAACGGCTTGAGCAGCGGGTTTGCCTTCACTCCGCGCGCCAACGGGTATTCGAAGTCGACGTTCTCCGCCGCCAGGGTGGTCTGCACCGGGGTGCTGACCAGGAAGGCCAGGAACCGCTGCGCCGCCGCCTGGTGCCTGGACGACTTCAGCACCGCGGCCCCGGACACGTTGACCAGCCCGCCGACATCGCCGCCGGCGAAGTGGTGGATCCGGCTCACCGTGGCGTCGCCTTTCTCCCCGTGCAGCCGCGCCCAGTAGTAGTTGTTGATGATGCCGACGGCGGCGGCGCCGCGATCCACCGCCGCCACCACGCCCTCGTCGTCGTCGAACACCTGCGCGTTCGCCTTGATCGCCTTGAGCCAGGCCAACGCGGTGTCGCGGCCCTTCAGCTTGGCCACAGCCTCCACCAAGGGCAGGAAGTCGGCATCCGCCGGCGCGATCGCCAGCTTCCCCTTCCGTTCCGGCCGCGCCAGGTCGAGCAGCGACGGAGGCAGCTTGTTCTCCGCGATCATGCGGGGGTTGAAGGCGAGCACGTTCTCGCGTGCCAGCACGCCGAGCCAGTCCCCCGTGGCGGCGCTGTCGCGCGCCGGAACCTCGGCCAGCGTGCTCTTGTCCACCGGAGCCAGCAGCCCCTTCTCGTCCAGAAGCACCAGTTCCGGCGAGTTCTCGGTGAAGTAAACGTCGGCCGGCGACGCAGCGCCTTCCTGCACGATCTGGCTGGCGATCTCCGGGGCCTCGCCATAGCGGGTGCGCACGACGATGCCGGTCTGCCTGGTGAACGCGGTCGTCAGCTGGTCGACCATCTGGCGGTGCTGGGCGCAATAAAGCGTGAGGGTTTCCGTTCCGGCCGCCAGGCTCGGCGCGACCATCCCCGGGCCGCCGAACAGCAGGCAGCCGGACAGGATGGTGGTGGTCAGCACGCGCATGAGCCGGGATCTCCATCTGATTGCGAGCAGTTCTTAACTTGCCCGTCGTGCCGCCGTCAAACCGGGCTGCGGGCGCAGCCGTTGCCAGAATGCAACGGACGCGGCAGAACCGGCACAGGGTCGGAACCTGGGACCAGCTCCGTTGTTTCGACGTCAACCTGGAGACGAAGAAGATGTTGTCCAACACCTGCCGCATGTTCCTCACCGTCGGGCTGCTCGTCGGCGCCACCGTCGGGTTGTCTGCCTGCAACACCCTGAGCGGCGCCGGCCAGGACGCCAGCGCGCTGGGCCACGACGTGTCGAACGGTGCCACGGCGACCCAGCAGGCCGTTACCGGCAACACCGGGCTCGCCAACCACTAGTACGACTCGGGCTGGCCGGGACCGATGCGCCCGGCCCGCTCGACCCTGCAGGAGTTCCCGGTCCACGGATGTTGATGTCGTAGCCAGGCAACGGATTGCGTCGCCACCCGTTCAAGGCGTGGGGGTAAACCGAAGTCCTGGAGCTATCGATGCACATCGCGGATCGAGGCAAGGCCAAGCTGCCCGGCAACCACGGTCAGTTCGGCGAAAGCGCTGCCACGGAAGCTTATCGTCCGTTGCGTGCCACGCAGAAGGTGCGCGTGCGACCCATCGTTCCGCGCTGTCCCGAGGGCACCACCGCCTCCCCCGAATCCGGTCGCGGGAAGGCGTATCCGCGCCCGCCCCTCAGCAACTGAACCGGCGCCGGCCCGGGCTGCGTCGTTCAGCCCGGTCCCGGATGCGCGCCGGTGCCGGCCCAACGCTTCACGGCTTCCAGCATGCGCGACACGTGCCCGTCCGGATCCATGGCGCTGTAGGCAGCGAGAACGGTTCCGTCGGGCGCAATCGCGTAGGAGGTCCGGTTGGCGTAGCCGTGCACCATGGGCAGCGTGGCATCGTAGGCCTGGGCGATACTGCCATCGGCATCGGATGCGACCGGAAAGCGGCTCTGGCACGCGCTGACGGAGAAGCGGTCCAGCTTCGCGATCTTGTCCTCCGACACCCCGAGCACCTGCGCGCCCAGCTTGTCGAAGCTCGGTATCGCGTCGGCGAAGTCGTGCGCTTCCACCGTGCATCCTGACGTGAAGGCGGCGGGATAGAAGTACACCACCACCGGCCCCTTGCGCAGCATCGCGGCGAGCGACGCGTCGAACTCCTTGCCGCCCAGCGTGGCCCGCGCATGGAAGTCCGGCGCCCTGGTACCCGGTTTCAACGCCGCCTGCGCGCCGCCCGAGGCCAGGACGGATAGCGCCAGTCCGGCGGCGACCGCGCTAGGAGCGCGCATCGGGCGACACCACCATGCATTCCGACCGCCCGCCCCTCAGGCGCTCGCAGGCCTGCAGCGCTTCGCCGCGGGACAGGCCGGTCAGGCGGGCGCGGTAGATCCGTGCTCCGCGCCCCTGCCGGATGCCGGCGACCTCGGCGCGGGCGTGGAACAGGTTGGGCGCATGCGACTGCGCCGCCCCGGCGGCCTGGTTCGCCTGCGCCTCCGTGCCGAACGCGCCGACCTGCACCGACCAGTTGCGCATCCCGCCACGCCCCGCGTCGCGAAGCAGCGGCGCCGGCTCCGCCATCGCGGGCCGGATCAGCATGAAGCGCTGGCGCCGCGCTGGTGTGGACGGGGCGGACGCCGCCAGCCGCGTCGCGCGGAACGCCGGCTGCGGAGCGGGCGCCACTGGCACCACCGCCTGCTGCAGGGCGGTCGGTGCGGGCGTCCAGCCCTGTTCGGGAGCCGCCTCGGCCACCGCCGCCGGCGGCGCTTCGGCGGCGGGTGGCGCCACGTTCCGGGAAGCCCAGGCTGCGCGCACCGACTCGGTGGCCGGCGCGGAAGCGGGTTCCGCCGGTGCCGCCGCCATCGGTCGGGCGGCGGGAAGGCTGTTCCACGCCCGGGTATAGGACGGCGCGGTTCCGCCACCCGACGACGGCGCTTCCGCCACCTGCACCGGCTGGTCGGCATCGCGCGCCTGGTCGAGGTCACGACGGCTGGTCCAGGCCATCTGCACCGAACGGGTCTGGCCGCTGCTCTGCGCCGCCGGATAGGCGGCGTCGGAGCCGGTGCGGCTGGCGATCAGCAAGTCGGTCTGAGACCGGTTCCGCGGCCAGATGCCGGCGATCTGCGGGCCGATGATGGCGACGTACTGGCGGGTTTCCCGAGGCAGCGGCCGGTTGCGTGTCAGGAAGTCGTCCAGGCGGCCGGGTCCGGTGTTGTAGGCGGCCAGGAAGCCCGGCGCGCCATAGATCTCGTACATCTGCCGGATATAGGCGGTGCCGGCCATGATGTTGTCGTGCGGCTCGAACGCGTCGTCGCCGAGGCTGTACTGGGTGCGCAGGTCGTCGTAGGTCGGCGCCATCAGCTGCATCAGCCCCATGGCGCCCACCGGCGACGTGGTGAGCGTGCCGTTGCGGAACTGCTGCCCGCCCGATTCGCGGCCGATCACGGCGCGGATCCAGGCGTCGGGCACGTCGAACTTGTTCGACGCCTCCTGGATGTACGGCCCCCACGGATCGTCCGCCGGCCCCGGCGGGGCGTAGTAGCTGCGGGCGTGGGCGCGATACTGCGCCGCTTCCTGCGCCACCGGGATGTCCGGGCGCGTGGGGGTGCCGGCGCAGGCGGCGAGCAGCGGCAGCAGGAAAATCGAGCCGAGCAACCGCAGCGGCGGGCGCTTCGGGGAAGAAGCCTGGCTCGGGACGGGTCGATCGGCGGGTGGCGTCATCGGGTCGATCATCTCCGCGTTCCGGCCTGGGCCGGACGATCAGACAGCGAGTCCTGCACAATGCCGCCACCAGGCTGCGTGACGATCCGGCGCGATTGCGGCAGGATCGTGGCGGCATCCACGTCAACCCTGCGCGAACCTGATGGAGCCATTACCGTGCATCCACCTTTGCCGCAACATCAACCGCATGGCGGGCGACAACCATGCAACCCGCCTTGTTCCGGCGGACCGGCGCCCCGGTCGAGTTGCCGGGCTGCGATGGATCGGCTACGCCGCCGGTGATGAACGCCTTTCCGCCCGCGCCGGAGCGTGGATCCCGCGCGGGAACGGCGACGCTCGACCGGATGGCGCTGGCACCCGGCAGCACGCCGCGGGCCCGGGAACAGGCGCCCGAACTCCTGCTCGATGCCCGCACCGGCCGTTCCACGCGGGGCAAGGCGGCGCGCGACGACCTGCGCGATGGCCTGGCGCTGTGGCGCCTCGCCTTCTCGCTGGGCTGGCTCGACATCAAGCTGCGCTATCGCGGCTCGCTGCTGGGCCCGATCTGGCTGACGCTGTCGAGCGGCGTGATGGTCGCCTCCATGGGGGCGATCTACAGCCTGCTGTTCCACCAGCACCCGCGCGACTACCTGCCGTTCCTGGCGGTGTCCCTGATCCTGTGGCAGGCCGGCATCGGCGGCCTGAGCAGCGACGCCTGCAACAGCTTCCTGGGCGCCGAGCAGACCATACGCTCCATGCGCATGCCGTTCACGGTGCAGGTCCTGCGCACGGTGGTCAGCAACGTGATCGTGCTGGGCCACAACGTGGTGGTGCCGCTGGTGGTGTTCGCGATCTTCGGCGCCTGGCCCG
>CAXTCK010000185.1:0-6860 GCA_964242425.1 uncultured Acetobacteraceae bacterium | reverse complement strand
TGCCGGTCTACGACAAGCCGATGATCTACTACCCGCTCAGCACGCTGATGCTGGCTGGTATACGCGATATCATGATCATCTCGACGCCTGCCGATCTGCCGCAGTTTGAGCGCCTGCTGGGCGACGGCTCGCGGCTTGGCGTGCGCTTCACCTACCGTGTGCAGCCCAGCCCGGATGGCATTGTCCAAGCGTTCCTGATCGCCGACGACTGGCTTGGCCGCAATCCTTGTGCCCTGGCGCTGGGCGACAACCTGATCTTCGCCGATCATCTCGGCGTGCTGCTGCGCGCGGCATCGGCCCGTCCAGAAGGTGCCACCGTGTTCGCGTATCAGGTGCGCGATCCGGAACGCTACGGCGTGGTGTCTTTCGATGAAAGCGGGCGGGCGCTGGAGGTGGTCGAGAAGCCGGCCAACCCGCAGTCGAACTGGGCCGTTACCGGGCTGTACTTCTACGACAACCGCGTGCTGGAGATGGCCAAGCGGATCAAGCCCAGTCCGCGCGGCGAGCTCGAGATCACCGACCTGAACCGGCTTTACCTGGAGGAAGGCACGCTGCACGTCGACCGGTTGGGACGAGGCTGCGCCTGGCTTGATGCCGGCATGCCGGACAGCCTGATGCAGGCGGGAACCTTTGTGCAGACCATCCAGTCCCGCCAGGGGATGCTGGTTGGCTGTCCGGAGGAGGTCGCGTTCCGCATGGGCTTCATCGATTCGCATTCGCTGCGCAGCCAGGCACGCAAGCTGGCCAAGACCGAGCTCGGCCGCTTGCTGCTTGAGCTCGCCGACGGCGTGCACGCCTGAGCCCCCGGTCCAAACCGCTGATCGAAGGAGAGGACTCGTGAAGGTTGAACGGCTCGCCATCCCCGACGTGATCCTGGTCACCCCGCCACGCTTCAGCGACAGCCGCGGCTTTTTTTCCGAAACCTACAATCATCCCCGCTTCGCCAAGGAAGCCGGGATCGATCTTGCGTTCCTGCAGGACAACCATTCCTTCTCGCGCGAGCGCGGCGTGGTGCGTGGCCTGCATTGCCAGCTCAGCCCGCATCAGCAGGGCAAGCTTCTGCGCTGTGCCAAGGGGGCGATCTTCGATGTTGCCGTGGACGCCCGAACCGGATCGCCGACCTATGGCAAATGGGTCGGCGCTGAGCTGACCGGCGACAACTGGTCGCAGCTTTGGATACCGCCCGGCTTCCTGCACGGCTTCTGCACCCTCACCGACGACGTGGAGGTGCTCTACAAGTGCACCGACGTGTGGGACAAGGCGAGCGAGCGGGCGGTGATCTGGAACTGTCCGGAGATCGGCATCGAGTGGCCGATCAAGGCGGAAGAAGCCTTGTTGTCGGAAAAGGATGCCCAGGCACCGCACTTCTCCGCCGCGCAGGGATGGTTCCAGTAATGATGGTGGAGCTTTCTCCCGATGGCCCCATCCTCGTCACTGGTGGCGGGGGTCAGCTTGCCACCTCGCTGGTGCGCCTGGGCGGCCCGCGCATCCACCGCGTCGGCCGCCCGGCCTTCGATTTCGACCAGCCGGACACGATCGCGACGGTGTTCGCCACCATCTCCCCGGTTGCGGTGGTGAACGCCGCCGCCTGGACCGCCGTGGATGCGGCCGAGACTGCGGTCGAGGCCGCCACGCGTGCCAACCGCGACGGGCCGGAGCTGCTGGCTGGCCTGTGTGCGAAGGCCGGTGTCCCGTTCGTGCACGTGTCCACCGACTACGTGTTCGACGGCGACAAGGGCATGCCCTATGTCGAGACCGATGCCCCCTCGCCCACCGGCGTTTATGGCCGCACCAAGGTCGAAGGCGAGCAGGCGGCGGTGGCCGCCAACCCACGCACGATCGTGCTGCGTACTTCCTGGGTGTATTCCGCGACCGGCAAGAACTTCGTCCGCACCATGATCAACGCCGGCGAGAAGAACGCCATCCTCAAGGTGGTGGGCGACCAGCAAGGTGCGCCAACCGCGTCGGATGATCTGGCGGTGGCGATCCTGTCGATCCTGGCCCGGATCGAGCAAGACGGCTGGAAGGACTCCTATGCCGGGATCTTCCACGCGGCCGGCACCGGCAAGACCACCTGGCACGGGCTCGCGGTCGCAGCGCTTGAAGCGGCATGCACGCATGGCCGCGCCATGCCCGAGGTGATCGCGATCCGCACCGCTGACTGGCCGACGCCGGCGCGCCGTCCGGCAGACTCCCGGCTCGATTGCGACAAGCTGGAACGCGTGTTCGGCATTCGCCTGCCGTCCTGGCGCGGGAGCCTGATCCGTACGGTGGACGAGCTTCTGGCGCCCCCCACATCCTGACCGTCCGCCTCGACGCGCCGGCCCGGCATACGCCTGCCGGCCACAACACGGTAGCGGATGCCCCGGCAGCCTCTGGCGGCGGCGGACGTCGAACCGGAAGCGAGGTTGCCGAGCCTTTGCCGGTCGCGGTGCTGCTCTCGACTTTCGACGGGGCTCGTCACCTGCGACCGCAGCTCCGGTCGCTTGCGCAGCAGACCTATCGCCGCTGGACCCTGCTGTGGCGGGACGACGGGTCAAGCGATGAGACGACCGCGCTGATCGAGGCCTTCAAGGACGAGCTGGGCGAGGAACGGTGCATGGCGGCGGCCGTGCCGGAGGGCCATCTCGGCATTACTGGCTCGTTCCTTGCGCTGCTGCGCCAGGTGCCAGCCGGTCATGTCGCGGCCTTCGCGGACCAGGACGACGTTTGGCTGCCGGAAAAGCTGGCGCGGGGTGTCTCGGCGTTGCAGGTGGTTCCAGCTGACCGCCCAGCGCTCTACTGCGCCCGCCAGTGTCTGGTCGACGAGGATCTGTCGCCGCTCGGCTTGTCACCGCAGCCCAGCCGTTCGGCCGGTTTTCCTGCGGCACTTACGCAGAACGTCGCCACCGGCTGCACCGTGATGCTGAACCAAGCCGCAATCGCGCTGGTGGCGGCGAGCGAGCCACCAGACGGCACCCTGCACGACTGGTGGTCCTATCTGCTTGTCAGTGCCGCAGGCGGGCACCTGATCACCGATCCGGTGCCGGTGGTTCTGTATCGCCAGCATTCCGCCAACGCGGTCGGGGCGCCGCATTCCCTGCTTCGTCGCGGGGTGATGGCGCTGCGTCGAGGTCCGGATGCGTTCATGCAGCTGTTCCGTCGTCACGTCACGGGGCTGCTTGCCAGTGGCACGGCGCTGTCGCCCGACGCGGCGCGCGACCTGCGCATCCTGGAGGATGCGTTGTCCGGCGGCCTGCTGCCGCGGTTGCGCGCGATGCGCCGCGTACGCAGCCTGGTCCGCCGAACCAGGCTTGAAACCCTGCTTTTCCGGCTATGGTTCCTGATCGGCTGAGGCGAGGAGGCGGGGCGTGAGCAGGAACACGATCGGGTTGATCTGGATCGGCGGCTTGCTGGTGGCTGTGCTGCTGACGGTGATCGGACCCGGCACACTGGGGACGGAGCTTGGCTTGGCGCTGGACCGGCTGGTGGACAGTACCACGCTTGCGCTGGCGCAGGTGGGTGACCCGTTGCGGGAGATGATCCGCGGCTTCGCCATTGCCGCCTATGGGGTGTTCATCGCCTTGTGCGTCGTGGCGCGGCGCCGGCACCTCCCAGCGATGGTGACGGCGGTCGTGGTGACGCTCGTGTTCCTGTTCCTGGTGGGAGGTCCACGTGGGTGGGACCGCTCTCTGCATGGCGCGCACTGGTTCCTGGCCTTGCTGCTGAACCTGGCTGCTTCCCTGTTGATGACGCGTCGGCTAGGCCCGGGATGGCCTCCGGGCGGAGGTGCCGGCCGACGCTTCGGTGCCTGAAGACGACGCGACTGCGTCGTCGCCTTGCCGGTCGTCCGGCACCGCTCCATCCTGGCCTGCATGACCGTCGCCCTTTTCACCCATCCTGCCTGTCTGGCGCACGAGCCGGGAGCGGGACATCCTGAATCTCCCGACCGGCTGCGCGCGGTGCTGGCCGCGCTCGACCACCCTGAGTTCGCCGCCCTGCGCCGCGAGGAAGCGCCGCAGGCGAGCCTGGAACAGCTGGCGCTGGCACATCCTGTCGACTACGTCGCGGAGGTCCTGGCGCTTCGGCCGTCGCTTGGCGACACCGTGCGTCTGGACGCCGACACCGTTGTAAGCAGCGGCAGTGCGGAGGCCGCACGGCGCGCTGTTGGCGGTGCCTGTGCGGCCGTTGATCTGGTTCTAGCCGGACACGTTGGCAGCGCCTTCGTGGCGGTACGGCCGCCCGGACACCATGCGGAGCCGAGACAGGCGATGGGATTCTGCCTGTTCGGCAGCGTCGCCATCGCGGCGTTGCACGCCCGCATGCGGTGGAACGTGCGCCGGATCGCGATTGTCGATTTCGACGTGCATCATGGCAACGGAACCCAGGCACTACTCGAAAACGATCCGGAGATGTTCTTCGCCAGTAGCCACCAGTCTCCGTGTTATCCCGGAACGGGCGCTGAGTCTGAGACCGGGATCGACCGGAACGTGGTCAACCTGCCGCTGCTGCCCGGCACCGGATCCGCCGGATTTCGGCAGGGCTGGCAAGACGTGATCCTGCCCGCGCTGGACCGGTTTGGCCCGGAGCTTCTGCTGGTTTCAGCCGGTTTTGATGCGCATCGTGCCGATCCGCTGGCCCAGCTGGAGCTCGACGCCGACGACTTCGGCTGGATCACCGAAGCGCTGCTCGACATTGCCCGTCGGCAATGCCGCGGTCGCATCGTTTCGGTTCTGGAGGGTGGTTACGATCTCGACGCCCTGGCGCTGTCGGCGGCGGCGCATGTACGGACACTGATGCGCTCACGAGCCGGCTAGGCAGAAACGGAATGGCGGATCCTGACCCGCCATTCGGTGTCGGTCTGGAAGGTCTTGTTGATCAGGTCATTGCTGATCCCGAAGCCGGTACCCATCGCGATTGCGCGGCCGAGCCCGGAGTTAAGAAAGCCGCCTAGCATGCCATCGCTCTGCTGCTGAGGCGGCGCCTAGCTAGGCTGCGGCCGGGGATTGGCGAAATCAACAGGTCGAAGCGGAACCGGCTGGCTGGTGGTTATCGTCCCCGGCTTCCCATCGTTCAGCTAGCACTGCTGGCGCCGGAGGTGTCGACGAAGCTGGTGCCCTTTAGCGCTAGCCGCCCGGGCCTCGACCGTAATAGCCGCCATACCCGTGGCACCAGCTCAGGCCGAACGGACCGCAGCCGCATCCAGCCATGGTTGTTGCCGCGAGCAGGAGGGCAAGCACGCCCAGAGTCCTGTTCGTGTGCCGCTTCGGCATGACGTTTCTCTCCTGCAAGCCAATACCTCAGTCGCAGGAACGCGCGCCAAATGTGGCGGTTGGCGGGATATGCGGAGTTGAGGCGCTCACGCGCAGGGCCTTATCAGGCGTGACGGCGAGTCAAAGCCGTTAGTTCTAGTACAAATGCGCAAACAAGATAAATTAAAGTCGCACGAGGCAGAGTCTACGGCTAGACTCTCTTAATCTAAGCATGTCAGAATCAGAGTGAATACAGGGCGCGACTCGGAGGCGCCCCGCCGAGTGAGATCAGCGGGGCGCCTTACCATCGGGCTTAACTCGCGACGGATGGAGCCGCTGCGGGTCTGCAAGCCACGATGACGGTCCTACCGCCGCAACCTCGTGCTTTTAGCTTGTAGGTGTCAAGCGGCTCCGCATGGACGGAGCTTATGTTAATGACTTCTACCAGCAGTGAGCCACCCGATCCGGTGGTGCGACATGTGCTTGAACGCCTGCGATCTGGCGATCTTCAGCACGATATCGCGGCAGACCTCGGTGTGAACCAGGGCCGCATCTCCGAAATCAACACGGGGAAACTTAGGCGCCTCCAGCCGAGGAAACGCCCTTATCGGCCTGACCAACCGAAGTTCATCTAAAGCTAGCAGGGGAAGCGGTTGTTCGTGGCCGTTTCCCATCAGGCTTGAGAGCACTCCTTTGGTAAGGAAGAGGCCAGCAAACACTGCGTTCAGGATCAGGGACCGGAAGGTCGCTTACAGCGTCTGCAAGCAAGCTAGGATCATGATATGTCACACGGCCTTCTTTCGGCAGTATTGGTAGCAGAAGCGAGCAAGACTGCTGCCGCCGATGCAACAAGACGTTCTGGCATCAGCGGTGGTGGTATCTCTACAGGTGAGCAACTCGGCCAACTTGGCCGCCTTCAGAGGCTTGCTGAAGCTGTATCAGCAGGTGAGATTAGGCCTGCTTACCTGTCCGTCAGTGCAGAGGATTTCAACCTGATCGCGGAATTTTACAGCAAGCCAAGGTCGGTATAGCTCGGCTGCTCCGGCATCGTCATGTGGTCCAAGATTTGCTGGTCAAACTGCCGCCGCAGCTCCACACCCTGCGCTTGGACCGGCCTTGCTCCTGATCAGATCAAGGCCGAGCCGCCATCTTTCGCTCATGGGCTTCCCTCCGACCAGGGTTGCACAGCTCACCCAACACCTGCACCGCCGAGATGATCAAGGCGTTGTCGAAGCCGGCTTTACTTGTGGCAAGTTATGTTCGGCAAGGCATCTATCACTAAGTTGATAACATCAAAATGAATTATCAGATATATAACAGCCAACTGGCACAAGTTATTGAATATGAATAGTAGGACTGCTTCTTGAGTAGATTTTGTATCGTGCGAAAATATTAAAGATACAATAGATTGTACTATAAATGAAGCAGAATAGCAATAAGCATTACCTCTACCGCCATAATGGCAAAGAGAACTTTTGATTTTCCTGCAATCGCCGCGTGAGCCGTAAGTGAAGCAATAGTAATCCAAGCAATGTATTTGAAAGATATGTCACCTATTTTGTAAGTGTTCTTCCACAAGACGACGGCCGGCCGTTCAAATCTACTGCTGCTCAATTCCGCACCCTCTAG
>CAXTCK010000184.1:0-6892 GCA_964242425.1 uncultured Acetobacteraceae bacterium | reverse complement strand
CACGCCCGCGTCCCGCACCGCCGCCACCCGGCCCGGCCTGCCCGCATCCCTCGGCGCCACTGCCGCCGCCGGCGGCGCCTTGCACTCGTTGTCGCATCCGCCCAGCAGCCCCACCCCCAGCAGAACCGGGCCGAGCAAAGCCATCGCGGCCGGCCCCGGCAGCCCTCCGTGTCGTTGCGCGCGCTTTTTCATCTCGTTCTCCTACCGGTCGAAGAACCGTTCCGGCCCCCGCCGGTTCGCCCCCGTGTGGTTTGCCCCCGCCCGGCGCGCCCGCCCGGCACGCTTGACCTTTCGCCCCGGTTCGCGGCCAGGAACAGCGGATGAGGTGCCCGTCCCGCCGCCACCAGCCGTTCCGCCCCGCATCCCCGCCGCGTCCGCGCGCCGACGCCGACGGCTTCACCCTGATCGAGATGATCGTGGTGCTGGTGGTGCTGGGCCTGGTCGGCAGCATCGTGCTGTCCCGCGGCCCGCTGCGCTCGCCGATCCTGGACCTGCGTGCCGGCGCCCGCGTGATGGTGTCCGCCATGCGCGAGGCGCGGGCGCGGGCGATCGACACCGACCACGACGTGGTGTTCACCATCGACGCCAACCACCGCGACTACGGCGTGCGCGGCGGTTCGCGCCGCCCGATGCCGGCCGGGCTGGAGCTGGCGAGCAAGCCGGTGCCGGTGGTGTTCCACCCCGACGGCAGCGCGTCGGGCGGCACGCTGGCGCTGGCGGAGAACGGAAGGCAGCTCGTCATCCGGGTGGACTGGCTGACCGGCGCCGTCACCGTGCCCTGAAGGCGGCGTCCCTCCCGTCGTCCCAATCAAGCTCCCCGGCTCCGGAGGATGCGGAACCCCGCCCCGCGGCCCGCGATCACCGGCACACGGTCCGACATCCACGAGCCGCCAAGCCGCCAAGCCCCAAACCCCAAGCCGCCAAGCCCCAGGCCGACGGAGCCCGCCTCATGCCCAACCCGCTCCACGCGGCCCTGCGCACGCTCGCCGAGAACGGCGTCCAGCTCATCTCCGCGTTCAACCGCAAGCGGCTGCCACGCACCGACCGGCCGTTCCTGGTCGGCATCAACGCGCCGATGCGCTCGGAGCTGACGCTTGAGCACCTTCCCGTCACCGGCTCGATCCCGCCGGCACTCGACGGCTGCTATCTCCGCATGGGCGCCAACCCGGTCGATCCCGACCCCGTCGCCCAACACTGGTTCCTGGGCGACGGCATGGTGCACGGCATCGCCCTCCGGCACGGCCAGGCCCTGTGGTACCGCAACCGCTGGATCCGCTCGCGCCTGGCCGCGTCGGCGCTCGGCCGCCCCGCCGCACCCGGCCCCCGACGCGGCCGCAACGACACCGTGAACACCAACGTCGTCGACATCGGCGGCCGCCCCTTCGCCGTGGTGGAAGCCGGCAGCTTTCCCGTGGAGCTGTCCCCCGACCTGGAGCGGCAGCGCTACAACCCGTTCGACGACACCCTGGCCGGCTCCTTTTCCGGCCACCCGCACCGCGACCCCCTTTCCGGCGAGCACCACGCCGTCGCCTATGACGGCAACATCTGGAACGCCGTCCGCCACGTGGTGGTGTCCCCCGCCGGCCGGGTGGTGCGCGACGTGCCGGTCGCGGTGCAGCACGGCCCCTGCATCCACGACTGCGCCATCACCGCGCGGTTCGTGGTGGTGCTCGACCTTCCGGTCACCTTCTCCATGCGCGCCGTGCTCGCCGGCCACGAGTTCCCGTATCGCTGGAACCCGTCGCACCGCGCCCGCGTCGGCCTGCTGCCGCGGGAGGGCGGCGACGCCGACGTGATCTGGTGCGAGGTGGACACCTGCTTCGTGTTCCACGTCGCCAACGCCTTCGACGATGAGGACGGAAGCGTGGTGCTCGACGTCGTCGCCTACCCGACCATGTTCGCCACCGGCGGCAGCGGCCTCGACGCCCTGGGCCGGCTGGAACGCTGGACCATTGACCCCGCCGCGCGGCGCGTCCACCGACGCGTGCTCGACGACACGCCGCAGGAGTTCCCGCGCGTCGACGAGCGTCGCTTCGGCCGGCGCCACCGCTACATCTACACCGTGTCCGTGCCGCTCGACGGCAACACCCAGTTCGTCGGCGCCACCAGGCTCCACAGGCACGACCTCGATACCGGGTGCCGCCTCGTGCACGAGTTCGGCGACGGCCACGTCCCCGGCGAGTTCGTGTTCGTGCCGGCGCACGACGCGGCGGCCGAGGACGAAGGCTGGCTGCTCGGCCTCGTGATCGACACCGCGAACGACGCCACCGTCCTCGCCATCCTCGACGCGCGACGCTTCGAGGACGCACCTGTGGCCACGATCCGGCTGCCGCACCGGATACCGCCCGGCTTCCACGGCAACTGGTTCCCCGCTGCCCGGCCAGGACGCTGAACGGCGCGGCGTTCCTCCAGCGACAGGCCAGCCCCAGGTATCCGGCCAGCCCCAGGTATCCGGCCAGCCCCAGGTATCAGGCCAGCCTCAGGTCCGGGCCAGGTCGGCTGCGGCCCGTTCTGCCGCCGCCCGTTCTGCCGTCATTGAAGGTCGCCTCCCCGTGATGGCCGGGTCCGCCACGGCTCCGGTGCGGCCGAGATAGCCGTTCCAGAACCGCACGGAGGTCAGCTCGGACGCCGCCGCCTGCCAGGAAGCCGCGACCCGGCCGCCACGGGACAAGAGCTGCACCATCACCGGCAGGGTGCGCCGCACCAGGGTCCAGAACGTTCCGCGGTCGCGCCGATAGCTGGAAAGCTCCGGCTCCCACCAGTTGTCCAGCACGTAGCGGTCGATCCGGCGCAAGCCCACCCAGGAGAACTCCTCCTGCCGGACCATGACCGGGCTGGAGCTGGCGGTCGGAAGCAGGGCGTTGCGCAGCAGCACGATCGTGAACAGCGCCAGGAAGGCGAGCCGCTGGCGCGGCATGCGCGCCACCACCGCCTTTTCGACCACGTGCCGCCGCCCGACCTGGACCGGGCCGTAGGTGGTCCGCAGCTCCACCACCGACCGATGCAGCGCCTGCGGATCCTGTCGCAGCACCTCCGGCCCTCGCAGGAAGTCGGCGATGCCGCGCCCGATCAGGGCCGCGCCGTAGTAGCGGAACGTCAGCAGGTGGATCAGCCAGTTCCGGCCGGCACGGCGAAGGGCCGCCATCGGGCTGAACCGGTCGTGCAGGGCCGCCAGGATCAGCAGGTTGCGCGTCTCGTAGTACAGCTGCCAGTTGCCGAGCTTGAGGTAGAACGGCTCGTGCCACACCGCCGCACCCGGCAGCACGATGGTGGGAATGCCGCTGCGATACAGGCGCATGCCGTACTCGGCGTCGTCGCCGCGTATGAAGCACGGCAGCGGCAGGCCTACGCGGCGCACGATGTCGAGCGACACGGCGAAACACCACCAGCCGTTGAAGTGCACCGGCTGCGGCTGCGCCAGCAGGTCGAGCCCGTTCGGGTCGGTGAGGTCCAGGTTGTGCTGCGACGGCTTGGGGAACCAGTCGCGGCTGTCGATGACGGCGCCGTTCTCGTACAAGCGCATCGGCTGCACGCCGTCCAGCATCTGGCCGCCCACAGCCACCTCGCCTGCCAGCGACAGGAACGCGATCAGGCGCAGGATGGTGTCCGGCTCCAGGCGGATGTCGTCGTCCAGCAACGCGCAATGCGTCAGCGACGGATCCTCCAGCGTCGCCAGCAGGCCGCGGGTGAAGCCGCCGGCGCCCCCGAAATTGTCCTGCTCGATGATCGTCAGCCGGCTTCCCAGCTGGCCCGCCAGCGGCGCGATCTCCGGATGCTGCCGCAGGCCCGGCCTGCCCTGGTTGACCACCACGATCCGGTCGAGCCGGGCCAGCACGGCCGGATCGTCCACCATGACCGCCAGCACGCCGGCGATGAAGCGTTCCCGGTTGAAGGTGCAGAACACGATGCCGAGCGCCACCGGCGTCGCCGGCCCGGCGCCCATCCACGCCGCTTCCCGGAACGACGCCCCCGGTCCCAGGGCAGTGACCTCGAAGAACAGCAGACCGTACTCGCGGAAGTTCATGCTGATGTCCGGGATGACGAAGCCCAGCGTGCGGGTGCCGTTCCCCGTCCTGGCCTCGCCCAGTACCCGGTCGACGCCGAGCGAGCGGCGCTTCACCCGCACGAGGCACGGGCCGCTCACCCTGACCGACAGCGACAGGCGACGCATCCTGGTGTTGAGCCGCCAGTGCGATTCGAAGAAGGCCCCGAAATAGGTGTCGAAGAACAAGGTCGTTCCTGGCGCCACGGAGATGGACCCGCGTTCGCCCGGCGCGTCGGACAGGGTGGCGTCGACCGGTCCGCTGCCCTGGGCCTCCTGCCGCCCGATCCGCCAGTAGAGCGGGCGAAGGGCGGCCGGCCGGTCCGTCAGTACCCGTTGCAGGACCTGGCTGGTCCCCACGGCATCCTCTCCCCGACCCTCGACCGGCAACGCGACCTGATCCATCCCTGCTCCATCCGTGGCGGTGCCGAACCCACGTTTACCGGATCGCCCCGATCGGTCATCAAACGTTGCCGGGTGCAGGTCCCGGCAGCCTGCACACCGTCGGGAGCCGGGATCGGCGACGCGGCCCGGAACGCCGGCCGGCGGCAATCCTTGAACCCGATCCCATCTCCACTCCTTCCTCCTCCGGATTTCCAGAAAAAGGAACACCTTGCCCATGGCATCGACCCTGCCGCCGCACCGACCGGACTGGCTGCCGGACTGGCTGATCGTCGGCGCGGGCTTTGCCGGCGCGGTGCTGGCAGAGCGATTGGCGGCCCATGGGCAACGCGTCCTGGTGATCGACCAACGCGATCACATTGGCGGCAACGCCCATGATCACGTGGATGAAGCCGGCCTGCTGGTGCACCGCTACGGGCCGCACATCTTCCACACCAACTCCGCCCCGGTGTTCGACTACCTGTCGCGCTTCACCGAATGGCGGCCGTACGAGCACCGCGTGCGCGGCCATGTCGACGGCCACCTGGTCCCGGTGCCGATCAACCTGGACACCGTCAACACCCTCTACGGCCTGCAGCTCACCCCGGACGATCTGCCGGCCTGGCTCGCCGCCCGCGCCGAGCCGGTCGACAAGGTCCGCACCGCGGAGGACGTGGTGGTGAGCCAGGTCGGGCGCGACCTGTACGAGAAGATCTTCCGCGGCTACACCCGCAAGCAGTGGGGGCTCGACCCGTCCGAGCTCGACGCCAGCGTCACCGCGCGCATCCCCGTGCGTCACGACCGCGAGGACCGCTACTTCACCGACACGTTCCAGTTCATGCCGCTGCACGGCTACACGCGCATGTTCGAGCGCATGCTCGACCACCCGAACATTTCCGTGCGCACCGGCGTGTCCTATGACGAGGTGCGCGCCGAGGTCGGTGCTCCCCGCCTGGTCTGGACCGGCCCGGTGGACGAGTTCTTCGGCTTCTCCGAAGGGCGGCTGCCGTATCGCTCGCTGCGCTTCGTGCACGAGACACGCGACGTCGAGACCCTGCAGCCGGTCGGTACCGTGAACTACCCCCAGGACCAGGACTACACCCGGATCACCGAGTACAAGCACCTCACCGGGCAGAAGCATCCGCGCACCAGCATCACCTTCGAATACCCCGTGGCGGACGGCGAGCCGTATTACCCGGTGCCGCAGGCGGAAAGCCGGGCAACCTACAAGCGCTACCAGGCGCTGGCGGACGCCCTGCCGGACGTGTGGTTCGTGGGCCGGCTCGCCACCTACCGTTACTACAACATGGACCAGATCGTGGCGCAGTCTCTGGCGACCTTCGCCCGCATACGCGACGACCTCGCCTTGTCGCCGGTTCCCGCGGCGGACGCGCTCGTGGCCCAGGACGCCGACTAGGGCAGCAACGCCCTTGCGATCTCGAGCGGCTCCCAGAAGCCGCATTTATGGTCGGCGGTGAAGCCCGAACTCGTGCCGACCGCTCCCGGCGTGAAGGTGTGGAACCGGTCGCCCGAGATGGAGAACGGGGACCACGCGGTCACGCCCGGCCCGTTCGGATCGCCGTTCTTGGCGAAGTTGGTCCAGGCGAGCTGCATCTCGGTCGCGAGCGCCCGTTCCGGGGCGTCGAAGGCCGAGCGCACCGCACCGTTGCTCCCCACGAGGCTCGGCCAAAGAAACGGAAGCTCGGTCGTGCTGGCCGCCCCGGGCGGCAGGAACGGATCGGGCGGCAGCGACAGGTCCGACGCGTCCGGGTCGTTGAACTCGAAGGTGTAGGTGGGGGCGTTGCGCGCGAGCAGCTGGTCGTTCAGCCGCGAGATGCAGGAAAAGCCGACATCGGTGAAGGCGGCGGAAAAGGCGAGGTCGGGGCTTGGATAGGCCGACAAGGGATACTGCTGCTCCGCCAGCCCGTTGATCTGCGTGCCGACGACGCTGGCGAGGGCGTCCGCATAGCCGGCAGGGGCCAGGGGGGCGCCGGTGGCGTCGAACTCGAAGCCGACCGGCAGGCGCGCCTCGTCGTGGTTGGTGCCGACCATCACCGGCAGGCGCAGCTCCTGGCCCAGGGCGTAGGCGAAGATCGGCTGGCCGGGCAGGATCGCGGTGCCGACGTTCGGCTCGAAGCGCAGGATGTTCGCGGTCAGGTACGGCGAGCCCGGACCGATCTCCGCCTTGAGCAGCGTTCCGACCGGCAGGCCGCGCAGGCAGGACGCGTCGCTGGTGCTGCCGCAGCCCGCGGCAGTGGCGAAGGCCTGGCCCGCCGCGTCCGCGGCGGCCAGGGTGGGCAGCAGCACCGCATACGCGCCGCTCTCGATGATCGCGCGCCCGAACAACCCGGCGGCGCCGGGAGACACCAGGTGGTCGGCGATGTCCTGGCCCCCCGACCCCTGCCCGAACACCGTGACCCTGGCGGGATCGCCGCCGAAGGCCGCGATGTTGTCGCGTACCCACCTGAG
>CAXTCK010000183.1:0-6918 GCA_964242425.1 uncultured Acetobacteraceae bacterium | reverse complement strand
TCGACGCCGCGCGCCGTGGGGATGATCGGCACCGGATGCCGGGCGGGTGCGGAGCGCATCAGCCGATCGCTTCCGGCAGGTCCGGCGGATACTCGATGAAGTGGTTCGGCATCCGGTCGAGGTTGGTGAGGCTGATGCTGATGCTGGCCGTTTCGCCGGAAACGTGGTGCCACCAGCCGATCGGGATGTACAGCACGTCGCCCGCCTCCACCGTCACGTCCAGCACGGTCGCGCGCTCGAACAGCGGATAGGACGACGGCGCCGGTTCGAGCGGATCGACCGGGCTGAACACCCATTTGCGGTTGTAGACGTAGGGCACCTGCATGGCCGGATACAGCCGGAACCGCTTGCGGCCGTGGATCTGGCAGAACAGGATGTGGTTCAGGTCCTGGTGCATGCCGGTGACGATGCCGGCCGGGCCCATCCACAGGAACATCGACTTCTCGAGCGGCGTGCCGGAAAGGTAGCCGTCGCCGAGGTTGCCGACCTGCTCGTGCACGAACGCGAAGGGCGGGCTGTCGAGCACGAAGCTGTTCGCCGTCATGTACACGTCGTTGCCGCGTCCGTCCTCGACGTGGTCCACGAACTCGGCGAAGCGCATCGTGCGCCGGAGGCGGTCGCCGTTCTGCATGTGTCGCGGATCGCCCTCGCGTCCCGCCTCGACCTCCACCGCGGTGTCGGCGCCGACCAGGTCGAGCATGGTGCGCGGCGTCCAGTGCCGCGCCGGCCAGTGGTCGAAGCCGCCGGAGAACAGGCCCGGACGGTTGACCGACAGGTGGTCGCGCAGGAAGTCGGCGAACGGCGGCAGGGGCGTGCGCTCGACGTGCAGGTGCGCCGGGTCGTAGCGGCGGTAGTAGTCCAGCGTCTTGAGCAGCGATTCCCGCTTGTTGAGCAGGACGACGCACCGCTTCATGGCATGAAGGTACGGGTGGCTTTCGGCGGCATCCAGTTCCCGTTCCGCCAGCGCTTCCGGCACGCCGCCGCCCACGAGCACGGTCCTGATCTGGTCGCGGTGGCGGCCGAGCGCCAGGTTCTCCGCCAGCCACGACTTCACCGACGGGGAAAGCTCCTGGGTGGTCGTCGCGTCCAGGGTATCCACGGTCACGCGCCCGTGCCGTCGTGCGGCTGCAGGAATGCGTGCGCGGTCCGTCGCTGTGGAACGGGTTCGGCGGCGTCGATCACGCCATCCTCCGTTGCGGATGCGGCATCCGGGCCGCCGGGATCAAGGCCCAAGACGTAGCGCGCGCGCGACCGGACGTGCAACCCCGCGCCGCATCCCGGCGCTCGCCTTTGTCGCACGCATCGCGGCAGCCTCAGCCGCGCAGCGGCGACGCGTCGAAGCAGGCCAGCAGCGCGCCCGGCCCCGGATACACGGCGACGCACCCGCCCTGGCGCAGGTCGTCCTCCGTGAAGCCGCCGCTCAGCATGCCGATGGCGGCGATGCCGGCCTTGCCCGCCGCCTGCGCGTCATAGGGCGTGTCGCCGATCGCCACCGCGTCGCCGCCGTCGAGCTGGAGCTTCTTCAGCGCCACCTGGAAGATGTCCGGCGCCGGCTTGGACCGTTCCACGTCCTCGGACGAGGTGGACACGTCCACCAGCCCGGTGATCCCGGCAAGCTCCAGGTATACCTCCAGCTCGTCCTTTTTCGCCGACGACGCGGCCGCCACCTTGAGCCCGGCGTCGCGCACCCGTCGCAGCAGCTCCGGCACCGCCGAGAAGGGCCGCACCATCGGCAGGTACTTCGACTTGAACAGCTTGCCGCGGAACGCCTCGATGTCCTTGCCCTGGTTCTTCACCTCCGCGTCGGACAGGAACACCGGAAGCAGCTGGTCGCCACCCTTGCCGATCTGGCTGCGCGCCTGCTCGAACGTCACCTGGTGCCCGAACTCGGCGAACGCCTCGCGCCAGGACAGCGCGTGAAGGTCGACGGAATCGACCAGCGTGCCGTCGATGTCGAAGATGGCGGCGCGGGGCATGGGCAGTCCTTCGCGATGACGGGCAGGAAAGGGCTGCCGATATGGACGCCCCCGCACCCGCCGGCACCAACACGTTCGCGACAGGTCGGGCGCGTCCCGCACGCCCGGCCCGCCTTGTTTTGCATCCGGCCCCGCTTCTCCCTACGTCATGGCATGGCACGCGGAACCGGACATCCATGACCGACGCCTTCCTGAACGCGATCGGCACCGCGGTCCCGGTCCACGACGTGCACGACGCCTTTGTCGCGTTCGCCGCCACCCTGCTGCCCGACGACAGGCTGCGCCGGGTGTTCAACCGCATGACCGAGCGCTGCGCGATCGACCACCGTTATTCCAGCCTGGTGCCGGGTGCCGACCCCGCCGGCGCCGCGCTGGACCGCGACGGCTTCTACCGTCGCGGCCACTTCCCCGGCACTGGCGCCCGCATGGCGCGCTACGAGGACAACGCCCTGCCGCTGGCGATGGCAGCGGTGCGACAACTCGGCGACGACGCCCGCCTCGACACCGTCACCCACCTGATCGTCACCTCCTGCACCGGCTTCCACGCCCCCGGGCTTGACCTGCTTCTGCTGCCGGCGCTTGGTCTGCGCCCCAGCGTCGAGCGCACGGTGGTCGGCTTCATGGGCTGCTACGCCGCGTTCAACGCGCTCAAGCTCGCCCGGCACGTGGTCCGCTCCGAGCCCGCCGCCCGCGTGCTGCTGGTGAACCTGGAGCTGTGCACCCTGCACCTGCAGGAAACTGCCGACCTGGAGCAGGTGCTGTCGTTCCTGGTGTTCGCCGATGGCTGCGCCGCCTCCCTGGTCAGCGCCGAGCCGCGCGGCCTGTCGCTGGACCGGTTCCACGCCGAGCTCCTGCCCGACACCGAGCCGCTGATCACCTGGCGCATCGGCGACAAGGGCTTCGACATGATGCTGTCCGGCCGCGTTCCGGGCGCCATCGCGGCGGGCCTGGCCAAGGCCGCGCCACGCATCCTGGAGGAAGCGGTGTTCGCGCCCCCGGAGCTTTGGGCGGTGCATCCAGGCGGTCGCTCCGTGCTCGACGCGGTGCAGAACGCGCTCGACCTTCCCGCGGGCGCCCTCGCGGACTCCCGCGCGGTGCTGCGGGCATTCGGCAACATGTCCTCCTGCACCATCCTGTTCGTGCTCGACCGCCTGCTGCGCGACGGCCGTCCGGGGGCCACCGGCATCGCCATGGGCTTCGGCCCCGGCCTGGTCGCCGAAACCCTGCGCTTCCGGATCGCCGCGTGAGCCGGTTCGCGCAGCGCGTGCTGCTGCCCGAGCTGATGGACGAGCCCTGCGGCGCGGACGAGTTCCGCGCCTGCCTCCAGGACCTGGCCCGCGTCAACCGCCTCACCGGCGCCTACCGCCCGACCCTGCGCTTCCTGCGCGACGCAACCCGCGCGCTGCCCCCCGGCCGGCCGCTCCGCATCCTCGACGTCGGCGGCGGCTACGGCGACGCGCTGCGGCGCATCGACCAATGGGCGGAGCGGCACGGCGTGACCCTCCACATGACCAGCGTCGACCTGTCCCCCTGGGCCCGCGCCGCCGGCGAGGGCGCGTCTCCCACGCGCCAGCCGATCCGCTGGGTCACCGCCGACATCTTCGACTACCAGCCGCCCGAGCCGCCCGACCTGGTGCTGTCCTCCTTGTTCGCCCACCACCTCGACGACGACGGCGTGGTCCGCTACCTGCGCTGGATGCAGGACCACGCCGTGCTCGGCTGGTTCGTCAACGACCTCCAGCGCCACTGGCTGCCGTTCGGGGTGTTCCGGATCTGGTCGCGCCTCGCCGGCTGGCACCGCTTCGTGCAGCACGACGGTCCGGTTTCCATCGGCCGCGCGTTCACGCGCGCCGACTGGCACCGGCTGCTGCGACGCGCCGGCCTCGATCCGACGGCGATACGGATCCGGTGGTGGCTGCCGTTCCGCTTGTGCGTGTCCTGCCTGCCGCGGCGCGGGACGTGACGGTGGCCGATCTCGCCGTGATCGGCGGCGGCCTGTCCGGCGGCGCCCTGGCGCTGCGTGCCGCCGCGCGCGGCAGGCGGGTGGTGCTGGTCGAGCGCGAGCCCGCGTCCCACGACAAGGTGTGCGGCGAGTTCCTGTCGCGCGAGGCGCTGCTCCACCTGTCGGCACTTGGCCTCGATCCCCGCGCGCTGGGTGGCGTGCCGATCGGGCGCGTCCGCCTGTCCGCCGGACGGCGCACCGCCACCGCCGTCCTGCCGTTCGAGGGCATGGGCCTGTCCCGCCGCGTGCTGGACGAGGCGCTGCTCCGTCGCGCCGTCGACGCCGGTGCCACGGTGCTGCGCGGCCGCCGTGCCCGCGCCCTCGACCCGCACGGCGACGGCCACCGCGTCCGCCTGGACGACGACACCCGTCTGCACGCCCGCGAGGCGGTTCTCGCTACCGGCAAGCACGACCTGCGCGGCTGGCGCCGTCCGCCTGGCCGTCAGGATGACCTGGTCGGCTTCAAGCTGCATGTCCGCCTCGATCCCGAACAGCGACGCGCGCTGGACGGCCACGTCGAGCTCGCCTTGTTCCGCGGCGGCTACGCCGGCCTGCAGCTGGTGTCCGATCTCCAGGCCACGCTGTGCCTTCTGGTCCGCCGCCGGCGCCTTGCGGTTCTTGGCGGCAGCTGGGACGCCCTGCTGCGCGCGGTCGGCGACGACGTGCCGCTGCTCCGACAACGCTTGTCGGGCGCCGAGGCGCTGCAGCCGCGGCCGCTGACGATCACCGCCATCCCCTATGGCCTGGTGGCCGCCGCCGATGACGGCGTATGGCGCCTGGGCGACCAGGCCGCGGTGATCCCCTCCTTTACCGGCGACGGCATGTCGATCGCCCTGCACAGCGCCGCCCTGTGCGACGTCCTTCTTGACGCAGGCGCGCGCCCGCCGGTTCTTGCCGCGGCGATGCGTCGCGACGTGTCCGGACAGGTGAGGGGTGCCACGCTTTTGTCGCGCGCTGCGGTGCACCGCCCGGTGCAGCACGCCGTGGTTGCCGCCGCCTTGTTGCTGCCGGCGCTGGCCGCCCGGGTCGCCGCCGCCACGCGCATCCCCGACGACGCCCTGTGCCGCACCGGCCTGCTCGCCTGACAACCCCTTGAGGATGCTGCCTGTGGCGACCTCCATCCCCGTTCTCCGACGCGCGCTGCTGTCCGGCACCGCCGCCGGCGCCACCTCCACCCTGGCGCTCGCCATCGTCGCCCGGCTCGAAGGCAAGGGCGCCCTGCAGCCGGTCAACGCCACCAGCCACTGGTTGAACGGGCGAGCCGCCGCATCCGTCCGGCACGCCGATCTGCGCCACACCGGGATCGGCGCCCTGACCCACTACGCCGCCACCCTGTTCTGGGCGGTGCTGTTCGAGCGCTTCATCGCTCGCCGCCACCCGGTCGAGCCGTTGCCGATGCTGGGCCGCGCTTTGGCGATGTCCGCCTTCGCCGCCGCGATCGACTACAGCGTCACGCCGAAGCGCTTCACCCCGGGCTGGGAGTTCGTGCTGTCGAAGCGTGCGATGGCCGCCGTCTATGCCGCTATGGCAGCCGGCCTGGCCGCCGGCGCGCTCGCCGCGCGACGGAAGGCGCCCTGAAACCCTCGTGTTCCGCCGAATGCTTTCAGCTTTCAGGCTCCATGAAGAACAGGGCGTCGACCGGCGCATCCAGCGCTTCCGCGAGACCGAGCGCCAGCAGCACCGACGGGATGAACACGCCGTTCTCGACGGTGTTGATCGTTTTTCGCGACACCCCCAGGCGTTCCGCTAGGGCTGCCTGCGTCAGGTCGTGACGGGCCCGCTGCTCGCGCAGCCTGTTGCCGAGCTTCCTGTCCGCCATCGGCACCCTACACATCCCGCGGAATGGCCCGGCGGTAGGACATCTCCAGACCTATCTGCTGCACCAGGATGCCGATCAGCAGCGACACGGTGATCACGCCCGGAAGCCGGCCCGGCCAATAGTGGTCCAGGATCAGCGCGCCCACGCACAACGACACCGTCACGGCATAGGCCCGATGCGTCGCGGCCAGGTAGTGCGCCTGCTCCAGCTCGTCCATCGTTGTCGGCAGTCGCCACAAAAGGTTCGGACCAGAGCTGCCCACCAGTATCATCACGACGAGCCATCCGTTCGTCAGGTCGGAAGAACCGCCGCGGTCGAACAGCATGATCGGCGCGAACAACAGGACCCCCAGGAGGGTGCAGGCAATGCGGAACCGCCTGGCGCGTGACGTGGTGCGATCCGACCACTCCTTCAGCAGCCAGTGCAACCGAGGCGTCATGCGCGCATCGCGCACCTGATCCAACCCGAGCCGCCGCAACAGGACAGCGACACCAGGCCCAGCCACGAATGCCGTGCCGAACGTCGCCAGGTTCCGCTCGATGCCATAGCGGTGGATCAGCCAGTGGCTCAGTACCCACCACAGGGTCAGAACCGGGATGAAGATCAGCAAGCCCGACAACACGTTGCGTCGCCTGATCGAGCGGAGCAACCGTTCCTCGGCCGCCTCGTCGGGCTCCACCATGCGCAGGCTCCGGATGATGATCCATGGTGTAACCTACGGGTTACACCGTCAAGGGCTGCCGCATTCCACCCGGCTGGCCGCATCGGTCCGGAAGCAAGCCGGTTCATCCCGATTCTGAAGCGGTCCGGTCGCGTCCATGCGGTCGAGCAGGGCGCTGGTGAAGGTTTCCACCACGTCGCAGAACGGCAGCCCGTCGGGCCGTGTCAGCATCGCCTCCTGACGCAGCACCCCGTGGCGGCGGAGCGGGGAGCCGGCATCGGTCGCCGGGGGCCGCAGCGCCACCAGGGACAATCGGTGCCGCCGGAACCCGAGCGATGCGACCACCCGCCCGAACGGGATCGTGGTGCGGTCGAGCAGGCGGTTCATCCACGCCGGAAGGCGCCCCGGAACATACCAGTTCTCCGCCTCGCACAGCACGATCGCGCCGCAGCGGAGCAGC
>CAXTCK010000182.1:0-6972 GCA_964242425.1 uncultured Acetobacteraceae bacterium | reverse complement strand
CGCCCTCGGTGTTGCGCACGGTGGCGGCGACGCCGTCATTGCCCTTGGCGCCGGCCCCGGTGGGCCAGGCGATGGAGGACGCGGCGCCGATCTTGGACTTCCAGTCCGGGCTTTCCTTGGCGAGGTAGGAGGTGAACACGAAGGTGGTGCCCGACCCGTCGGCGCGGTGCACCGCCGCCACCGCGGTGTCGGGCAGCTTCACGCCGGGGTTCAGGGCGGCGATCCTGGGGTCGTTCCAGGTGGAGATGTCGCCGGAGAACAACCCGGCCAGCACCGCGCCGGTCAGGCGCAGCTGGTTCGACCCGATCCCGGGCAGGTTCACGATCGGCACCACGCCGCCCATCACGGTGGGGAACTGCAGCAGCATGTTGGACGCGAGCTTGGAGCCGGCCATCGGCGCGTCGGAGGCGCCGAAATCCACCGTGCGGGCGATCACCTGGTTCTGCCCGGCGCTGGAGCCGAGCGCCTGGTAGTTCAGCAATATGCCGAGGGGTGCCTTGGCGGCAGCGCCCCAGGCGCCATAGATCGGGGCGGCGAAGGAGGAGCCGGCGCCGGTGATGTCGATAGCCAGCGCGGGGGCGGCGGCCGTCGAGGCCAGGCCAAGCGCCAGGGCTGCGGCACCGCGGGTGGCAGCACGCGGGACAAGCCGGTTCGACAAACGCATCGGGTGTTCCTTGGCACGGGCGAGGCGCGTCCGGTTGGCGCTCGCGGTCGAGCGCCTTCTAGTCGGCGGCAATGGCGCCGTTGTTGCAGTTCGATGACAGTTCGATGACAACGCTCGGGGCCAGACCGGTGCCGCCCCGGGACCGGTGCCGCGGCCCTTGCCTGGAAGCCGGATCGGCCTCAGGCGGACTTCTTCATGGTCTTGGCCAGCTGCTCGGAGCGCTGCTGCCAGAATGCCATGTCGGCCGCCTTGCTGAACATCACCCTCGTGCCCTTGCCGCCCTGGCTCACCCGGATCTTGCCGCCGTTGCGGGTGCGGTGGTCGGCCAGCCATTCGAGCAGCACCGGATCCTGGCTGCTGCGGCCCTCGAACTCGAGGATCCCGGCGATCTCTTCTTCCTTGTGACGTCTGACCATGGGTTTTCTCCTGCTGGGCGATCGCCCGGTTCGATCACGAATAAACCGTGGCGAGACGGCGAACGACAGCCGGCGACCAGGATGCCCTGCGGCGTCCTGGTGCCGACGGCCCGCACCGCCGGCTCGCGACTGCTTCCGCTGCGGCCTGCCTGCCCGGACCAGCTGATCCGGCGGCTCCGCCTGTCCCCAATCTGGTCGTCTCCACGCCGTCCTGCAACGGCATGGGCGCGCCCCGAGGATCAGGCCGCCAGCTCCTGCCTGAGGGAAGCCATGTCGATCACGTAGCGGAACCGCACCTCGCCCTTCTCCACCTCTTTGTAAGCCTGGTTGATCTGCTGGATCGGGATCACCTGGATGTCCGGGCCGATGCCGTGCTCGGCGCAGAAGTCCAGCACCTCCTGGGTCTCGGCGATGCTGCCGATGACAGAGCCGGCGACGCTCTTGCGGTGCATCGCACGCTCCTGGTTGTTCACCGGGGCCAGCGGCTCCAGCGCGCCTACCACTGCCAGGGTGCAGTTCCGCTTGAGAATGGCGACGTAGGGGTTGACGTCGTGCTTCTCCGGGATGGTGTCGAGCATGAAGTCGAAGCTGTTCTTGAGGGCTGCCATCGCCGCCTTGTCGGTGCTCAGCACTCCCTTGGCGCCCAGCCGCGCCGCCTCCGCCGTCTTCTCCTCCGACCTGGTGAACAGGGTGACCTCGGCGCCCATCGCCTTTGCGAGCTTGGCCGCCATGTCGCCGAGGCCGCCGAAGCCGATGATGCCGACCTTGTCGCCCGGCTTCACGCCCCAGTGCTTCATCGGCGAGTAGGTGGTCACCCCGGCGCACAGGATCGGTGCCGCGACCTCCGGCTTCAGCCCGGCCGGGATGCGGAGCACGAAATCCTCGGCCACCACCATGAGGGTGGAGTAGCCGCCATAGGTGTTGTCGCGGCCATAGCTGTTGGTCTTGTCCGGCGACATCGCCGCCGGCACCATCGGGCCGTTATAGGTGGCGAGCCAGCTGTTCGGCCCCTCGCAGTAGTTCTCCTCGTGCTCGCGGCACGGCTCGCAGTGGCGGCAGCTGTCGACCATGCAGCCGACGCCGACGAGGTCGCCGACCTTGTGCCGCGTGACCGAGCCGCCGGCGCGCGTCACCCGGCCCACCACCTCGTGGCCCGGCATGCATGGGTACACCGTGTTGCCCCACTCGTTCTTCGCCTGGTGGATGTCGGAATGGCACACGCCGCAGAACAGCACCTCGATCTCGACCTCGCCCGGCTTCGGGTCGTCGCGCTCGAACTCCAGCGGCTTCAAGCGGCTGAAGGAATGGTTGGCGGCATAGCCGATCGCCTTGGTCATCGATGTTCGTCCTGTTGCTAGCGCGGGTGGAAGCGGAACAGCTGCGTTTGCGCGATGCCCGGCCCCTGCCAGGCCTTCATCTCGGGGATGTGCGAGGCGGTGACGTAGATCGCGCCGTCCGGGCCCTCGGCCATGCTGTCGGGCCAGAGCAGGCGGGGATCCTGCACCAGCGTGGTGAACCGGCCGTCCGGCTCCATGCGGCGCACCGCGAACTCCTCCGCCGCGGTCAGGAGCATGCCGGCACGCCGGCTGGACCAGTAGCCGTCGGTCACGAAGGTCTTGGCCGCCACCTGCACCTTCGCCCCGAGCGCTTCGGCGGACAGCGTGCGGTCGAACAGGGCGGCGAGCGGCACCTTGTACATGGTCTGCCCGGTGGTGGCCTGCCAGAACACGGTGCGGTCGTCGGCATCCAGCATGATGCCGTCGGCGGAGAAGTGCGCCGGCTGGCCGTCCAGCATCCGCAGCGGCTTGCCGCTGACGGTGATGGTCACGGTCTTGTCGAACTGCGTGCTCGGATGCCCGACCAGCACGCGGCGTGCGGCTCCGGTTTCCACGTCGAAGGCGATCAGGCAGCCGGGCGCGCCCGAGTTGGTCATCACCCCTCGCCTGCCGTCGGCGGTGAAGCGGATGTCGTTGAGGTAGCTGCCCTGCGGCGCCACGTCGGGCCCGAAGCGGTAGATCCGCTTCACCGCGTTGGTGGCGAGGTCGATGCACACGAGCTTGGGGCCGCCTTGCACCTCGAAGGTGAGCCCGGGTGCGGCCGGATCGAGCACCCAGAGCCGGTCCTGCGCGTCCACGGTGACGCTCTGCACGCACACGAAGCTCCGGCCCGGTGCCGCCGCCGCCGCGTCGGCGTTGCGGAACGCGTTCCAGGGGCGGTCCGGATACGGCGTCAGCGCGCCGTTCGCGCCCACTTCCGCCACCGAGATCGCGACATCCTCTTCCCAGCGAGGGAAGTTCACGAAGATGCGGCCCCTGGCCGATACCGCCACGCCCGTCACCTGACGCGGGCCGGTGAAGGTGGCGACCAGTTCGAGCGGCTGGCCGGTCGCGGCACGGGTGCCGGTCGCGGACAGCAGCGTGGCGGCGGCCGCCCCGGACAGGACGTGGCGGCGGCGAAGCGGGATTGGCGGCATGGCGGTATCCATCGTTCCGGCGCCTCAAACCGGCACGAAGGCGCCGAGCGCCTCCGGCCAGGGCCCGCGCGTGGTGTCGAGACCGGTCACGGTCGGCATCGTCACCACCCCGCCGCTGGCGGCGGCCTGGTAGATCGCGGCCATGACCTTCATGTCCTGCAGGCCCTCGGCGCCGCCGGTGCGCGGCTCCTGCCCGGCGTGCAGGGAGGCGGCGAAGGCGTCCATCTCCTGCGCGAACTGGCTTTTCGGGGTGAAGCGCCGGGTCTCGGTGGCGCTCGCCTTGCCGGCCTTGCGGTTGATCGCGAGCTGGAGGTTGTCGTAGCCGAAGGCCGGATCGATGCCGAACCAGCCGGTCTCGGCATGCACGCGCAGGAACCGGCTCTCGTGGAAGCTGTAGGCGGAGGTGCCGCTGGCGATCACGCCGCTGGGAAAGCGCAGGGTGAAGATCGCCACGTCCTCGATCTCGCGGAAGCGGGGATCGTTCTTCGGCTGGGTCAGCTGCGCCGTCACCGCGACCGGCTCCTCGCCGGTGATGTAGCGGAACGCGTTCAGGCAGTACAGCCCGACATCGGGCAGCGAGCCGCCGCCGGCCATGGACTTGATCTGCCGCCATTGGCCGTTGGGCGCGTCGTTCTGCCCGTTCACCGCCTCGATCATCTGCACCGTGCCGTAGGCCCTGGAGCGGGCCATCTGGATGACGCTGCGGTGCTCGGGGGTGTATTGCAGGCGGTAGGCGATCATCAGCGAGCGGTTTGCCGCCTTGCACGCGTCCACCATGGACTGCGCTTCCGCGACACTCGCCGCCATCGGCTTCTCGCACAGCACGTGCTTGCCGGCCTGCGCCGCGCGAATGGTGAATTCCGCGTGCAGGGCGTTGGGCAGCACGATGTAGACGACGTCGATGGCGGGATTGTCCTTGATGCGGTCGAAGTTGTTGTAGTCGTAGAGGTTCTTTTCCGGCACGCCGTACTGGGCGGCGACAAGGCGCGCCTTGTCCGGCTCGCCGCTGACCAGGGCCACGAGGCGCACGCTTTTCGCTTCCGCGAAGCCCGGGATGATGTTCTCCAGCGCCAGCGCGCCGAGCCCGACCACGGCGATGCCGAGCCGCTTGCCCGGCGGCATCGGGTTGGGCACCGACCCGTTGGCCTCGCTCGCCTGGTGCAGCGGCGGCAGGGTGACCTTGTTGTCCTTGATCACCCCGCGCAGGTCCTGCGGCTCCTGCTGTCCGCCGGTCAGGGAGGCGCCCAGGGTGGCGCCGAAGGCAGGCGCAATCAGGCCGGCACCGGCCAGGCCGACCGTACTGCCGAACAGGGTACGGCGGGTGACGTCGGGCATACGGCAACTCTCCGGAAGCGGGCGTGGCGCTAGAACCCTGCGCTTCCGGCCCGGTTGCCGGGCCGGGTTATCCCCTCGGCGTGATGGGAACCTGTGGCGGGGCGCGCAACGGATCCAGGGTCGGCATCTGGCCGGGACGAGCCGCCTCGATCGCGCGGAACCGGGCGACGTTGCGCAGGTGGTCGGGAAGGTCGGCGGCAAAGGCGTGGCCTCCCGCACCGTTGGCGACGAAGTAGAGCAGGTTGCCCTGCGCCGGATGCGCCACCGCTTCCAGCGCGGCACGGCCCGGCGCGCTGATCGGCCCGGGCGGCAGGCCGGGAATGACATAGGTGTTGTAGGGGTTGGGCTGCAGCAGGTCGGAGCGGGTGAGCGGACGCGGCAGGGAACCGAGGCCGCCTGCGGCGGCATAGGACACGGTCGGGTCGGATTGCAGCTTCATGCCCTGCCTGATGCGGTTGAGGAACACTTCCGCCACCAGGGGACGCTCGTTCGCCAGCGCGGTTTCGCGCTCGACGATGCTGGCCAGCACCAGCAGCTGTTCCGGATTTGACAGCGGCACGGACGGGTCGCGGCCGGCCCACACGGCGGCCAGCGTCTGCCGCAGCGCCGCCTCCATGCGCCCGAGCAGCGCGCGGCGCGACGTGTCCCGCTCGTAGTCGTAGGTTTCCGGCAACACGCCGCCTTCCGCCGGCAGGTCGAACCCGCCGGCAAGGGCGGGGGCGTCGTCCACCAGGGTGGCGACCTGCGCCGCGGACAGGCCTTCGGGGATGGTCAGCTCGTGCTGCACCGGACGGGCGTGACGCAGGATCGCCAGCACCGCCAGCAGCGAGGCGTGCGCCGGAAAGCGGAACTCCGCCGCGTGCAGCGGCAGGCCGCGATCGGTGATCCGCGCCAGCACGGCGAACAGCAACAGCTCCAGCTGCCCCGGCGCCAGCACCCGGTCGCCCTGCAGCACGGACGCCACCGCACGCAGGCGGCCATGCGGCACCACGAGATCCGTCGTCTGCGGCAAAGGGCCGGCGCGCGCGGCCAGGGCGCGCAAGCCGAGCGCGCCGGCGCCCCCCAGGCTGGCCAGCAGGAGCAGCAGGACGAGAAGCCTGCGCATCAGCGCGAACGGGCGCCGGTGACGGGCGGGATCAGATGCCGCGCACCACCAGGCTGGCGTTGGTGCCGCCGAAGCCGAAGCTGTTGCTGAGCGCCGCGCTGATCGGACGGCGCTGCGCCTCGTGCGCCACCCGGTCGATGACGCTGGCGCGCGACGGGTCGTCGAGGTTCAGGGTCGGCGGCGCCGCGCCGTCGCGGATCGCCAGCAGCGAGAAGATCGCCTCGATCGCGCCGGCAGCGCCCAGCAGGTGGCCGGTGGCCGACTTGGTGGACGACATCGCCAGGCCCCGGCCGTGGTCGCCGAACAGGCGCTCCACCGCCTCGAGTTCCAGGTCGTCGGCCATGGTGGAGGTGCCGTGGGCGTTGACGTACTGGATGTCGCCGGGACCGATCCCGGCGCTGTTCAGCGCCTTGACCATGGCGCGGTAGGCGCCGGCATGGCCCTCGGCCGGGGCGGTGATGTGGTGCGCGTCGCCGGACAGGCCGTAGCCGATCACCTCGCCGTACATCTTGGCGCCGCGCGCCCTGGCGTGCTCGTACTCCTCCAGCACCAGGATGCCGGCGCCCTCGCCCATGACGAAGCCGTCGCGATCCTTGTCCCAGGGGCGCGATGCCCGGGCCGGGCTCTCGTTGAACCCGGTGGACAGGGCACGGGACGCGCAGAAGCCGGCGATGCCGAGCGCGCACACCGCCGCCTCGGCGCCGCCTGCGACCATGACGTCGGCGTCGCCCAGCATGATCAGGCGGGCGGCGTCGCCGATCGCGTGCACGCCGGTGGCGCAGGCGGTCACGGCGGAATGGTTCGGCCCCTTGAAGCCGAACCGGATCGAGACGTGGCCGGAGATCAGGTTGATCAGCGCGGACGGGATGAAGAACGGCGAGATCCGGCGCGCCTTGCCCTCGTGCACCTGGATCGACGCCTCGTAGATGGTCTGCAGGCCGCCTATGCCGGAGCCGATCATGACGCCGGTGTTCTCGCG
>CAXTCK010000181.1:0-7067 GCA_964242425.1 uncultured Acetobacteraceae bacterium | reverse complement strand
TCAGGCGGGGACGCGCCGGTCCGTTGTAGCGGCGGTGCGGATGGCCGCCACGAAGGCATCGGGGCGGCCGTAGCAGTTCTCGTGCGCAAGGTGTTCGAGCGTGTTCCCGTGCTCCAGGAGGAAGCCCGGAAAGCCCTGCAGGCCGTGGCGCCGCATCAGCGCGCGCGTGTCCTGGACGTGCAGGTCGACGGGCGCTGCCGCCAGGGCTTGGCGGAAGGCCGCGGCGTCGAGGCCGATCGTGGACGCCGCCTCCGCGAGGACCTTGTCCTCGACCACGCGGCGGCCTTCCACGTAGTGGGCGTGCTGGATCGCAGCGATCATGGCCGCGCCGGAGCCAGGCCGTACCGCCGCGGCGGCGAGCACGGCGGCGACGGCCGGGCGCGACCACCAGACGCTCGCCGGATCGACCAGGAGGCCGTCGAGGTAGGCCGGGCCGAACGGCTGGCCGGTCAGCCGGCCGATGCGGGCATCAGTCTCGCGCATCATGCGCCGCTTGGCGTCGGTGGCGTGCACGGCCGGGTCCCACAGGCCGCCGCCGTGCAGGACGACGGGCACGCCGGCGTCCGCCGCCGCGCGGACCAGGGGCCCGGCGGCGTAGCACCAGCCGCAGAGCGGGTCGTGGACGTAGTGCAGGGTGGGCAGGGTCATTGAAGCGGCTCCGGTGGATGCGGAAGGGCTGGCAGGCGGTCAGGCGGCCTTGAGCGCGGCGGCGATGCTGGTGGCGAGCGGGGTGGTGGGCCGGCCGATCAGGCGGCGGAGGTCGCCGCTGTCGTCGAGGAGCGCGCCCTTCGCGGCGCCGGCGTCACTGTCGGCGAGCAGCGCGGCCAGGAAGGGCGGCAGGCCGGCACCGAGGAGCACATGCTCGAACTCCGCCTGCGGCAGGTCCCTGTAGGCGATCGGGCGGCCCGCCTGGCGCGACAGCTCCTCGGCCAGCTCCGCCAGGGTGTAGGCGGAGTCGCCGGCCAGCTCGTAGGTGCGCCCGCCCTGGTTTTCCTTCGTTGTCAGCACGGCGACGGCGGCCTCGGCGAAGTCGGCGCGGGCGGCGGAGGCGATGCGGCCGTTGCCGGCCGCGCCCAGCACCGCGTCGTGCGCCAGGGAGGCGGGCAGGCTGGCCATGTAGTTCTCCGTGTACCAGCCGTTGCGCAGCAGCACGGTGGGCACGCCCGAGGCGGCGAGCAGGGCCTCGGTCCGCCGGTGGTCCTCGGCCAGGCCGAGCGGCGAGCGGTCGGCGTGCAGCAGGCTGGTGTAGGCGATCAGCCCGACGCCGGCGGCCGTCGCCGCGTCCACCACGTTGCGGTGCTGGGCGACGCGGTCGTCCAGCTCGCTGGAGGAGATGAACAGCAGCCGCTCGATCCCTTCCAGGGCGGTGCGGAGCGAGGCCGGGTCGGCGTAGTGGCCGGTGCGCGCCTGCACGCCCTGCGCCTGCAGCCGGCCGGTTCTGGACGGGGCGCCGCTCTCGGCGGGGCGGACGAGGGCGGCGATCTCGGCGGCGGGCGTGGTCTTCAGGAGCGCGTCGATGACGAGGGCGCCGAGCTGGCCGGTGGCGCCGGTGACGAGGATGCGGGGCTGGGCGGGCATGGGGGCGGGTTCCTGTTCAAGGCCTCGATCGGAGACGAGGTCTTGAATAGGGACCGGCTGCGGGCGACGTAAGGAGGCATGATGTCCGCCCCTGGTGACCTTCCGGTGCCCTTCCCCGCCGACGATCCGCCGCTCGGCGCCGCCTTCGAGGCCTGGCGGGAGCGGGGCTTCGACGCCGGCGCCTGCCCGGTCCGCAACGTGCTGGACCGTATCGGGGACAAGTGGACCCTGCTGGCGCTGGTGGCGCTGGCGGCGCGGCCGCACCGCTTCAGCGAGCTGCACCGCGCCATTCCCGACATCTCCAAGCGCATGCTGACGCAGACGCTGCGCGCGCTGGAGCGCGACGGGCTGGCCGAGCGGGAGGTGTTCCCGACCAAGCCGCCGAGCGTGCGCTACAGCCTGTCGCCGCTCGGCCGCTCCGTGCTGGGTCCGCTGGCCGCGCTGGTGGCATGGTCCGAGGAGAGCTTCGCGGCGGTTCGGGCTGCGCGCGCGCGGTTCGATGCCGGAGGGTGAGGCGTGTGGGTGGGGGGCGCTGTGGTGGGTGGCGTCGCCAGGAGGCGTCGGGTCAATCCAGGAGGGTCGCGCGATTGAGTACCGCCGGCTGGCTAAGGGTAAGGCCGGCACGTGGATCGTCCGCTGTTACGACGCGAGCCGCGGACGCCTCTATCAGGCCCTCGGCACCGCTGATGACCTTCTGGACGCTGATGGGAAGGAACACTGACGTTTGCCTAGGCGCGCAGGATGCTGCACGAATTTGGTTCGAGCAGGTGACACAAACCGGCGCGAAGCCCCCTGCCCCGGTTACGGTCGCCGAGACGCTTGACCGATATGTCGAAGACTGCCGAGCTCGGGGTGGAACGGCGCTTAGTGCGCTGCAAACGGCAGTGAACGCGCATATCATTCCTGCTCTCGGGCCGCGCAAGCTTGCGAAGCTCTCGGCTCCAGAGATCAAGCGCTGGCATGCCGCGCTGTCAAAGGCCCCGGCCAGGGTAAGAACAAATAAGGGAGTCAATCAGGCACCGGTCGTTGGTCCCGCAGACAGCGACGCCGAACGTGCACGTCGAGCTAGAGGGTGTTATGAACCTGGCAACACGCCAGTGCCGCACAGGAAAACAAGAATCTTCTTTTTCTGAAGAAAAAGAAGCAAAGAGATTTTGTCCGGACGCTCCGCGTCAGGCAGGCAGCAGCAGAGCCTTATTTGTGAAAGTTCTTTGGTTCTTTCTTTTAAGAAAGAACATGCTTTCTTCCTGAAGCGGTACGCAGGAAGAAATTAGCAGGTTCATAACATCCTGTACGGCTAATCGCATCCTGACCGTCCTCAAGGCAGCACTTACCCTCGCGTTCCGGGACGGCCACGCGGTCAATGATGAGGCTTGGCGGCGCGTCCGCCCCTTTCAGAAGGTGGAGGCGCCACAAATCCGCTTCCTTACGGACGATGAGGCTCGTCAATTGGTGAACGCTTGCCCGGAGGATCTGCGCCAGCTTGTCATCGCTGTATCGGCCCTGGTTGATGAGACACCATGAAGGAAGCTACGCGGCGAGTGCCGCAGGTGAAGGCAGGGCCTGACGGGCGGCGGCTGGTGTCTGATCCCCGAGCCGCTGGATGAGCCAGGTGGTGTTGTAGGTTTCGCGGAAGTCCAGCAGCGCCAGGCGCAGCTGCTCGACGGTGTCGAAGGTCTGCACCCAGGGCAGGTTCTCCTTCAGTGTGCGGATGAACCGCTCCGCGCAGCCGTTGCCTTCCGGTGCCCTGACAAAGGCCTGGGAGCTTTCGGCTCCCACGAACGCCAGCTCGTCCTGGAAGACGGCGGACATGGTTTGGCTGCCATGGTCGTGGCGGACGCAGAGCCCGGCAGCGACGCCCTTGGCAAAGGCGCCAAAATGCTGGCGCACGCCCTGGCGGAGTGGTTCGAGCGCCTCGAGGCGGGTGCCGTGGCGGGCAGCGTGGATGCCGACGCACTCGGCATTGTGGTGGTCCACGGCAATGAACACCGCGACCTGGCCTTCGCGGGTCCAGGTGGTGGTCATGTCCGTGTCCCACATGGTGTCCAGCGCGTGGGGGATCGGGTCCCATCGCACGAGTGCGATGGGTGCCCGATGATGGTGCCGTCGTGGTTGCGCGGCCCGCGCGGCGATCCGACCCGCGAGGGCGCCCGCAGGGCGTGCTCGCGCATCAGCCGCAGCACCCGGTGCCTGGAGGTGCGGACACCGGCAAAGCGCAGTCTGGCCCAACCCTTGCGGTGGCCCTCGCCGTGGAAGGGGCTGGCGGAAAGAACGGCCCGGATCCGCTCGACCAGCGCCGCGTCCGGCATCGGTTCTGCCGGTCCGCGCCGCCGCGGGGGCTCTGCCGGGTCCGGTCGGCGGTGGCGATAGAGGGTGGCCCGCGCGGCGTGCCAGATCCGGCACACCCGGGCGACGCCGCAGGGCCTGCCGCTGCTTGCGCAGATCGTCCGGCTCATCGCCTCGACCTCCGCCGGACCAAAGGGCGCCCACCCTCCAGGGCAGCGACCTTGGCCTCCAGCAGCTCGCGCTCGAGCAGCATCTCGCTCAGCCTGGCTTTCAGCCGGTCGCTTTCGAGTTCTCCTGCATCCACAGGCCGCGTCGCCAGGCTGGCCTCACCGGCCGACAGGAAGGTGTCGCGCCAGCCGCTCAGTGTCGCGGCCGTCACGCCCAGGGCGCGCGAAAGCGTCTCCAGGTCCTCGCCCCGCAGCAGCCGGGGCACCGCGTCGCGCTTGCGCTGCCGCGACATCCGGCCGCCTCGACCAGGGCCTGCCGCCTCCGCGACCGTCGTTGTTTCTGTCGTCATCGTCCACCTCTGTCGCAGACAGCGTCCGCTTGTGAGGTGTCTCGCTCAACTCTGGGGCGCAGGACGCCCGACGCGCCATGGCCTGGCCGGTTTTCTGCGCGCGTGCCAATGACTCCAGTTCGCGCCGCTCGGCGGTGCTCAGCTCAATCGCAACTGCCGCCTTGCCCATCTCAAACACCCCCTCAGCCGAGAGGATGATCGCACGAACTTCTCGATCAGAACGCTAGATTGGTCAGACTCTGTTCTAACTCGCTTAACCGGCCGCGATCGGGAGTTGAAGATAGGACGCACGCGATCCACCGGTATGGATGATGTGTTGCCCCCGGTTCTGGGGAACATAGTCGTCTACCATCGGCATCATCGGTCCCAATCCGTTGCGGGCGCTGATGACCAGCCGGAGCTGCTCGCCTGGATGGAACAGCAGGCCAATCGGGAACAGGTCGACTTCGATGTCCACGACCTCGCCGGGCGCCAGCTTCTCCACGCGGTCGAAGCTGTGCGCGGGGACGGCGTCGGTCGACAGCGTCTCGTCGAGATGCCGCGCGGAGGCACGCAGGCGACCGTTGGACCCTTTGTAGCGCAGGATCGACGAGCCTCGCTCGGTGAGATCGAGCATCCTGGCGCCCTGGTTGGGCACGGTGAACTGCTGGAGGTGGCTGCCGTGGGCGTCCAGCTTCTGGACGAGAACGAACAGGTCCATGTCGTCCGCCCCCTTCGCCTCAACCCAGAGATGCGCCTTGGGGTATCCGACCATGACCGTCTCCTTCTCGAAGCGGACCGTAAAGGACACCAGAGCCGGGTCGGACTCGCTGTCGTAGACCGCCGCCGCCTCCCCCAGAGGTGCCTGCGGCATCAACATGCGCGAGTTGGCCTCGAGATAGAACTTCGTGTCGACGACATCCTCGGGCGGGAACGCGCTGGCGGGCTGGTTGATGCGGTCGCCGCCTTCGAGATCGAGCACCGAGTAGCGGACGCGGGGCGTCTCCTCCCAGGCGTTGTCCTCGTCCTTGAGGAAATGATCAAAGAAGCGCCGCAGGTCTTCCACGTTCGCGTCTTCGTAGTAGTCAGGCCACTCCTGCGTGTTGTGGATGCGCAGCCACTTCTCCTTCGAGGCGATCCTTCGCCAGCCGCGAAATGTCCCTGCCGTGTGAAGGGTGTTCGAGTAGCTTGCGACGACGTAGGTCGGGATCACCACCTTGTCGAAGCAGGCGACCTTGTCTTCCCACAGCTCGTTGACGAGCGGGAAGCGTTCGGCTTCCGCGGCGACATCCTCTCTCCTGTTCTTGCCGGAGTATGATCTGCGAAGCCTCTCGGCAAAGCCGAGGTCGGGCATTCCGCCACGCATGACGAGATCGCGGTACACGTCGCTGAAGCCTTCGCACGGGCTGATCGCAGCCAGGTGAGGGGGCTGCTCGGCGGCAGTGAACCACTGCGAGATGGCGAGATACGAGGTGCCGCTCATCCCGACCTTGCCGGTGCACCAGTCCTGGACGGCGAGCCACTCGATCAAGTCGTGGCAGTCCCGGCCTTCCTGGCGCCCGAACATGTCGCTGTCGCCGTCGGAGTGCGCGATGCCCCGGGGATCGGGATTGCAAATGGCGTAGCCTTTCGCGCACCAGTACGCGGGATCGGGACCCTCGAACTTCTCCAGTCCGGAAACCAGCGCGGAACTCATGCCGAGCATGGCGAAAAGGGAGGTAACGCTCGGTGCGGTTCCCTGGCTTTTGCCATAGGGGCTCCAGGCGACGAGGACAGGCACCGGGCCGACGCCCGGGGGACGCAGGATGTCGACATAGATCGTGACCCCGTCGCGCATGGCGACGGCGACGTCCTTCTCGAATACGATGTCGAGCGGCAGAGGTTTGAAGATCGGGTTGGGACGGTATCCGGCCGGCAAGGTCCTGCTGCCGGGCTCGAAGGCGCTGAAAACCCCATTTGCCGGGCCTGGCTCGTAAGGATTGGTCGGCACAAAAATCTTTTCTTCGTCACTCATGCTGGTCTCCCTGATTCCACGTCTTGGACGTTGCGACTTTGTTGTAATGTGTGGGACTGCAATAACTAAAGCATGCTTGTCCCGGGGGCATCGGGCCGCCACGGTTTCGCGAGCCGGAAGCCCGATGTCCGTTCAAACCATGAGCGAAACAGCCTGCTCGTGCGCCGATGGTGCGCATTTCGCGGACCTAGCCGGCGCCAAGACACGACGTCGACACTCCTGATGAAGTGAGAGAGCCTTCAATTCTGTATCGCGAAGGGGTGGAGAGCGCAAGCATCATGGAGCATGACGAAGCAGCGATCATCGAGATCCTCAACCTCTATGGTTTCGCGCTCGATGCGCAACAGTGGAACCTGTTCGACCGCATTTTCACGGAGGATGTGACGGCTGATTTCGGTTCGGCCGGGGTTAGCTGGTCGGATCTGGCCGACTTCAAGCGCTTCTTTGCGAAGTTCCACAGCTTGCTGGACAATCATCAGCATACGATGATGGGCCATCTGGTGCATGTCGATGGCAACAAGGCCAATGTCTTTTCCTACGGCAACTGGTTGCTCGTACGTGACGAGGCCAAGGGTGGTTTCAGCTGGCTGGGAACGGGCTGGTACGACGACGACGACGAACTTGTTTGGGGCGAGAGCGGCCGTGCTGCACGGCTCGGTTGGTTGGCGCCCTGCTGATGCAGGCTGTTGGCGC
>CAXTCK010000180.1:0-7081 GCA_964242425.1 uncultured Acetobacteraceae bacterium | reverse complement strand
CTCGGATGTCGCTCCTCTGTGGGAGCTCGTTCTGGACGCCATCTTCATATCACGGCACCGGAACGCTGGCTCCGGCGGCCGACGACAATCCCTCGCCGTTCACGGCCACCCCGCACCGCCAACCGTCACCGATCCACAACTGGCACTGCCCCCGGAGCATCTTCCGACGCCCCACGGTTCAAGGTGGCTTGGTTCGGGAGCCGAGTTGCGGCAAGCGGAACGCGTCGGGCGGAGCGGCTCGAATGGGTCCCGCCTCACCCGCGGCTTGTTTGGCAAGGTCGATAGCGAAGCCGGGCCGTTGATCGGACAGCTGCTTACCTGGAAAAACGAGATCGATTTAGTTGGCTTGGAAGCCTGTCCTTTATCTGGGTGGCTACACACGAACCTGATGGAGGCCGGCTTCAAGTCGGTTTGCGTGGAGATGCGTCATGCTCAACGCTTCTTTTCAACCAAGCCCGTTGAGACTGATCGAAACGACGCATGTGGCATCGCCGAGATGATGCGCGTGGGCCATTGCCGCCCCGTGCATGTCAAGTCGCCCGAGGCGCAATCGGTGCGGACCATCCTGCAAGCCCGGCGGCAAGTTGTCGGCAGCCTGCTTCAGATCCAGGCAGCATCCGCGGCCTGCTGAAGGTCCATGGCCTCAAGGTGGGCGAAACGCACCGATGCCAGTTCGACAAGCGCGTGCGCGAGCTGCTCACCGACATGCCCAGGCTGGAGAAGGCCATCGGGCCGCTGCTGCGCGTGCTGGAGCAGTTGGTGGGCGAGCGGAAGAAGATGGACAAGCTGCTGGGTGATGCGGCCCGCAAGGAACTGTCCGTTAGCTATGTTGAAGTGGTAGCCGTATGCAGTGGATTTAGAGCCACAAGCCATGGTGAGCAGACGTGCCTGCCGGTGCCACGGAACGCCGCCTTCCGGGTCAATACTTCAAGCCGCTGTCGCAGAGCACGGTCACGACGACCGCCTCGGCTGCAAGCCGTCCGGAAGCCAGCAAGGCCGCGCAGGCGCCGACATTGGCGGCCGCCGAGTAGCCGACGTGCAGCCCCTCCCGGGTTGCGAGCAGCCGTCGCCAGCGCTCAACCTCACCGTCCGTGACGGCGACCGAGACGTCCATCAGGCTGGCGTTCCAGTGCGGCGGCACGCTGCCGTAGCTCGTGCCCTGAACAAGGTGACGGGGCTTGGTGACGGGAAGGCCCGCAAGCGGCCGGCAGCCTTCCGGCTCCACCGCCACACACAGGACGGAGGGATTGCGCTGCCGTAGGAAGGCAGCGACACCCAGAAAGGTCGCACCGGTGCCGACCGCGGCCACCCAGGCGTCCACCCGCTTGCCGGATTGCGCCCAGATCTCCGGGCCGGTGGTCTCCCGGTGCGCCTGCTCGCACTCCGGCGCGCGGAACTGGTCGACGTAGAAGCCGCCGCGTGCCGCCGCGATGCGTGCCGCCGCCTCGGCCGCGGCGTGCACGTCCGAGCCCGTGACTTGGCCTGGCGCGCCATCGACCTGGGGCACCAGCACGACTTCCGCGCCCAGCGCTTCCAGCATCCGCGCGCGCTGTGGACTGTTGCCGGCGGACATGGTCACGACCAGGGGGTGCTCCAGCGCCGCGCAGGCGACGGCGAGGCCCGCGCCCATGTTGCCGCTGGTCATCTCGACAACCGCGGCACCAGGAGCCAGCCGCCCGTCCGCCCGAGCGGCGAGCAAGATGGCGCGGGCGGCTCGGTCCTTGACGCTGCCGCCGGGTTGCATGAACTCGGCTTTCGCCAGGATTCTTCCGGGACCAGGGTGGATGCGGTCCAGGGCAACCAGGGGAGTGCGGCCGACCAGACCGAGAGCTGAGGATACCACCGCAGCAGGAAACGATGTGTGGTCCGAGACTGGCATACGGACAGCTTAGCATCAGAGCAGGCGGCTCGGGCCCGCCCTCAAGTGCCGGAAGTTCGCTAGGTGTTGGATGCGGCGGTGGCGTCCTTGATCGTCCGGCGACATCGTGCGGGTCGCGCTTGACCAGTGGTTACCGATTACAAGGATCGCTGCCAGAGCCGCGGGAGCGGGCCATCGGTGCCGATCAGCGGATCGGTAGGCGGGAACGACAGGTGCTGCATGCGTGCCAGGGCGTCGGGGAAGAGCCGGTCGCGGCAGATGTCCCAATTCTGGCCCGGTGGATAGGCCCCCACCACCAGCAGCCCATCCTCCGCATCAAGCCGGCAATGCCCGGTGCCGGCGGGCAGTACCGCCACGTCGCCGGCGCGTACGTCGACGACCCGTCCAGCCGGACCGCCCAGCATCAGGCGCGCGGAGCCGGCGGCGAACCCCAGCACCTCGTGCGCGGTGGAATGGAAATGGTGGAACGGATAAACGCCGTTGCGCCACTGCGGCGGCCAGCCGTTCCGGGTGAACAGCGTCTCGTAGGAAGACGCGGGATCCTTGCCCGACAGTGGCAAGGCGGCTCGATACAGGATCACCGGAAGGCGGTCGTTGTTCGGTACCCAGCCGTTTGGAGGGAGGTGAAACGCTTCCACCACCGCGTTCGGCTCAGTCGCCTCGGCGCCGGTATCCGTCATCATGATCCCGAGGCCTGCGAGCAGGGCATGAAACCGCCGCCTGTCCAGATCCATCGACTGGTCCTTGCCCTGGGTCCCGTGTCCGGCGGGCGGCATGCCGTCCGGTGTGGATGCCGGCGTGGCGCCGCCCGGCCGATCGGTGCCGGAACTAGCCAACGGCGTCCCGGCGCTGGTCCTCGGCCGGCGGGTGGGTGGCCTCGATCGCGGTGAAGGCATCGTGGATCCGATAGCTGTGCTCGGCGCCCTTGGGCACGATCCAGGAGCTGCCGGGCTCCAGCGTCACGGTGCTGCCCTCCACGACCAGCTCCGCAGTCCCGGCGATGACGTAGCCGACCGTCTCGTAGTCGCGCCTGACCGGGGTGCTGGCATGGCCGGCCTCGACCTTGTCCCACAGGCGCATCGAGATCGCGTCGCCGCTGGCGAGGTAGCGCTGTCCCTGCGGTCCCTGCTGCGACTGCGCGATGTCGATCTTGCTGGCATTGTTGTCGGTCATCGGTCGCTCCGTCGTGTAGATCAAGCTTAAAGCCATGGCCCCTGCAACGGTTGCCGCCGCGCGTCCAGATGGCGCAATCAGGCCGGCGGCGCGACGGAACAAACGGCGCTTCCGTTGTCCAAGGCCATCCCCGAACGCTTCCTGCCTTGCCCGGATCGTCGGTTCACGGCCTGGCAAGCTTTCCGACCTGTCGTGGTCATGCGGCTGGGACGGGACATCGATGCAGACGGACATAGCCATCCCGATCGACGGGTCAGCCGGCGGCCCTGCCCGACCTGATGGTCCTGATCGCGACGGCCGATGCCGCGCTTCGGCAGGGAGAGTACGAGGCAGCCGTGGCTGTCCTCGAGCGGCTGGTGCAGGACAGGCCGGACGACGTGCGTCTGCTCCTCAACCTTTGTGGCGCACTGAAGGAGCTGGGGCGGTTCAAGGCTGCCTCCGCCGTGCTCGTGCGAGCCATCGGCCTCGATCCGCAGCGCCATGGCGCATGGTCCAACCTCGGCACCGTCTGCCTGGAGCTGCAGCGCTACGACGACGCGGTCGCGTCGTTCGCGAACGCCCTGCGCTTGAAGCCGGACCGTCGCCCTGCCTGGTCAGGGAATGGGCGTCACCCTGCGGCGCCGCGGCCTGCCGCAGCAGGCCCTGAGCTTCTTCAATCCCGCCGTCGCCGCGACACCCGATGATGCCGAACGGCGCACCAACCGTTCCCTCGCCTATCTCGGCCCCGGCGACTACCGGCGCGGCTTCATGGAGTACGAGTGGCGGCTGCACACGCAGGCCTTCGCAGCCGGCCTGCCGAAGGGCCCATCGTGGAAGGGCGAGCCGCTCGCAGGCCGCACGCTCCTGCTGCACGGCGAACGCGGACCGGGAGACATCCTGCAGTTCTGCCGCTTCGTCCCCGTGCTGCGCCAGATGGATTGCCTGCCGGTGATGCGGGTTCCACCGCCGCTGGTGCGCCTGGTGTCCCGCACGTTCGGCATCCCCGTCGTGTCCACGGACGATCCAATGCCTGCCTACGACCTGTTCTGCACGCTGACGAGCCTGTCCTACGCGCTCGGCATGACGATCGACACCGTGCCCTTCGCCAGCGGCTACCTGTCTGCCGATCCGGACATCGTTTCGGCGTAGCAACCTGTTCTCGATCGCGATCGGCGGATCGGTCGCCGGAAGCAGGTGCGTCGCGGCCCAGGCTGAAGATCGGGCTGGGCTGGGCTGGTGGGAAGCGTCCCTGGCACCTTCAGAACCGGTTGATCGACGAGCGCCGCTCCACCGCCCTTTCCAGCTTCGCACCCATGGCCGCCTGCGCGGACGACGTGTTGTTCTACAGCCTGCAGCTCGGCGGCCCAGCCGCGGAAGCGGCGAACCCGCCTTCCGGCCTGGACGTCATCGGCCACACCGCAAGGATCGCGGATTTCGCGGACACGGCAGGTCTGGTGTCGTTGCTGGACCTCGTCATCGCGGGGCGGACGAACAGGCCCTGGTACCGCACCATGCAAGTGTTCACCCAGCCGGAGCCCTTCAACTGGGAGGTTCCCGTGGCACGGATCGCGGCCCGATTGCGATCCGTGGTCGATGAACCGATGGTTCACGGGAACAAGGCATGTTGGCGCGCCACGACAACCGGCCGCACGGCCGCCAGGTTCAGGAAGGGGTAAGGACATCACGATCTTGTCGCAGCGGGTGGCAGCGCGGCATGGCCGTTCGAGCCGGTTGAACACGCGCTCGATGCGGCTCCGCCAGGCGCGGAAGTCGCAGGCGATCGGCTTCTGGCAGCTCGCCTTGAGCCGCCTGGGGAACAGGACTTCTCGTCGACGGGCCCGACGCGACCGGAACCGGCCTCACAGCACGAGGCAGACCAGGTAGCCGGCGGCGGCGACGAACCAGGCGGCGCCGGGCAGGCTGCCTTGCGTGACGGCATAGCCTGCGGTCGCCAGCAGGGGACCGATCACGGAGGCGAGGCTGGCGAGGCTGGACAGCGTGCCCTGCAGCTCGCCCTGCCGCGCCTCGCCGACGGCGCGCGACAGCTCCGCCTGCAGCGCCGGCTGGCCGATGCTGCCGGCGGCGAGCAAGGGCATGATCGCGAACGGCATCCAGCCGCGGCGGGCCAGCCCCATCAGCAGGCTGCCGACGGCGTCGCAGACCATGCCGACGCGCAGCGTGCGCCGGTTGCCGAGGCGGGCGGTCAACCGGCCGGCGAGAAGCACCTGCGACAACGAGAACAGCAGCCCGAAGCAGGCGAACGACCAGCCCACCAGGGACGGCGTCCAGCCATAGCGGTTCTGGCCGTAAAGCACCCACAGCGCTGCCGGGACCTGCCCCAGCAGGCAAAGCGCGCAGTAGATCGCGATCAGGGGCGCCAGCGCACGCACGCTGCCGAGCCAGATCAGGGCGGAAAACGCGTTGAGCTGGGACCAGCGCACGGGAGCCCGAACCCGCTGCCGCGCCGGCTCGGGCAGCAGCACGATCGCCAGGAGGAGGTTGACGCCGTTGAGCGATGCCGCCGCCAGGAACGGCAGCACCGGGGACACCTGCCCCAGCGTGCCGCCAAGCGCCGGCCCGGCGATCCAGCCGATGCCAAGGGCTGCGTTCATGGTGCCGTAGCGGCCGGCGCGTTCCTCGGGCGGGGTCAGGTCGGCGATGCTGGCGGAGATCACCGCGAGGTTGGACGCGGTCATGCCGCCGATCACGCGGGCCAGGTAGAGCAGCCAGAGGGTGGGCGCGTAGCCGGTCAGCAGGTAGTCCAGCGCCCCGCCGGCCATCGACAGCAGCAGGATCGGCCGTCGGCCATACCGGTCGCTGAGTGCCCCCAGCACCGGCGCGAACAGGAACTGCATCAGCGCGAAGCAGGCGATCAGGGCGCCGTAGTCGAGCGCGATCGGGCCGGTGGACAGGCGGCGCAGCACGGTGGGCAGGATCGGGATGATCAGCCCCACGCCGGTCGCGTCGATCAGGGCCGCGAGGTAGAGCACGGCGAGCGGGCGGGTCATGAGGGGTCCGGTGGCGAGAAGGTCGCCTGCCCGGGATCGGAAGGCCGATGCGACGGAACGAGGCCGGGACGGCGCCGTCAAGCCTCTACGTCAAGCCGGGCGTCAGGCCGGGCAACAGGCGGGCCCCGGCGCGGCGGCGGTTCCGGGAACCGCGACGCCGCGCCACCGCCTGCCGGGTGCTGCGAAACCTACTCGATCGCCTCGGCTGGGGTGCCGCCTTCCTCCAGCAGCTCGGCCTCGGCGTGGGACACCTTGATCGCGTCCAGCACCGCCTGCGGATCGGCCGGCACCGCCATCGCGGCCGCTTCCGCGTCGACCCGGTTGCGCAGGCTGGGGTTGTCGCGGCGCATCTCCTCCAGCAGCTCGATCACCTTGGCGGTCTTCTGCTCGTTGAGGATGGCGAGCTCCAGGGTCAGCTGCTCCCTGTGCTGGGCGAGCTGGTCGGCGTGGCGCTGCGTGGTCAGGATCAGCAGGGCGATATACAGCGCGCCGATGCCGACCAGGCTGTCGAACCAGGGAAACGGCGGCGCGTCCATCGGCGTGTGCCCGGTCCACAGCGCGAACAGGTTGGCGCCGATCCAGACCACAATCACGACGGTGAACATGCCGATGAAGCGCGGCCGGCCGACAAGGCCGGTCACCCGGTCGACGACCCGCTGCACGGGAGTGGCGGCCTGGTGGTGTTCGGCATGGAGCCGCGCGATCGAGCGGATCGTGTCCTCGATATGCGCGGGCAGGATCGGCGTGAGGTCTTCCATCATGGTCCCGCTTCGAGGTGGTGTGCCGGAAAGGCTGGTTCGTTTCGGATCGATTGTGCCACGGGCGGAGCGGGTGCCGCAGCCGGTGCGGCTGCCCGCGGATGGGAGCCGCGGTCCATGTTGCAACAAGACGGGGCGGATCACATAGTCGCCTGGTTGAACAAGGCGGGGCGGTTTATGGCGGAACGATGGTCGGTGCTGGCGGTGTTGGCGTTGGTCGCGGCGGTGCCGCCGGCGGGCGGACGGCTGCTGTTACCGCGCGCCGCGGCGGCCGAGGCGGTGTC
>CAXTCK010000179.1:0-7203 GCA_964242425.1 uncultured Acetobacteraceae bacterium | reverse complement strand
ACAGCTCCACCACGTCGTCGTCCACCAGGCCGATGGTGCCGATGCCGGCGGCGGCGAGGTAGAGCGACAACGGCGCGCCGAGGCCCCCTGCCCCCACCACCAGCACGCGTGCTGCGCGCAGGCGTGCCTGGCCGGTGCCGCCCACCTCGCCGAGCAGGATGTGGCGGGAATAGCGCTGCACCTCGTGTTCGGAAAACCGCAGGTCAAGCGGCGACGGGGAAGGCGGAAGCCGGTTCCTCACGCCTCGTTCAGGAAGCTCGCGCATGATCGGGAGATGCGCGCGTCGATCGCGCTTGACCAGGGGTCGAGCGGTGAAGGATGATGCTGTGTAGGGGAACAGCTTGTCGAACAGGGCAGCGTGCACCATGGCCTTCCGCGCGATCAGCCTGCCTCGAGACACCGCCGCGGTTTCCGCAGCCTGTCTCGCTCTTGCCATTCTGTTCTATGTCGTGTCGCCGTTGACGGCGCTGTTCTCGGTGGCGAACGGGCTGCGCCACGAGGATGTCGCGGCCCTTCGGGGCGCGCTTGACTGGCGCGCCGTGCGCCTCGGCCTGAAGACCGATTTTGGTGGCGGCGTGCCGGTCAGCCTGGCCAGCGCCAAGGTGTCCGCTGCCGACGACGAGCTGCCCGGGTTCGGGGAGTCGTTCGCCAGCACGCTCGTGTCCCGCGCGGTCGACAACGAGGTCACGCCCGAGCGGATGATGGCGATGCTGTCCCGGACGGATGCGAACGAGAACGGCCAGGACGGTGCCGGCCGGAACGGTGCCGGCATGCTCGCGGCCGTGCGGTCGATGTTCGGCCGGGTGGAGCGGGTCACGTTTCTCGGTCCGGCGCGGTTCGAGGCGGCGATCCGGATGAGCGACGATCCCTCGGCGCAGCCGGTGTGCGTGTCCATGCGGCTGGAACACTGGCAGTGGAAGATCACGCAGATCCACCTGCCCGAGCAGATGCTGCAGGGCGGCGGCACCCTGGTGCAGAGCGCCAGCAACCGGACCTGATCCGGGCCGGCTAGCCGGCTGGCAGCACCCGGCCGGCGGCACGAAGCAGCTCCTCGAACGCCACCACGATGTGGTAGAGCGTGCTGGCGGGCACGTTCGCGCCGCAGGCACGGCCCGACTCGTCGAACTGGTCGATCCACAGCCCGACAGGGTCGGTCGCGAGATAGGTGTCGAGCACGCGGCAGCTCACGCGCGCGGCTTCGTCCGGCTCGCCGTTGGCGAGGTGGCTCTTGATCAGCTCGGTCTGCGGCCAGAGCCGCCGGGTGACGCGACGCGGCGCGCCGGTGCGGTCGCACTCGTCGATCGCGAAGCCGTCCCGGTCCAGTCCGTGCGCCAGCGCCCAGCGGTGCAGGCGGCGGGCTTCCGGGCGGAGGTCGCGGCCGCCGGCTTCCGCCAGGCGGTGCAGCAGCCACGACCATTCGAGGTGGTGCCCCGGCTCGACCGACGCGCCATGGGGGTGAGGCGCCGCGGTCCAGGTCTGGGTGAAGTGCTCGCCCAGCGTGCCGGTCCCGGGGTCGAAGAAGCGTTCAGCGAACAAGGCGGCGAGCCGGTCGGCGCGGTCGAGGAAGCGCTGCGCGCCGGAAAGACGATGCCAGGCGAGAAGCGCTTCCAGCAGGTGCATGTGCGGGTTGGAGCGTCGCGGCAGGCAAGGGGGCACGCCTTCGCTGACGCTGCCGTCGCGCGGATCGGTCAGCACCGTGTCGACAAAGGCGAACGTGTCGGAGGCCAGGAGCCGGGCGCGGTCGAGCCCGGCGGCGGCGGCGCCCGCAAGGCCGAACAACAGAAAGGCCTGGTCGTAGCTGTCCCGCTTGCGGTCGAGCGGCCGCCCGTCGCCGGACAGGAGGTGGATCCAGCCGCCCCCCGCCCCGTCCCACGCGGCGGCGGCGATCGCGTCGAGCGTGTGGTCGAGCGCTGGCCGCAGCGCGTGGCCGAACGCGATTGCGCGCGAGAAGCAGTGGAGCTGGCGCCCCTGCACCCGCACCCGGCGCGGGGCGGCGAGGTCGGGCCTTCCGACCGGATCGAGGGTCTCGACGAACAGGCGGTTGTCCGGGTCGATCCCGCGCGCGATCCAGAGCGGCCAGGCGTGGGCGAACCATTTCTCGATCCGATCCGCCGCCTCGGTCAAACCGTCGGACATGAGCGGCTCCCTTCGCGCTTCGTCCTGCCGCCGCGGGCAGCATCCGGTCAAGGGGCGGCAGCGAGCCCCGGGCTTACCTTTGGGGCGGCAACACCCCATCTTCCGTAACGATCCATCCCGCCGTTGTCCGGTGGCTGATGCTGGAACAGGACGGGAACTGTTGATGGACCTGCTGGCCAAGCTCGAGATCCTGGCGGACGCCGCGAAGTACGACGCGTCCTGCGCGTCCAGCGGCACGGAGAAGCGCGACAGCAAGGGCGCCACGTCGGGAATCGGCTCCACCGAGGGCATGGGCATCTGCCACGCCTACGCGCCGGACGGGCGATGCATCTCGCTGCTGAAGATCCTGCTGACCAACTTCTGCCTGTACGAGTGCGCGTACTGCATCAACCGGCAGTCGTCGTCGGTGAAGCGGGCGCGGTTCACGGTGGAGGAGGTGGTGCGCCTGACGCTGGGCTTCTATCGGCGCAACTGCATCGAGGGGCTGTTCCTGTCGTCCGGCATCATCCGCTCGCCGGACTACACCATGGAGCAGGTGATCGGCGTCGCCCGCACGCTCAGGGTCGAGCACGGGTTCCGCGGCTACATCCACCTCAAGACCATCCCGGACGCCGACCCGCTGCTGCTGGAGGAGGCCGGCAAGTGGGCGGACCGGCTGTCGATCAACGTCGAGCTGCCGACGGAAGGGGCGCTGAAGGAGTATGCGCCGGAAAAGGACATGGGCGGCATACGGCGCTCGATGGGCCGCATGCGTCTCGGCATCGACGCGGCGCGCGAGAAGACCAGGGCGGGGGCGGCCAAGCCGCCGCGCTTCGCGCCGGCGGGGCAGAGCACGCAGGTGATCGTCGGTGCCGACCCGAGCCCGGACCGCGCCATCCTGCGCATGAGCAGCAACCTGTACGGCGCGTACGGCCTGCGCCGGGTGTACTATTCGGCGTTCAGCCCGATCCCGGACGCGTCCGCGGCGCTGCCGCTCAAGCCGGCGCCGCTGCTGCGCGAGCACCGGCTGTACCAGGCGGACTGGCTGCTCCGGTTCTACGGCTTCGGGGTGGAGGAGCTGGCGACCGACGCGGCCGGCAACCTCGACCTCGTGCACGACCCGAAGCTGGCCTGGGCGCTGGAGAACCGTGCGATGTTCCCGGTGGACGTCAACACCGCCGAGCGGGAAGCGCTGCTGCGCGTGCCGGGGCTGGGGGTGAAGTCGGTGGACCGGATCATCCAGGTGCGCCGGCACCGGCAGCTGCGCATGCAGGACCTGGCGCGGCTGCGGTTGTCGCTGAACAAGATCGCGCCGTTCGTGGTGGCGCTCGACCACCGGCCGGTGGCCGAGCTGGACAGCGCGCGCCTGTCGCAGCGTTTGGCGCCGCAACCCAGGCAGCTCGCTCTGCTTTAGGCGGCGATGGAAAGCGTCGTTCTTGCCCACCAGGTCGACTTCGCCGGATGGCGCACGGCCGCGCGCCGGCTGGCGCTGGCGGGCGTGCCGCCGGAAGGCGTGCACTTCTCGGTCGGTGCGCCGGACGACCTGTTCGCGCAAGGCGGCGACGCACCGGACGAGCCCGCCGCAGCACCGCCATCCGCACCCGCCGCCGGTGGCTTCACCGTGTCGCGAGCGCTGGTGGAGCTGGCGCAGACGGTGATCCAGGCGTGCGAGCCGGAACGGTTCGACCTGCTCTATGGCCTGCTGTGGCGGGCGCAGCACGGCGAGAAGAAGATCACGGAGCTGGTCACCGACCCGGCGGTGCAGCGCGCGGTCCGGCTGGCGCAGTCGGTGCGCCGCGATACGCACAAGATGCGCGCCTTTCTGCGCTTCCGCGAGGTGCCGACCGAGGTGCCGACCGGGGCGGCGCCGGAAGCGCTGACGGACGGCCCGGCTAGCGGGATGCGCTACGTCGCCTGGTTCGAGCCGGAGCACTTCATCGTCGAGGCCAATGCCGACTTCCTGGTGCGCCGCTTCGCCACCATGCTGTTCACGGTGCTGACCCCGTATCGCAGCCTGCACTGGAACGGCACCGAAACGCAGTTCGGCCCGGGCGCCGATCCGTCGGAGGTGCCGGACGACGACGCGCTGGAGCGCTACTGGCGGGCATACTACGGCGCCATCTTCAACCCGGCCCGGCTCAAGGTGTCGGCGATGCGCTCGGAGATGCCGAAGAAGTACTGGCGCAACCTGCCCGAAGCGGCGGCGATCCCGGAACTGATCCGCACCGCCGGGCGTCGGACCGAGACCATGCTGGAGGCGCCGCCGTTGGACGAAAGCGAACGCAAGCCGAGACCGAAGCGCTTGGCGGCGGCAGCGGAACCCGGCCCCTCGCCTGGCCTGGCGCTGGACCCGACACCTGGCCCGGCGCTCGGTGTCGTCGAGGCCGATGCGGTGCGACCGGGCACGGTGGCGGAGCTGGCACAGGCGGCCGCCGCGTGCCGCCGCTGCCATCTGTGGGAGCCGGCGACCCAGGTGGTGTTCGGCGAAGGGCCGGCGGACGCCCGGATGATGATGGTGGGCGAGCAGCCGGGCGACCAGGAGGACCTGGCGGGGCGGCCGTTCGTGGGGCCGGCGGGGCAGCTGCTGGACCGGGCGATCACCGAGGCGGGCATCGACCGGAGCACGGTGTACGTCACCAATGCGGTCAAGCACTTCAAGTTCGAGCCGCGCGGCAGGCGTCGCATCCACGCCAAGCCGGACCTGACGGAGATCAGGGCGTGCAACGTGTGGCTGGCGGAGGAGCGGCGGGCGGTGAAGCCGGCGCTGGTGGTGATGCTGGGCGCCACCGCGGCGCGTGCCGTGCTGGGCCGGGCGGTGACCATCGGGCGCGAGCGGTCGCAGCCGATCGCACTGCCGGACGAGTACGGCAGCAACGCGCAGGGCTTCGTCACGGTGCACCCGTCCTACCTGCTGCGCATACCGGACGAGGACACCAAGCAGCGAGAATACGCCGCGTTCGTCGCGGACCTGAAGCACGCGCTGGCGCTGGCGACCGGCTAGCGCTTTCCGCGGGCATCTCGGAGGGACGGGGTTCATGGCGCTCATCACCATCGACACGCCCGTGCTGTCGGTCGGCTGTCTCGTGTCGGGGCCGGAGCATGGGCGGACGCTGATGCTGCTGCACGGGTGGCCGGACGTGGCGCGAACCTGGGACGCATTGCTGCCGGCGCTGCACGAGGCGGGGTATCGCACGGTGGCGCCGTTCCTGCGCGGGCACGGGCCGACGCGGTTCCGCGACGCGGCGGCGATGCGCTCGGGCGAGGTGGTGGCGCTGGCGCAGGACGTGCTGGACCTGGCGGACGCGCTGGGGCTCGAACGGTTCGGCGTGGTCGGGCACGACTGGGGCGCGCGGGCCGCCTACACGGTGGCATGCGTGGCGCCGGAGCGGGTGTCGGCGCTGGCGGCGCTGGCGACGGGGTGGGACAGGAACGATCCGGACCAGCCGGTGTCGATGCCGCAGAACCAGGCGCTCTGGTACCAATGGCTGATGGGGCTGGAGCGCGGGGCTGCGCTGGTGCGCGACGACCGGCGCGGCCTCACCCGACACATCTGGGGAGCGTGGTCGCCCGGCTGGACGGTGCCGGAGGACGATTTCGCGGTCGCGGCGGCCGGGTTCGACAACCCGGACTGGGCGGAGATCACCGTGCACTCGTACCGGGTGCGCTGGTCGCTGGCGGCGGGAAACCCGGCCTATGCCCCGATGGCGCGGCGCGTCGCAGCCGATCCGGTGATCAGGGTGCCAACCCTGATGCTGCAGGGCGGAGCGGATCCGGTCGCGCTGCCGCAGAGCTCCGAAGGCAAGGAAGAATTGTTCTCCGGCGGCTATGAACGGGCGGTGCTGGACGGGCTCGGGCATTTTCCGCAGCGGCAGGGGCCGGGCGCGGTGCAGGAACGGCTACTGCCGTTCCTACGGGCCCACGCCGGGTGAGCGAGGTCGTCCATCGGCTCGGGCAGGCGCTGCTGCTGTCCGCCGGCATGGCCTGGGAGGTGGGCTGGAGCCTGGTGCTGGGGTTCGCGATCTCCGGGCTGATCCAGGCGCTGGTGCCGCAGGACCGGATGCGCGAGGCGCTGGGCCGGAACGGGGTGCGGGAGGTGGCGCTTGCCACCCTGTTCGGGGCGGCCAGCTCGTCGTGCTCCTACGCCTCGGCGGCGGTGTCGCGCACGCTGTTCAAGCGCGGCGCCGGGCTGGTGCCCTCGCTCGCCTTCCTGTTCTCGTCCACCAACCTGGTGATCGAGCTCGGCATCGTGCTGTTCCTGCTGCTCGGCTGGCAGTTCACCGCCGCCGAGTGGGTCGGCGGCGTGGTGCTGGTCGCGGTGATGGCGGTGCTGGTGCGTCTCACCTATCCGGCGCGGCTGGTGGAGGCCGCGCGGACGCACGAGGAGCCCGGAGCCGGCCACCAGCACGCGGGAATGCCGGTCGCGGGCGACACGCTGTGGGCGAAGCTGCGCAGCCCGGAGCTGCCGGTCAGGGTGGCGCAGACCTTTGTCATGGACGTGTCAATGCTGTGGAAGGACCTGCTGCTCGGCTTCCTGATCGCGGGCTTCCTCGGCGCGTTCGTGCCGCGTGGCTGGTGGGCAGCGCTGTTCCTGCACGGCGCCTCGCCCTGGGTGCAGGCGCCCGCGAACGCGCTGCTGGGGCCGCTGGTGGCGGTGGTCAGCTTCGTCTGCTCGATCGGCAACGTGCCGCTGGCGGCGATCCTGTGGGGCAGCGGCATCAGCTTCGGCGGCGTGCTGGCCTTCCTGTATGCCGACCTGATCGTGCTGCCGCTGCTCGACGTGTACAGGCGCTACTATGGCTGGAAGATGGCGGCCTACATCGCCGCCGTGTTCTACGCCACCATGGTGCTGGCGGGCCTGCTGATGGAGCTCCTGTTCTCGGCGCTCGGCCTGGTGCCGGCCAACGCCGGAAGCGTCCGGGCGGCGGTGACGCGGTTCCGCCTGGACCACACGTTCTGGCTCGATCTGCTGTTCGGAGCACTGGCAGTCGGGTTGATGCTGCTCAACCGCAGGCACCCGATGTCCATGCATCATGACGGCATGGAGGCTGGCCACCACCACGGGTGAACCAGGCCTCTGGCATCAGGCGT
>CAXTCK010000178.1:0-7243 GCA_964242425.1 uncultured Acetobacteraceae bacterium | reverse complement strand
GCGCGGATGTGCCGCATCGGGCTGGCGCTGTTCGTGCTGGCCTCCCTGCTCTGCGCCGCCTCGACCACGCTGCTGCAGCTGTCCCTGGCGCGGGCGCTGCAGGGCTTCGGCGGCGCCTGCATCATGAGCGTCAATGCGGCCCTGATCCGCCACATCTATCCGCGCGCGATCATCGGGCGGGGGATCGCGCTGAACGGCATGGTGGTCGCGGCCGGCGTGGCGCTGGGCCCGACCATCGCGGCGATCGTGCTGTCGGTGGCGCGCTGGCCGTGGCTGTTCCTGATCAACCTGCCGCTGGGCGGCGTGGCGCTGCTGTTCGCGCTGTTCTGCCTGCCGCGCACGCCGGTCCGGTCGGCAGCACTCGACCTGCCGTCGGCGGCACTCAACGCCATCGCCTTCGGGGCGCTCATCGTCGGCTTCGACCGGCTGGCGCATCGCGACGGGTTTGCCGTCTCGGTGGCGCTGCTGACGCTGGGCAGCCTCTGCCTCGTGGTGCTGGTGCGACGGCAGTTCGGCCAGGCGGAGCCGATGCTGCCGGTCGACCTGTTCGGCCTTCCAGCGTTCCGGGTGGCGGTGCTGACCGGCTTCCTCGCCTTTGTCGCGTCGAACTTCTTCATCATCTCCATGCCGTTCACCCTGGAAGGGCTGCTGCACCGTTCCGCGGTGGCGACCGGGCTGCTCATCACCCCCTGGCCGCTGGCAATCGTGGCGGTGGGCCCGTTCATCGGGCGGCTGTCGGACCGGTATCCCGCGGCGGTGCTGTCCTCCGTCGGCCTCGGCCTGACCGCGTGCGGCTTTCTGGCCCTCTGGCTGTTGCCGACGGATCCCACCGACGCCGACATCGCCTGGCGGATCGCCCTGGCCGGCGCCGGGTTCGGGCTGTTCCAGCCACCCAACAACCGCGCCATGCTGCTGGCCGCACCGGCGGGACGGGCCGGAAGCGCCAGCGGCATGATCTCCGTCGCCCGCCTGCTTGGCCAGACCACCGGTGCGATGCTGGTGGCGATGACCTTCGCCCTGCTGGGCCACGCCGCCAACCAGGCCTGCCTCGGCCTGGCTGCCCTGGTCGCGGCCTCGGCATCGGCCATCAGCCTCAGCCGGCTGCGTCACGTGGCGTCGCCCGTCGCCACCCCTTGACCGCTGGCGCCCTGGTCGGCTGATGGAGCGATCGCGATCCGGAGGACGGCATGGCCGAACGCAACGCCTTTGACTTCACCCTCAACACCCTGCAAGGCGAAGCCCTAAAGCTGGAACAGTTCGCCGGCCGGCCGCTTCTGATCGTGAACACCGCGTCCAGATGCGGCTTCACGCCGCAATACGAGGGGCTGCAGGCGCTGTGGTCGCAGAACCGCGAACGCGGGCTGACCGTGATCGGCGTGCCCAGCAACCAGTTCGGCCGCCAGGAGCCGGGAAGCGGCGCGGACATCGCCAGCTTCTGCAGCAGCAACTACGGCGTCAGCTTTCCGATGACGGAGAAGCTGCACGTGCGTGGGCCGGAGGCCGACCCGTTGTTCCGCTGGCTCGCGCAACAGGGCGGTCCGCTGTCCCGGCCGCGGTGGAACTTCTTCAAGTACGTGATCGGGCGCGATGGGCGCCTGGCGAACTGGTTCTCCAGCGTGACCAGCCCGGACAGCAAGCGGTTGCGCACCGCAGTCGCCCGCGTCCTGCTGGATCGCTGAAGCGGCTGTCGCTCATGCCGCGCTAACAGGATGTCGGCTGCACGGAGAATGCTTTAGGGACAGGTGCTTGTAAGGGAATTCTACGAGCAGGTGTGATGCTTCGTCGCCGGTTATGTAGTTGACGATGAGGCTTATGGAGTTGTTCGTGACGCTGCATTATCAAGAGGTTTGGTCGTAGAGGTCTACCTCCGCGCGAGCTCCAGGATTCCGTCGATCATCAGGTCCACGTCGCAGGTGGTGGTGCGGTGGTTCACGATGGCCGCCCGGATCGCCCGCTTGCCGTCGATCGTCGTGGTTGACGGCACGGCGATTCCCGATTCATGCAAGTCCTTGACCAGCTCGCCGTTGAGATGATCCAGGTCGGCAGCACCGCACCGAACCCGGAAACAAACGATGTTCAGCGTCACCGGCGCCAACAGTTCCAACATCGGCTCCGCTTCCACGCGCGCCGCCAGATGTCGTGCCACGGCACAGCTCTGGTCGACCAGTTCTCCCATACGATCAGCGCCATAGGCCGCGATCGTCATCCAGATCTTGAGCGCCCGGAAGCCGCGCGACAGGTCGGGCCCGAGATCGCAGGGCCATGGCGCGTTGGCGGCGACGCCCCGGTCCTCGCGCGACAGGTAGGCCAGCGTCTGGGCGAACGCGTCCGCCTGCGCCTGCCCATCGCGCACCAGGATGCAGCCCGCGTCGTATGGCACCTGCGCCCATTTGTGGAAGTCGAACGCCAGGCTGTCGGCGCGCTCGATGCCCGCGAGCTGCGGCCGGATAGCCGGAGACAACGCCGCCAACGCCCCGAACGCCCCGTCGACATGGAACCAAAGCCGCTGCTCAGCACAAAAGGCGGCGATGGCGTCGAGCGGGTCGATCGCGCCGGTGTCCACGGTGCCGGCGGTGGCGACCACCATGAACGGGGTCAGCCCGGCCGCACGATCCCGTTCCACCGCCTTGCCCAGGGCTGGCAGGCTCATGCGACGGTCGGCGTCCAGCGGGATCAAGCGCAGCGCGTCGGTGCCGAGGCCGGCCAGGTCGAAGGCGCGGGGGATGCAGCCGTGCGCGCTGGCGCCGGCATACCCGACGAGACCGCGGCCGCCGACGCCCTCGGCGCGCACCGCGGGTCCTGCCGCCGCCCGCCTCGCCACCAGGACCGCGATCATGTTGGCCATCGACGAGCCGGTCACCAGGATGCCGGAGCTGGTGATGGGCATGCCCATCATCTCCGCGGCCCAGGCGATCACGGTGCGTTCCAGCTCGATCGGCGCGTGGTCGCGGCCGCCGAGGTTGGCGTTCAGCCCGGCTGCCAGCAGCTCGGCCAGCATGCCGATGCCGGTGCCGCCGCCATGCACCCAGCCCATGAACCGGGGATGGGTGTTCCCAAGCGCATAGGGTACCACCTGGGCCCCGAACGCCTCGTAGAGTGCCGCCGCATCGGTGGGCCGTCGCGGCAATGCCGTGCGCAGCGCCTCCCGCGCTTCCGGCGGCATCGGCTGCCAGACCGGGCCGGCACCGGCGCCGTGCGCCGCCAGCCGGTCGATCATGTCGTCCAGCATGCGGTGTCCCAGCGCGCGCAGGTCCTGCCAGTCGTCCGGGTCGAGACCGGCCATCGTTGCTCCCCTGGAAGGTGAAATCGTGCTAGCTGCCAGCACCCGGGCGCCAGCATGCGCCCGGCTCCCATTGCAGCCCGGAGCAAGCTCGGGAACAAGGGAGCCTTCAAGCGGATGTGGTCTGCATGTTCTTCGCCGGCTTCCATTACGAAGAGATGACGCTGTCCGGCACGCGCTACCGGCTGCGTACCGGAGGCGTCGCGGGCTGGAAGGCGGCACCGCTGCTGCTGCTGCACGGCCAGCCGCAGACCCATGCCATGTGGCACCAGGTGGCGCCGGCGCTGGGCGACCGCTTCGCCGTGGTGTGCGCCGACCTGCCGGCGCACCTCACCGTGGGCGAGCTCGCCCACGACATGCTGACGCTGATGCGGCGGCTCGGGCATCGCCGCTTCTCGGTCGCAGGGCACGATTTCGGTGCCCACGTCGCGGCGCGCATCGCGCTCGACTCCCCGGACAACGTCGACCGGCTGGGGCTGATCGAGGCGGTGCCCCTGCTCGAACACGGCGGACGCGAGGACATGGCCTTCGCGCTGGCCGGCTACCAGGCGTGCTGGTTCGCCCAGTTGCACCCCAAGCCGGAAGCGCTGCTGGTGAAGGCGCCGGACGACTGGTTCCGCCTCGTCGCCCCGGACGAGAAGCCGGAAATGTTCGATCCGGAAGCGGTCACCGACTACCTGCTGGAAGGCGGCTGGAACGCCGAACCGCGCGGCCATAGCGCGGCAGCGGACGGGCCCGTGCCGGTGCAGGACCAGGCATCGCGCAAGATCGGCTGCCCGGTTCTCCTGGTCTGGGGCACACACGGGCGGATCGGCGGATGGTACGATCCGCGTACGCTGTGGCAGAACGGGGTCGCCGGTGCGGTGGAGGGCGGCCCGATCGAGGCTGGGCACTTCATCCCGGAGGAAGCACCGTTCGAGCTGGTGGAACGGCTGCGCGGCTTCTTCATCACCGCCTGATCTTTATCGCCGGCTGACAGGAACCGGAGCCTGCCCGCCGGGTGACGCGGCGGGTGGCGGGGCGACCGGCCGGATGCACCGGAGGTGGCCGTCGATCCTGATAATTTCATGTCGTTTCGAGACGAATCCTCCGGGTCCGGATGCTTCTCTTTTTCGCATCGACGGCCGGCAAACGATTGCGTTATCATGACACAAGAGGTCATCCAGACCCGACGCGGTGCGTAGACACCCGAGACAAGGGGAAGAGTTCGATGTCGGATCCGGAGACGTCCGAGTGCGCGCTGCGTCAGGCCTGGCGTCGGGCCGATCTACGGGTGGCGAGAAGTCTCGCGGCACTCTGCTATGGCAAGACGTCCGGCGCCGGTGACATGGCGCAGTTGTCGCAGATCGCCGTGGCGGCGACCCGGCAGCGTCGTGATCTGGCAGCCAGCCTGGCAAACCGTTCCGCCTTCCAGCCCGGCCCGGTGAAGGAAGCGCCCTCGCGGCCGGTGCTGCAGATTTTCCACGCGACCGTCCAGACCAGGGCGCTCCGGCCGCCGGTCGAGCGGCCCTTGATGTCGCTGTTGCGCGAGCGCCTGTCGGCCGCCTGACGACGGAATCAGCCGTCCCGATGGTTGCAGTGACAGCCGGCGGCCGGCCGGGGGCCCTGGACGGATTGGCAGGTAGGCCGGCGTCCACCGCGAGGCTGGCGTCGGCTTCCGCTATCTGTCAACCGGTTGCGGTTACGGCGACAGGTTGGCGCAGAACCGGGCGATCCTTTGGCATGCCTCGACCAGCGATGCGTCGCTCGACGCGAAGCTGAGGCGGATGAACGGGCTCATTCCGAACGCGCTGCCGGCGACCGTGGCGACGTGCTGTTCCTCCAGCAGGGCCATCGCGAAGTCGTCGTCGCTGTAGATACGCCGTCCGCCGGCACTGGTTCGGCCGAGACATCCGGCAATGCCTGGATAGGCGTAGAACGCGCCGTCCGGCACCGCGCAGCTCATTCCGGGGATGGCCTGGAGCGCCGACACCACCAGGTCGCGGCGACGGCGGTAGGTGTCGCGCATGATGGACACGCCGTCCTGCGGACCGGACAAGGCCGCTACAGCGGCCGCCTGCGAGACGGACGAGGCGCCGGAAGTGGAGTTGCTCTGGATCGTCGACATGGCGTCGACCAGCCGCTTCGGCCCACCGGCATAGCCGATGCGCCAGCCGGTCATCGCGTAGCTCTTGGACACGCCGGACAAGGTGAGCACGCGGCCGCGCAGCGCCGGGGCGGCCTTGGCCAGCGACACGTGCGGCGCCGCGTCGAACAGCAGATGCTCGTAGATCTCGTCGCACAGGATCCACAGATGCGGGTGGCGCTCCAGCACGCGCGCCAGGGCCAGCAGCTCGTCGTGCGGGCAGGTCGCGCCGGTCGGGTTGTTGGGAAAGTTGAGGATCACCCAACGGGTGCGCGGCCCGATTGCGGCTTCCAGCGCTCCCGGCCTGAGCCGGAACCGGTCCGCTTCCTCGCACCGCGCGAACACCGGCCTGCCGCCGAGCAGCTCGACGATCAGCGGATAGCTCGCCCAGTAGGGCGCCGGGATCACCACCTCGTCGCCCGGATCGAGCGTCGCCATCAGCGCGTTGAACAGGATCTGCTTGCCGCCGTTGGCGACGATCACCTCGTCCGGGGCGAACTCAAGCCCGTTCTCGCGCGCGAACTTGGAACGCACCGCCTGCTTCAGCGCCGCCGTGCCGTCGGTCGGCGGATACTTGGTGTCGCCGGCGAGGGCGGCGTCGTGCGCGCCCTGCACCGCGTGGGCCGGAGTGGGAAAGTCCGGCTCGCCCAGCGCCAGCGAGATCACGTCGTGCCCGGCCGCACGCAGCGCGCGGGCGCGCACCGACATCATCACCGTGGCCGGTGCGGACAGCCCGGACAGCCGCCGGGCGAGAGCCGGCATGATGGGCATGCGTCTCAGGCCATTCCGGCGCAGAAACTGTGGATGCGCAGGCAAGCCTCGCGCAAGCTTGTGGTGTCGGTGGCGTAGGACACGCGGAAGTGGCCGGGAAACAGGAAGGCGGCGCCGTGCACGGCGGCGACCCCCTGCTCCTGCAGCAGCGCGGTCACGAAGGCCTGGTCGTCGGCGATCACCGTGCCGCCGGCGCTGGTCCGGCCGATGCAGCCTTGGCAGGAGGGATACACGTAGAACGCGCCTTCCGGCTTGTGGCACGTGAGGCCGGGCGCCGCGTTCAGCATCTCCACCACCAGGTCACGCCTGGCCTGGTAGGTCGCGACCATGCCGGCGATGAAGTCCTGCGGTCCCGACAGCGCTTCCAGCGCCGCCGCCTGGCTGATCGAGGACGGGTTGGAGGTGGACTGGCTTTGCAGGGTGTCCATCGCCTTGACCAGTGCCAGCGGCGCGCCCGCGAAGCCGATGCGCCAGCCGGTCATGGCATAGGCCTTGGAGCAGCCGTTCATGGTGACGGTGCGCGCGCGCAGGGCGGGCTCGACCTGCACGATCGTCGCCGCCCGGAAGCCGTCATAGACCAGCTTGTCGTAGATGTCGTCGGTGAACACCCACACGTCGGGATGGCGCAGCAGCACGTCGCAGATCGCGCGCAGCTCGGCGGCGGAATACGCAGCCCCGGTCGGGTTGTTGGGCGAGTTCAGGAAGAACCACTTGGTGCGCGGCGTGATCGCGGCCTCGAGGTCCTCCGCACGCAGCTTGAAGCCGGAATTCGGCCCGCACGGCACGATCACCGGGGTGCCGTCGGCCAGCGCCACGATGTCCGGATACGACACCCAGCACGGCGACGGGATGATCACCTCGTCGCCCGCGTCGAGCGTCGCCACCATGGCGTTGAAGATCACCTGCTTGCCGCCGGTGGACACGATGATCTCGTCCGGGGTGTAGTCCAGCCCGGAGTCGATGCGGAAGCGTTCCGCCACCGCCCGCTTCAGCGCCGGGGTGCCGGACACGTCGGTGTACTTGGTCTGGCCCGCCTCGATGGCGCGCATCGCCGCCTGCTTGACGTT
>CAXTCK010000177.1:0-7328 GCA_964242425.1 uncultured Acetobacteraceae bacterium | reverse complement strand
CGCGGCCCTGGCTGCGGCCGAACGGCCGATGCCGGAGCCAAGGCAAGCGATCGCCATCCGGCGCGCACGCTTCGCCGTGATCGGCGCCGGGCTGCAGGCCGGCCTGCGCCAGACCCTGCGCGACGCCACCGCGGCGTTGAGGGAGCGATCCGCGGTCCTGGCCGGCCTGACGGCGCGGCTCGATTCGGCGTCGCCGCAGGCGGTGCTGGCGCGTGGCTACGTGCTGGTCCGGGACCAGGCCGGGCATGCGGTGACCCTCGGGGCCGGCCTGCACCCCGGCGCCCGGCTCAGCCTCGCCTTTGCCGACGGCGAGCGCCTGGTCCGGGTCGAGCGCGACGCCGCCAGCCAGGGCGCGCTGAACGTTTGAAGCGGCCGCTCAGCGCGTCGACCCGATGCCGTAGTACATCAGGCACTGGCCGTTCGAAACGTCGCTGCCGAGCTCCAGCACCCTTGTTCCGCCACGCAGCGACAGCAGCGGCGACGAGTAGTTCGGGCAATAATTGTCGTAGGCGCCGGGAACCGGCACCGGTGCCGCGATCGTCGACCATGGCGCCGCCGGGTTGCCCCACAGGTTCTTGAACAGCACCGTGCCGTTCGCGGCGGCCGTGCTGCCGTCCGCGTTGGCCAGCACCTGGCCCTCCAGCAGGATCGTGCCATCTGGCAGCACCATGTTGTAGGGCGTGTGCTCGAAGAAGCGACCATCGGGCAGCCGGATCGCTCGGCCGAGGTCTGTGGCGGCACCCCAGCTCCAGCCATCCCTGGACAGCTTGTAGTGCGCGGCGCAGTTCGACGGCCCGCACAGCTCGAACGTCATCATCCGCTCGCCGCTGACGAGCCGCGACACGATCGCCATGCCGGGCCGGTCGGCGAAGGCAGCGCTCGCCACCACGGGCGACATGTCCTGCCAGGTCTGTCCGTCATAGCTCCGGACGTGATTGAGGAACTGGCTGTACGCAGCCTGCGTCTCGTCGGAAAAGGTCATGACCAGCGCGCCGTCGGACGCGACCGTGAATTCCGGCTCCCACAGGCCGCTCGTGTTCGGCGAGGCGATCTCGTTGAGGAACGACCAGGTCCGGCCGGCGTCGTTGCTGCGGTACACCTTGATCGTCATCCGGCGGTTGACGGTCACGCCCTGGCCCACCGATCCGGCCCAGAGCACGGTGCCCTTCGGCAGCGCACCCACCGCCCGCGGCAGCTCGAACAGCGTGCCGCAGCACAGCCCGCCGTTGAAGTCGGAATCGTCGATGCGACCGACCTGCGTGAAACGCTGGCCGTTCTGGCTCGCATAGATGCCGACGTTGGTGCCGCCGGTGAAGCTGGTCACGCTCGCCAGGATGTGCGGCGCGCCGTTGCCGGAAACCCGGATGACCCGTGCATAAAGCGCCGTGTCGGGGCTGAGCAGGGTTTCCCCGCGCGCACCCGCTGCGCCGGCCGACACGGCAAGCAACAGCCCCACGACCGCTCGCGCGGCCTGTTTCCAGAAACCTCGCATATGCGTCCTCCTGTGGTTTCTTCGTATCGGACTTTTGTCCGAGTAATAGAGCCTGCCAGAGCCTGCCGGCATCGTGCAAGACACAAGACGCCGATAAGCATCCCGTGCGCTCGCCTTCCACTTCCTTCCGAACGCTTGATGCCTCCGGGCAGGCTGGACCGGTTCCCGTTCCGGAAGCGTTGTTCCAGGTCGAAGCAGCCGACGATGAATGGACATGCGGCAGGCGGCGGCTATTCCCTCCTCTGCTCCGTCGTGGCTTCGACGCGTTCTCGCTGTTGCCCAATTGGGGAGAATCTTCGCCGACACCGGGACGGATGACGGTTCGGGTCCCGGCGCGAAGCAAGCAGCGCTGGTTGTCCGTGATGTCGCCAGCGGCACGAAGACGATCGTTTCCCTTCCAGGCGGCGATGGTCCGGTTTCGAGCCGAGCCAACCCGCTACCGCCCGGACGGGCAGAACCTGACCTTTCTGCCGCACGACTAGACGAAACCCGCACGAGAAGGGAAAGCCGCGTCCGGGTTCGCCCCGTTCCCCACGTGGCGCGTCAAGTGTCCAATGCAGACGGGTCGCGCCTGCTCCTGCTCTTCGCGGGCACGCTCAACCCGCCCGCGTTTTTCTTGAGCAGCAGTCGCATTCTCGGCGGCGAAATGCCGCGCATCCTCGTCGCCATGTCGATCGGCATGATGAATGGCCGCCTTGCCACCCGCGAACCGGTCGCACGGGCGCCACGAACCTTCGCGTCAACCGAATTCCGGTCGGGCTTCAGCGATAGGTCTTGCCGTCGTACACCACGAAGCCGACCGGGCTGTGGGTGAAGTGCAGCACCGGCAGGCCGGGATCGTTCGTGCCTGCGGTGGCCTCCGCCGCCGGGATGAACATGCCCTGCAGCTCAACGGGCGTGTTTGCCACGAACGGGATCTCCTGCCCGATGCCGCCCTCGGTGATGCGTATCGCCACGAACACGTCGCCGGCATAGCTGAAGCCGTCCCCGTCCAGGCTCTCGAGCTGGTCGATCCAAAGCTGCTGGTGTTCGGCCCCTTCCGCCTGCAGCCGCTCGCCGAACAGCTTCGCGACGGTGGCGGACACGTGCACGGTGGTGCCCCGGCCGCTGCCGTCGGGCTTGCGCAGAACCAGGGTTTGGGGCTGGGTCGGCTCGGTCACTGCAACGCTCCTGCACAAGGAGACCAGGCAACGCCGGACGAGGCCGCAACGTTCATCACCGGGTGGAAGCGGGGTTGCAGATGGGGTGGACCGGATATCGGGTCGGTGGCGCGGCGTCGCTGGCAGCAATACTGGCGGCGACACTGGCGCTCGCCGGGTGCGCCGACACGCCGCCGCCAGCCGCGGCACCCGTCGCCGTTGTTGCGGCCGCGCCGCCTCGCGCCCAGGGCATCGTCCTGTCGCCGCAGCCCCAGGGCGCGGTTCTCGCCAACGATCCGTCCGCCCCGGCCGATACCCCGCTTTGTGGCGCCCAGGCACGCGAAGCCGACGCGATCGGCCAGTCTCTGCTGCCGCAGCAATACGCCCAGGCCGGCATCTGCAGCAGCTTCGCCTGCTACGACCCTGCCACCGCCACCTATATCGGCGCCGACGGCTACCGCCATGTCTGCCGCTGACGTCCGGCACTGACCCTCGCTGCCGGATCGGACCGGATTGACCCGGTCCACCCGGCAGCCCACATCACGCATGGAGTACGTCCATGATCGCCTTCAACGACGCCAGCCGGTTCCTCGACAAGATGCCCCGGGGCAAGCCGATCGACGCGGCCGACAAGGCACGGCGCCTGGCCCGCATCCGGCGTCTCGCCTGGCTGCTCGACGCCGCGGTGAAGCTGCCCGGAACCAAGTTCCGCTTCGGGCTCAACAGCGTGATCGGCCTGGCCCCTGCCGCCGGCGACGCGGCCATGACGGCGGTTTCGCTCTACATCGTCTATGAGGCCTATCAGATCGGCCTGCCGCCGGCACAGCTGGCGAAGATGCTGGGCAACGTCGCGATCGAGGCGGTGGCCGGCTCCGTGCCGGTGTTGGGCGATCTTTTCGACGCCACCTTCAAGGCCAACATGCGCAACATCGCCCTGATCGACGCCCATACTGCCGCCACCGGAACCCGCGCATGAACCGGCTCCCGAAGGCCCTCCTCCTGCTGGCGCTGGGGATGCCGTCGTCCGGCTTCGCGCAAACCAGTACCGGGACCGCCGCCCGCAACCCCGACGTGACCGCACCCGGCGTCGAGACCGGCCCCACCTCCACCGGCCAGGCCACCACCGCGCCGCGCAACCCGGGCGGGATCACCGCCGGCACCAACTCCAGTGACCAGAGACGGATGAACAGCACGGTCGGGCAGATCGACAACAAGCTCCTGAACCAGGAAAAAAGCCGGCCCTCCCTGCCGGGGCAGGCGCCGTCCTCATCGCAGGCCCAGCCCGGCGGAACGGCCTCGATCCCGCACTGAGCGCCACCGCCATGGGCTGGCTGAGGAAGCTGCTCGGCACCGCCGCGTTCGACTTCGGCGGCGTGATCGTGTTCTACGCGCTGATGAAGACGGTGGGCCTGCGCGCCGCCATCATCGGCACCCTCGTGTTCGTGCCGATCGACGCGTTTCGCCGGCACAAGCTCCGCATCGGCTTCCCGCGCATCTACATCCTGTCCACCACCCTGGTGCTGGTGTTCGGCACCATCGACGTGTTCTCCAAGCAGCCGTTCATGCTGAAATATGAAGGCGCGGTGACGGAAACAGTGGTCGGCATCGCCTTCGCCATCGGCTCGCGCGGCCGTTCCATCATCGAGGAGCTGGTGGCGCAGCAGCAGCCCGACCTCCGCGTGCCGCACCACCGACGCTTCTTCCAGCTGATCACCCGGTCCTGGGCGATCTACTACCTGTGCATGGCGTGCGCGTTCCTATGGGTGAGCCTGCATTTCACCCTGGCACAGGCGATCGGCATCCGTCAGGTGGCGGGGCTGGGCGGCGCCTTCCTGATGGCGCTGTTCAGCTTCAGCGGCCGGTTCGCGTTCCGGTTGTTCCAGGCGCTGCGACTGCTGCCGACGGATGGGGCGGAAGAGGATCCCATGGCACCTCCCGCCCTGCCGAAGACCTGACGCTGCTTCAGGCGACGCTGTCTCGCCGGTCCCGGATCTTCACGTAAGCCACGGCGGCATGCTCGGCGCAGTACGGCTTGCCCGGCGTCGGCTCGCCGCCGCAGAAGTGGAATGCCTTGGTGCCCGGCTCGCCAAGCGGCCAGCAGCAGGTCATCCCGCTCCGGCGCGGTGTGGGGGACACCGCACGCAGCGGGGCTGGCGTCGCCTGCTCAGCCTGGAAAGGCCGTGTCGGGGACTGCTGCGGTGCCGACGGCCGCAGGGCCTGCACGTTGGCCGCCACCGGCAACGCGGTCGGCCGCTCCGGCACCGCGACCACTGGCACCGCGATCACCGGGGCCGGCATCGGCTGCAGGACCATCGGAACCGGTGCGGCGACCGGCAGCGGACGCTGCGCCATAGGCCCCGGCGTCGCAGACCCCGGCACCGCAGCCCCTGGCATTGTGCGCCCGGGCGCCGCTAGCGTCGGACCCGCCTTGTCGTCCAGTGCGGTGCGCTGCGACTGCAGACCAGTGCTGGCCAGTTCCAGCACCTTGCGTATCGGCGACGGCCGCGGCGGCAGGGTCAGCCGGTGCGCCTTGCCGACCACCGCGTTCTTGGTGATCTGCATGCGCCGTCCGATCTCGGCGGTGGACAGGCCGTCCTGCCAGAAGCTGCGCAGGCGGTTGATCGACTCCTCGGTCCAGTCCATCGCCAAGCTCCCTCCGATCGTCCCGATGACCGAAGGCTAATCCAAGTGATGGGGTCCTCCAACCGACCGACCACACAATGTTGTGGACAAGTCGGTGGAGCAATGCAGGTGAACCTGTGGAATCAGGTGCGCAACATCCGGATCCTGCGTCCGTCCACGCCAAGCGAGATTCGTCCCTGTTTCAGGGACAGCGCATCCGCGCCAAATACCTCGCGCCGCCATCCTGACAAAGCGGGAATGGCCGGCTCCGCTTCCGTGGCGAGCCGGTCGATGTCCTCTGATGAGGCCAGCAGCTTGGGCGCCACGTCGTGCTGCTCGCTCTTGGCCGCCAGCAGCACCTTGAGCAGCGACACCAGCGCCGGAGACGGGCGCGGCCCATCCTTGCGCGGCGCGGGCGGCAGCGCCTCCTCGGGCAGCGCCTGGGCGTCGGCGATCGCCCCGATCAGGCCCGTGCCGCTGCGTCCCTCGGCAAAGCCTCGGCTCACCCCACGCATGGCCGACAGCGCGTCCGCATCGGCCGGCATGGCGGCGGCGATCTCCAGCAGGCTTTCGTCCTTGATCAGGCGTTGCCTGGGCACGTTGACCCGCTGCGCTTCCCGTTCGCGCCAGGCGGCGACCGCGCGCAACACGCCCAGCATGCGCCGGTTGGCGGTGCGCGGCCGTAGCCGCTCCCACAGCGTGTCGGGATCGGGCCGGAAGGTGGCGGGATCGGACAGGAAGGCCATCTCCTCGCCCACCCAGTCGAACCGCCCGTCGCGCTCCAGCCGCTCGCGCAGCTTGACGTACACCTCGCGCAGATAGGTGACGTCGGCGGCGGCATAGGTGATCTGCGCCGGGGACAGCGGCCGCCTGGACCAGTCGCTGAAGCGGTGCCCCTTGTCGATCTGGCCGCCGGTGAGCGCCGACACCAGGCTGTCATAGCCAACCTGGTCGCCAAAGCCCGCCACCATCGCCGCCACCTGGGTGTCGAACAAGGATGCCGGCAGCCGGCCGAACCGGTGCAGGAAGATTTCCAGGTCCTGCCGCGCGGCGTGGAACACCTTGACCACCGCCGGGTCGTCCAGCAGCGGCGCCAGGCACTGCAGGTCGAGCCCGTCCGCCTGCGCGTCGACGATCGCCACCTCGTCGCTGCCCGCGAGCTGCACCACGCACAGCTCGGGCCAGTAGGTGCGCTCGCGCACGAACTCGGTGTCGATCGTGACAAACGGCTCTTGTCGCAGCCGCTCGACCACCGCAGCCAGGGTATCGCTCGTGGTGATCAGCGTGGGCTCCGGGAACCGGGGCCGGGCGGGACGTACCATGGCCGTCCCTTACACGCAGCCGGCGCGGACGCCAAGGAAAGCGCGACCGCATTCCTTGACAGCCGGGAACGGCGCCGGCTTCCTGCCGCCCTTCCCGGCTCCTTGTTCCCTGTCATCGGACCGCAAAGCCATGCACGCCTACCGCACCCACACCTGCGCCGCCCTCCGCGCCGCCGATGCCGGCGAGCTCGTCCGTTTGTCCGGCTGGGTGCAGGCCAAGCGCGACCATGGCGGACTGCTGTTCCTGGACCTGCGCGACCATCACGGCATCACCCAGATCGTGATCCCGGCGGGCTCGACGCTGCTGGAGGCGGCGGAAAAGGTGCGCACCGAGAGCGTGCTGACCATCACCGGCACGGTGGTGCTGCGCGAGGCGGCCACCGTGAACCCGCGCCTGCCCACCGGCGAGGTCGAGATACGCGCCACCGCCATGGAGGTGCAGTCCGCCGCCGCGGTGCTGCCGCTTCAGGTCGCCGGCCACGAGACCTATGGCGACGAGCTGCGCCTGCGCTACCGCTACCTCGACCTTCGTCGCGAGCGCGTGCACCGGAACATGATGCTGCGCGCGGGTGTGATCGCCAGCCTGCGCCGGCGCATGATCGATAAGGGCTTCACCGAGTTCCAGACCCCGATCCTGACCGCGTCCAGCCCGGAAGGCGCCCGCGACTTCCTGGTGCCGGCACGCCTGCATCCCGGCAAGTTCTACGCGCTGCCGCAGGCGCCGCAGCAGTTCAAGCAGCTGCTGATGGTGGC
>CAXTCK010000176.1:0-7338 GCA_964242425.1 uncultured Acetobacteraceae bacterium | reverse complement strand
CCCTTCTCGGTCGGCATGCGGCCGGCGGAGGAATGCGGCGCGAACAGCAGGCCCGCCTCGGTGAGGTCGGCCATCACGTTGCGTATCGTCGCCGGCGACAACGGCACCGGCAGGCGGCGCGACAAGGTGCGGCTGCCCACCGGGTCGCCGGTCTCGACGTACTGCTCGACGATCTCGCGCAGGATCGCAGCCGACCGGGGATCCAGAAGGGGCGGCAGCGGCCGGGCCGGCAGGGGTCGGTCGATCATGGGCGCGTCACAACAGGCAGGTTAGAAAGCTGCCGCCGATACCGCAACCGAAACACCGGCTGGCGGTATCGGCCGGCCTCGGGCTATCTGCCGCATCAGCCCCGTTCCCCGAGGACATTCCCCCATGCGCCCATCCGGCCGCGCCGCCGACGCGCTCCGCAGCGTTTCGATCGAACCGGGCTTCTCCCACCACGCCGAAGGCTCGGTGCTGATCCGCGCCGGCCGCACGGAGGTGCTGTGCACCGCCACCGTGGAAGGGCGCGTGCCGGGCTTCCTGCGCGGCCAGGGGCTGGGCTGGATCACCGCCGAGTACGGCATGCTGCCGCGCGCCACCCACAAGCGCGGCGACCGGGAAGCGGCGCGCGGCAAGCAGTCCGGCCGCACCCAGGAGATACAGCGCCTGATCGGCCGCTCGCTTCGCGCCGTCACCGACCGCCGCGCCATGGGCGAGATCGGCATGGTGCTGGACTGCGACGTGCTGAACGCCGACGGCGGCACGCGCTGCGCCGCCATCACCGGGGCCTGGGTGGCGCTGCGGCTGGCGTTCGAAACGCTGGTGCGCAATCGGGTGCTGCCGGCGGTGCCGCTGACGGGCCAGGTCGCCGCGGTGTCGTGCGGCCTCACCGATGAAGGTGCGGTGCTCGACCTCGACTATGCCGAGGACAGCGCCGCGAGCGCCGACGCCAACTTCGTGCTGACCGACACGGGCGGGATCGTCGAGATCCAGGCGGCGGCCGAGCAGGCGCCGTTCACCGAGCCGCAGTTCGCGGCCCTGCTCGACCTGGCCCGCACCGGCGTGGGCGCATTGTTCGCGGCGCAACGCCAGGCCCTGGAGCAGAACCGATGATCCGCCTGTCCGCTGGCGACCAGCTGGTGCTGGCCAGCCACAACCGCGGCAAGCTCGCCGAGTTCGAGGCGCTGCTGGACGGCACCGGCATCGCCCTGGTGTCCGCCGCCTCCCTTGGCCTGCCCGAGCCGGAGGAAACGGCGGACAGCTTCGACGGCAACGCCCGGCTCAAGGCCGAGGCAGCCGCCACCGCGTCCGGGCTGCCGGCGCTGGCCGACGATTCCGGCTTCTGCGTCGCGGCGCTGGACGGCGCGCCGGGCATCCTGTCCGCGCGATGGGGCGGGCCGGAACGCGACTTCCACCTCGCGATGCAACGCGTGCACGACGAGGGCGGTGCCGCGCTGCAGGCCGACCCGTCGGCCTGGTTCGTCGCGGTCCTGTGCCTCGCCCTGCCGGACGGGCGTCAGGCCTCGTTCGAGGGCCGGATCGACGGGCAGTTCGTATGGCCGCCGCGCGGCGCCGGCGGGCACGGCTACGATCCGGTGTTCGTGCCGACCGGCGACGCACGCAGCTTCGCCGAGATGCTGGAAGCGGAGAAGAACGCGCTGAGCCACCGCGCCCGCGCGTTCAAGCGCTTCCGCGAGGCCTGCCTGCCGTCATAGGGCGGGAGCGACCGCTTCGTGACGTGAAACAACCGCTTCGACACATCCTCCTGGCAGGCTGCCATGCCAATGCCGCATCGGACGGGCCTCACCAGCCCGGCCCCATCCGCCGATGAAACGATTTCCCGCCACCCGCCGTCTGTCAGGCATCCTCCTGTCCGGCGCTCTCCTGTCTGGCAGCGCCGCCCTGCTGTCGCCGCAGCCCGCCCGGAGCGCGGCGCCGGTCGCGATCCCGTTCGCCGCCGATCGCTGGCGGCCGGTCGACACCCAGGTGAACAAACCGGTGCAGGCGCACCTGCAGTTCCTGCAGCAGGAAGCGTTTCCGGGCGGCCTGCTGCGCCTCGACAGCGGCAGCGCCTCGTTGTCCGGGTTGTCCTTCGACACCGGAACGATCGAGTTCGACATCAAGCCGCTGCCGGGCGACGGCCTGCCCGGCATCCGCTTCCGCCAGCGCGACCGGGACACCGCGGAGGACTTCTACATCCGGCCGAGCGCCGACTGCCCGGCGTCTCAGGACTGCCTCCAGTACACCCCCGTCACCCATGGTCGCCTGCTGTGGGACCTGTTCGTGCAGGACCAGGCGGCAGCGCCGATCCGGCCGGCCGACTGGAACCACGTCCGGCTGGTGGTGTCGCGGCACCGGATGGAGGCCTTCATCAACCAGGCCGCTGTTCCGTCCCTGGTGGTCGGCGCGCTGCAGGGCGACGCGGCCAGCGGCGGCATCGAGCTGGAAGGACCGGCGGTGTTCGCCAACCTCCTTGTCACCCCGCACGCCACGGCCGGGCTGCCCGCCGGGCCAACGCCCGACCCGACCGCGGCCGACCCACGCTTTCTTCGGCATTGGCGGGTGTCGACGCCGGCCACGGTGGCGGCCGGAACCGATCCCATCCCCCCGGCGGCGATGCCGCGGGCCTCGAGCAAGGGCTGGACCGCGATCGACGCCGGGCGCGACGGCCTGGTCGACATCAGCCGCTTCGCGCCGCCGCCGCGTCAGCTGCCCGCCCCCGCCATGGTGTGGCTCGCCACCTCGCTGGTGTCGACGCGCGCGCAAACCAGGCACGTGTCCATCGGCTGGCTTTGCGAGACGTGGGTGTTCAGCAATGGCCGGCGGGTGTTCGCCGGCCGCAACCTGTACAACTCCCGCGCCGACCGGAAAACGCCGGATGGCCGGTTGTCGCTGCGGAACGGCGGCTTCGACCTGCCGCTGCACGCCGGCCGCAACGACGTGCTGGTGGCGCTGAGCAGCAACTTTCCCCCGACCGGCTCCGGGCTGTTCGGCTGGGGGCTGGAAATGCGGTTGGACGATGGCCGCGGCGTGCGCGGCCTCGACGTTCCTCCGCCGTGAACATCGTTCACGCAGACTGGCGCGTCGCGGGGTCCTTCTGGTGGCGCCTCCTCGCCGCCGCCGGGTTCTGGAGCGCGATCGGCTTCCTGTTCGCCCTGCCGCATCTCGGGCATGGCGACTGGCGTCAGCCGCTGCTGGGCTCGCTAGCCGGATGGTGGTCGTGGGGCGTGCTGACGCCGGCCATCATCGCCGTCGACCGGGCCCTGCCGATCCCGGACCGGCGGCCGGGGTCGCGCATCCTGCTCCACCTGCTGATCCTGGGGCCGCTCGCCACCTCGGGCGTGGTGATCCTGTCGGCGCTGCTGGGAGCGGCGATGCGGGTCGAGCCCTGGTCCCGCCTGCTGGACGGCCGTGTGCTGGCGGACGCGCTGCAGGGCGCCCTGCTGTGGGGCATGGTGGTGTACTGCCTCGTCGTCGGCGTGTGGCAGGCCTACCGGGGCCAGCAGCGCTATCTCGCCGCCGAGCTGCGCATGCAGCGGCTGCAGCGCAGCTTCTCCGAAGCGCGGCTCGCGGCGCTCCGCATGCAGCTCGACCCGCACTTCCTGTTCAACGCGCTCAACACCATCTCCGCCCAGGTGGCGCACGAGCCCCGGCTCGCCCGGCGGATGATCGAGCACCTGGGCGACCTGCTGCGCGCCTCGCTGGAGGCCGGCAACCGGCAGGAGGTTGCGCTGGCCGAGGAGGTCGGCCTGCTCGGGCATTATCTGGCGATCCAGCGGATCCGCTTCGCCGACAGCCTGCGGGTCGAGCTGGACGTGGCGCCGGACGTGGAGGACGCGCTGGTGCCCAGCCTGTTCCTGCAGCCTCTGGTCGAGAACGCGATCCGGCACGGCATCTCCCCGCGCGCCCGCGGCGGCACCGTCGCCGTGGTCGCCCGCCGGGTGGCGGGTCGCCTGGAGATTACCGTGCGCGACGACGGGGTCGGCCTGCCGCAGGGCTGGTCGCTCGAACGCGGCAGCGGCCTCGGCCTGTCGGTGACGCGGGAGCGGATCGACGCCCTGCATCCGGGGCAGGCCAGCCGCTTCACCGTGCAGGAGCACGACGGCGGCGGCACGGTCGTGCTGTTGTCGTTCCCGTTGCGGCCCGGGAACGAGCGATGACGGGCCCGCGGGCCGGGCCGATCCGGGTGCTGGTGGTCGACGACGAGGCGCCGGCCAGACAGCGCCTGGTCGAGCTGCTGGCGCAGGATCCGCAGGTCGGCACCGTGCGCGAGGCCGACGGAGGCCGGGCCGCGGTGCGGCTGATCCGCGAGGACGCGCCGGACCTCGTGTTTCTGGACGTGCAGATGCCGGAGCTGGACGGGCTGGGCGTGATCGCGGCGGTGGGTGCTGAGCGCATGCCGCTGACCGTGTTCGTCACCGCCTACGCCCAGCACGCGATCCGCGCCTTCGACGCCAGCGCCCTGGACTACCTGCTCAAGCCGTTCAGCGACGAGCGCCTGGAAGCAGCGCTGGGGCGCGCCAAGGCGCGGCTGGACGAAGCGAGCCTGCGCCGGTTCGGCCAGGACGTGCTGCGGCTGCTGCCGGGGTCGGTGCCGTCGGCGCGATACCTGGACCGGCTGGCGGTGCGGTCGGCGGGAGCGATCCGCTTCGTGCCGGTGAACGAGATCGACTGGATCGGTGGTGCCGGCGCCTATGTCGGCCTGCACGTGGCCGGGCGGGAGCTGCTGCACCGGGTGTCGTTGGGCGGCCTCGCGGCCCGCCTCGACCCCCGGCAGTTCGTCCGCGTCCATCGCTCGGTCCTGGTCAACATCGACAGCGTGGTCCAGCTGGAGCCGGGATCGCATGGCGAGTTCGAGCTGGTGCTGCGCGACGGGGAAGCCTTGCGCGTCAGCCGCACCTACCGCACCGAGCTGGAGCGGCGGCTCGGGCAGCCGCTTTGAGGCACCGCGGGCCGCCTCAGCGGCCGGTGAGGATGCGCTCCATCAGCTGTTTCACCGTCGGCACGAAGTTGTTCGAGTAGAACGGGTCGGTGGCGAAGCGGTAGGCGTTGTGGCCGCTGAACATCAGGTTGCGCTCGGTCGCTTCCACGTCGTCGTCGGCGGCGTGGCTGATCGACTGCAGCGTCTTCTGGATGCAGAACGAGCGCGGGTCCGCCTTGTGGCCGTTGCTGTAGGCAGGGCCTTTCTGGCTCCACGACGAGAACCGGCATTCCGACAGGCAGCCCATGCAGGCGGTCTGGTCGGCGTTGATCTGGGCGGCCGCCGCACGGGTCTCGAACACCAGGGTACCGTCCGGGGTGCGCAGCGCCTCGGTGAAGCCGTCGCCCTCCCAGCCCTGGGCACGCTCAAGGTCGACGCGGGTCAGGTACACCAGCCGGCGGCCGCTGATGTAGTACTCGGCCAAATGCTCGCCCACCGGTTCGGGGCTGAACGCCACCTGGCGCTCGCTGCGCTCGCGCAGTTCCTGCAGGAAGTTGTTGCGAACCGCGGAGGAATAGAAGCCGGTCGGGCTGAACTTGTTCAGCGAGATGTCGCCCTCGCGCAAGGCCATCAGGCGCTGCTTCCAGGCGTCCGGGATCGGGCTTTCCCGGGTCAGCAGCGGGCGCGTGCCGAACTGGAACGCCACCGGGCCGAGGTCGGGGTTGTCGATCCAGTCCTCCCAGTCCTCCAGCCACCACACGCCGCCGGCCATGATGATGGGCGTGTCGCCGAGCCCGAAGGTGCGCATCAGGCGGCGCAGCTCCAGCACGCGCGGCAGCGGCGGCTCGGGACGGTCGGGCGCCTCGCCGTTGGACAGGCCGTTATGGCCGCCGGCCAGCCACGGGTCCTCGTACACCACGCCGCCCAGCAGCTCGGCGGTCTTGGAATAGGCGCGGCGCCACAAGGCGTTGAACGCCCGGGCGGAGGACACGATCGGGTAGTAGTGGATGCCGAACCGGGCGGCGATGTCGGACAACCGGTACGGCATGCCGGCGCCGCAGGTCAGGCCCTGGATCAGTCCCTTGGCACCTTCCAGCACCCCGGTGATGACGCGTTCGGCCGCCCCCATCTCCCACAGGATGTTGGCATGCAGGCGACCCCGTCCGCCGGACAGCTCGTGCGCTTCCCGGGCCTGGGTGATGCCGCCGGCGATGGCGAAGTCGACCATCTCCTCGTGGCGCTCGCGCCGGGTGCGGCCGGTGTAGAGCTGCGGGATGATCCGCCCGTCCTCGTCGTAGCTGTCCGCGTTGACGACGCTGATGGTGCCTGCCCCCCCGGAGGCGGCCCAGTGTCCGGAACAGGTTCCGGTCGAAACCGAAACGCCTTTTCCGCCTTCGACCAGGGGCAGGAGCTCGGTGCCGCCCATCCGGATCGCGTTGATCGTCTTCATCGCGTGACGTCTTCGCCTTTAGCCAACGGACCCGACATCGAACCGACCCGGGCGGCATTCCCTGCACGATCCGCTTCCGCGGTGCAGGCTGCCAGGAATGGGGCGGGAGGACGCCTTGAAGAGTTACAGATTGTAAGGTCGGCCCGGGTCGACAACCCCGGGCCGTTTATCAGGCGTCAGTCAGCGGCGTCGCTGCGCTCGCGGCGCGGGCCGCGGTCGCGACGCTCGCCACCCTCGCGCCCACCCTCGCGTTCACCGCCGCCGGACTTGGCGCCGACCTGCTCGGAGATGTCGGCGCCCGTCGCCTGGTCCACCACGCGCATCGACAGCTTGACCTTGCCGCGGTCGTCGAAGCCCAGCACCTTCACCTTCACCGAGTCGCCGTTGTTGACCACATCGGTGGTCTTGTTGACGCGGCCCTGCGTCAGCTCGGAGATGTGCACCAGCCCATCGCGGGCGCCGAGGAAGTTCACGAACGCGCCGAAATCGGCGGTCTTGACCACCTTGCCGTCGTAGATCGCCCCCAGCTCAGGTTCGGCGACGATGCCGCGTATGCGGCTGATCGCCTTGTTGGCCTGTTCCTCGGAGGTGGCGGCGATCTTGATGGTGCCGTCGTCGCCGATGTCGATCTTGGCGCCGGAGAACTCGACGATCTCGCGGATCACCTTGCCGCCGGTGCCGATCACGTCGCGGATCTTCTCCTTGGGCACGTTGATCACCGTGATCTTGGGCGCGTTCGCCGCGACCCCGCCACGGTTCTCGGTCAGCGCCTTGCTCATCTCGCCCAGGATGTGCTGGCGGCCGTCATGCGCCTGCCCCAGGGCGATGCGCATGATCTCGAAGGTGATGGACGTGATCTTGATGTCCATCTGCAGCGCGGTGATGCCGGCTTCGGTGCCCGCCACCTTGAAGTCCATGTCGCCGAGATGGTCCTCGTCGCCCAGGATGTCGGACAGCACCGCGTAGCCGCGATCCTCCTTGATCA
>CAXTCK010000175.1:0-7406 GCA_964242425.1 uncultured Acetobacteraceae bacterium | reverse complement strand
GCGCGGCCGATGTCGTGCAGCCAGGCGTGCTCGGGGCCGATGCCGGGATAATCCAGGCCGGCGCTGATGGAATGCGCCTCCGTGATCTGGCCTTCGGTGTCCTGCAGCAGGTAGGTGCGGTTGCCGTGCAGCACGCCGGGACGGCCGCGGCTGATGCTGGCGGCCTGCGCGCCGCTGTCGAGGCCGCGTCCGGCCGCTTCCACGCCGATCAGCCGCACCGCCGGATCGTCGAGAAATGGATGGAAGATGCCCATGGCGTTGGAGCCGCCGCCGACCGCCGCCACCACCACGTCCGGCAGGCGGCCGGTCGCTTCGCGCATCTGCACGCGGGCCTCGTCGCCGATCACGCACTGGAAGTCGCGCACCATGGCCGGATACGGATGCGGGCCGGCCACGGTGCCGACCAGGAAGTAGGTGTCATCGACATGGGCAACCCAGTCGCGCATGGCGTCGTTCATCGCGTCCTTCAGCGTGCCGGCGCCGGTCGTGACCGGGTGCACCTCCGCACCCAGCAGGCGCATCCGGAACACGTTCGACTTCTGCCGCTCGACGTCGACGGCGCCCATGTAGATCACGCATCGGAGGCCGAACAGCGCGCAGACCGTGGCCGTGGCGACCCCGTGGCTACCGGCGCCGGTCTCGGCGACGATCCGGGTGCGGCCCATCCGTCTGGCCAGCAGGATCTGGCCCATGACGTTGTTGAGCTTGTGCGAGCCGGTGTGGTTCAGCTCCTCGCGCTTGAGATAGACCTGCGCGCCGCCGAGCTCGGCGCCGAGGCGCCTGGCATGCCAAAGCGGGCTGGGGCGGCCGACATAGTCCTTGAGGTAGAAGTCGAGTTCCTGCCGGAAGGCCGGGTCGGCCTTGGCCGCCTCGTAGGCCTGGTCCAGCTCCAGGATCAGCGGCATCAGGGTTTCGGCCACGAAGCGGCCGCCGAAGATTCCGAAGCGGCCGCGCTCGTCGGGACCGGAACGCAGGGTGTTCGGACGCAGCGCATCCACGCGATCGACCTCCGCGCGGGCGGCGAGGCGCACCGAAACCGGGACCGACGGATCGGCATCCGGGGCGGATGCCGGCAGCATGGTCTGGGATTGCGGATTCACGGTTGGGGACCCTCCGGGACGGGGGGTTCTACCGCAGGGGACCGCGGAGGTCACGCATCAGCGCAGGAGCAGAACTGCGAGTGCCGGCAGCAGGGCCGCCGGCATCACCAGCATGCCTCGAAGCAAGAACCGTCCGAACGACACGTCGAGCCCGTCGCGACGCAACGCGGCCAGCCACAGGATGGTGGCGAGCGACCCGGTGATCGACAGGTTCGGGCCGAGGTCGATCCCGACCAGCAGCGCGTCGACCACCGGCCTCGGCAGCTGGCCCTGCGCCGCGACCTGGGCAGCGACGAGCCCAGCCGGCAGGTTGTTGGCGAAGTTGCACAGCAGCGCCAGCCCGGTGCCGCAGGCCCAGGCCGTGAGCCCGGTCCCGGCCAGTGCCGCGTCGTGCAGGACCCGGGCGAGGGCCACGAGCAACCCCGTCCGGTCCAGGCCGGACACCAGCACGAACAAGCCCGCGACCAGCGGCAGCACTCCCCACGATATGTCTTGTGCCAGCGCCCAGGGCGCCTCGCGCTTGGCGAGCAGGACCACGACAACGGTGCCGAGCCCGCAGAGGCAGGTCGGCAGGCCAAGCGCGATCCCCGCGGCAGAGGAACCCAGCAGCACAAGTGCCGTGACGACCAGCCCTGCCAGCGCGGTCCAGCCGCCGCCGCGAAGCCTCGGCTGCGGGATGCCGGTCCGGATCCGGCCCGACAGGCACCGCCGCTCGACCAGCAGCAGCACCAGGAAGCTAGCCACCACCGAGACCGCCGCCGGCAACAGGAAGCGCTCGAGCCAGGCTGAAAGCGGCGGCATGTGGTTGCCATAGAGCACCAGGTTGGCCGGATTGGAGATCGGCAGCACGAACGAGGCCGCGTTGGCGACAAAGGCGCAGGCGAACAGAAAAGGAAGCGGATCCGCTTCTGCGGCTCGGGTGGCGGCGAGCACCGCCGGCGTCAGCACCACCGCAGTCGCATCGTTCGACAAGAACACCGTCACCACCACGCCAGCCGCGTAGACCAGCACGAACAGGTCTCGCGCCGATCCGCCGGCACGGCACACGGCGAAGGCGGCCAGCCACCCGAACAGGCCTTCCCGACGCGCCGCCTCCGACAACAGCATCATGCCGGACAGGAACAGGTAGACGTCGGTGCCGCGGTTGATCGCACTCAAGGCCACCGAAGCCGGCAACAGCCCGAGCACCACCAGGAGCACGGCGCCACCGACTGCCCACACCGCTTCCGGCAGCCGCCAGGGCCGTACGATGACGCCGGCGGTCGCGGCGAGCACGACCGTGAAGGTCGCGATCGACATGCCGGCAGCACTCCAGGACAGCATGCGACGAAGACGACGTGCACCGGATCGGGTTCCTGCAAGCCCGCTTCCATATCCCGCCAAACCGGCGAAGGCGGATATGGCGGCAAGCCTGTCCGTCCCGCCGAATACGTCCCCGCACCTTGTTTTGTCGGGACAAGGACCATCCGATCAAGCTAACCAGACTGGCCGGCGCCTTTTGTCGGTTTTTTGGACGCTGCGGAAGCCTCGCCTGTTGATCACCCCTTTGCCTGCCTGATCATCCCGGCCCCTGGAAGCGGCTTCATGCACTCGAACCGGCGCAGCGGCCTGCCGAATGATTGTTCGGGCCCGCTCCGACCATGCGCCTCTGACTGATCGATCCGCCTCGTGCCCCGAACGCCCGACCTGATACCCGACCCCGCCCGAACCGCTGGAGGCGTGCCGCCGGTTCGGGCATCACCGGACAGGAACCGCCATGATGACGAACCGCTCGAACCGTCCGCCCTCCCCGAGCGCGTCCGCTTCCCTGTACGGCAGCTTCCGGACCCTTCTCGGCCAGCGCAACTTCGCCTTGTTCTTCACCGCGACCACCGCTTCGACCCTCGGCTCGGCGGTGGTGCCGGTGGCGCTGACCTTCGCGCTGCTCACCTTGAAGTACTCCGCCACCACGATCGGCCTGGTGCTGGCGGCACAAACAGCGCCGACGATCGTCCTGATGCTGGTCGGAGGCGTGATCGGCGACCGGTGGCCGAGGCGCCGCCTGATGATGGGCTCCGACATCCTGCGCTGCGTCAGCCAGGTCGTGCTGGCGACGCTTCTGGCGATCGGCCATCCGCCGCTTGGCGCCCTGCTGGCGATGGCCGCCTGCGTCGGGGTCGGCAACGCCTTCTATGCTCCTGCGGAAGGCGGGCTGATCCCGCAGGTCGCCGGGCCCGAGCATCTCAAGGAAGCCAACAGCGTCCTCAGCATCACCGGCTCGTTGTCGGCGATCCTGGGGCCCTCGCTCGGCGGCCTGCTGGTCGCTTCCGGCAAGGCGCCGCTGGCGATCGGCGTGGACGCCTTGTCCTACGCCCTGAGCGCCACCTGCCTGTCGCTGATGCGCATCTCCGCGCACGAGTCCGCGCCGTCGGCCTCGTTCGTCACCGACCTGAAGCTCGGCTGGAAGGAATTCCGCCAGCACCGCTGGCTCCAGCTCATCACGGCGCAGTACGGGCTTCTGAACCTGGTCGCCTTCGCGCCCTTCTTCGTTCTCGGCCCGGTCCTTTTCGCGTCCCTGCCGAATGGTGCCAAGCTGTGGGGCCTGATCGCTTCCGCCACCGGTGTCGGAGGCATGGTCGGCGGCCTGTTCATCCTGCGCCTCCGCTTCCTGCGCCCTCTTGTGGCGTTCGAGCTGGCGGCCGCCCTGCTGACCACGCCGCTGGTCCTGCTGGCGTTCCACGCGCCGGTTCTTCCGGTGGCGGTTGGCAGCGCCATCTTCGGCGCCTCGCTCGCGGTGCTGAATGTGACCGTACAGACAACGATCCAGGAGCGGATCCCCACCGACGTCTTGTCCCGGGTCAACGCCATGTTCAGCGTGGTGTCGCTCGGCCTGGGTCCGATCGGCTTTGCCCTGTGCGGCCCCATCGCGCATGTAGTCGGGCCACGCAGCTCCCTGGTGATCGGCTCCGGCGTGGTGGTGACGAGCGCGGTCGCGCTGCTGACCTCGCGCTACATCCGACTGCTGAAAAGCGAGCCGATGCCGGGCACGGCCGCAGGGTAGGTAGCCGGCTCCTCCGGCAGGATGTCCTGCATCCTTCCACGGTTCCGATGCGTTCGGTTGCCGAACGGCACTAGGCCGGAGGAGTGCGAGCGATGTCTTGTCATCGGCGATCCGGCTTCCAGCGATCTGCACGACTGTTGACGCTCGGCCTGGTGCTGGCGCTCGCCGGATGCGCCACCGAAACCGGTCCGATCTTCGGCGAATGGCAGGGTCGCCAGCCCCAGGCGGACGGGGTCTCGCCCACCTTCATCACCTTGGTGCTGCACGGCAACCCCGGTGACACCCAGGGCGGCTACGACATCCTGGCGGTGGATACGCAGCCGGTGCTCGGCGACGTCAACCAGCGCCAGCTGAGCTGGAGCGATCGCTGGACGCTGATACCGACCACAGGACCGGGTACCATTCCGCTTCTGGTGCTGCACAACCTGCCGAACAGCCAGATCTCGCGCTATGTCCTGCTGCCGGGCGGGGCGCTGCTGCCGGCCACGCCCCAGGGCCAGCCTGACAGCTCGCCGGAAAGCCGGATCGAGGGGCTGAGGCCGGTTCCCAGGAACAGCTTCGGCTACGGACGGGTCTGAGCTTTTTCCCTGCCGTTGGCGCCTGCTATTCCATCACCGGCGCCAGCTCGTTGACCGCCTCGACGTCCTCGCCCAGCCATTGCGGGTTCTTGGCCGTGCCGTCAAAGGTGGCACTGGTCTTGAACAGCTCGTACTTTCCTTCCAGCGCATGCGGACGGCTGCGGTCCAGCAGGTCCGAGATCGCGGCCCGGTCCATTGGCTCGAAAGTGCGGACAGCCTCGAAGGCCTGATCCAGGTCGCGCTGGCTTTCCACCCCGGTGATAACCACGGAGGTCGGCAGGTTGAGGGAATAGTGCAGGTACTCGATCGGGGCGATCGGAGCCCCGCTCTTGAGCAGCACGCTGTCGGCAAAGCTCTTCATGCCCAGCACCGCGATGCCGTGCTCGACCAGGTAAGGCAGCACGAGGTGGGCGAAGGAGCGGAAATGCGCGTCCATCACGTTGAGCGGCATCTGCACCGCATCGAACCGGAAGCCGCGCTCGGCGGCGACGGCCAGCATCTGCAGGTGGATGCGCGGGTCCTTGTGCCCGGTGAAGCCGATATAGCGCAGCTTGCCGGCCGCCTTGGCTTCCACGAAGGCTTCCATCGCCCCGCCCTCGGCGAAGATGCGGTCCGGGTCGTCGTAGCGGAGGATCTCGTGGTGCTGCACCAGGTCGATGCGGTCGGTGCGCATCCGCTTGAGCGAGGTGTCGATCTGCCGCGCCGCTTCCTGCTTGGTGCGGCCGTCCATCTTGGACATCAGGAACACGCGGTCGCGGTAGCCGCCCTGGTCCAGCGCCACCCCGACCCGCAGTTCGGACCGGCCCTGGTTGTAGTCCCAGCAGTTGTCGACAAAGGTGATGCCGCGATCCACCGCCTGGTGCACCAGACGCGTCGCCTCGTCGTCGCTCACCGCATTCTTGCCGAGATGGAAGCCGCCCAGGCCGATGGCAGAGATCATCTCCCCGCTGCGGCCGAAGCGACGATACAGCATCTCCCCGCGCCGCTCCCCGAGGTCGGCCAGCGCCGGAAGCGCCGCCGGATCCGAAATGCGCGACACGGGCAGGTCGGAACCGGCCAGGGTCGGGACCAGGGTCGAGGCAAGCCCTGGGGCAGAAGCTGTTGCCGGGGCAGGGGCACCGTCGCGAGCCTCCGGTTGAAGACCTGTCGCAGGATCCATCTTGCACCTCCAGCACCAGGGTCTAAGCCCCGGCAGCGGGAACGGTTGCCCCACGAAGGCCGCAGTCGTTTGACAGTCCCCGTCGCTCCTGCTCATGACGCCTGGCTCGTTGCAGGAGTGCCCATGTTCGTTTCCCACCCATCCGGTCGGGCACCGCTCGCCGCCTCCGCGGACACCGACCTCGCGGACATCGCGTGGTTCGACCTGCTGAACCCGACCGAGGAGGAGCGCCTGCTGGCGCAGCGGCTGACGGGCCTGCGCATGCCCAGCAGGCCGGAGATCGAGGAGATCGAAAGCTCCTCGCGCGTCTACACCGAGCAGGACAACTTCTACCTGTCCACGCCGCTGGTGCGCCGGATCGACAACCTGTCCTTCTCCGCCCCGGTCGGCTTCGTGCTGAGCCGCGACCGTCTCGTCACCATCCGCTACACCGACTACTCGGTGTTCGAGGCCGTGGGCGAGCGGGTGGCGAAGAGCAGCGCGCCGCAGGCCAGCAGCGACATCATGCTGCTCCTGCTGGAAGCCATCATCGACCGCGTCGCCGACCTGCTGGAGCTGTGCGGCCACGACCTCGACAACATCTCCAAGCGAGTGTTCCAGGCGCAGGACGGCAGCGGCAACAACATCGACCGCAAGCTGCGTGGCCTGCTGGTGGAGGTCGGCAGCAAGGCCGACCTGGTGTCGGGCATACGCGATAGCCTGCTCGGGCTGCAGCGGGTGATCGTCTACCTTGGCGAGCATCATCCCTGCGTGAACCGCGAATGGTTCTCGGCGCAGATGAGCCTGCTGGTGCGCGACATCGCCTCGCTGAACGACTACGACGGCCAGCTCAACACCAAGGTGCAGTTCCTGCTCGACGCCACACTGGGCTTCATCAACATCGAGCAGAACAACGGCATCAAGATCCTTACCGTAGTCAGCATCGTCGGCATCCCGCCCACCCTGATCGCCAGCATCTACGGAATGAACTTCAAGGACATCCCGGAGCTGAGCTGGAGCTTCGGCTACTGGTACGCGCTCGGCCTGATGGGCCTGACGATCCTGGTGCCGATGGTCTGGTTCTGGCGCAAGGGCTGGCTCAGCAACAGCTGAAGCCACGCCGGCAGGAAGCGGTCTCTAAATCCGGACAAGCACCTTCGCAGCGTCGCGAATGTCGGGCTGCCCCGCGGTTCTGCCTCTTCTTGACACGGGAGGAACTTCTCACCTATCTCGTCGTCGTCCCTCGGCATTTCCTGCCCAAACGGGATCCTCCATCCGGAACGGCGTCGATCAACAGGCACGGGGTTCCCCCGTCAGCATCGACCATCGGCGTCCTGCCGACCGTTCCTCCCCTCCGCACGATCGAGCGCATTCGAGGCGTCCCATGCACCTCGCCGAACTCAAGGCAAAGACACCGTCCGATCTGCTGTCGTACGCAGAATCGCTGCAGATCGAGAACGCGTCCTCCCTGCGCAAGCAGGACATGATGTTCGCGATCCTGAAGAACCTGGCCGAGAACGACCAGGCGATCCACGGCGAGGGCACGCTGG
>CAXTCK010000174.1:0-7427 GCA_964242425.1 uncultured Acetobacteraceae bacterium | reverse complement strand
GGCGGCGGCGGCGTGGCTCGACAGCGCCGCCATGTCGCCGAGGCCGACCAGGCGTCTGGCCCGAAGCGCCGGCACGAAACGCCCACCCGGCACCGGCACCGACGCGCCGGCCTCCAGCGCTCGCCCTTCCGCACGCCAGCACGCCAGGCCGCCGTCGAGCACGCGCGCCCGGTCGTGGCCGAACAATCCGAACAGCCACCACGCGCGCGCGGCAGACGCGACGGCGGTCTGGTCATAAAGCACCACGTCCGTGTCGTTGGACACGCCCAGGGCGGCTGCGAGGCGGGCGAACCGGCCCTGGCTCGGCACCATGTGCGGCAGGTCGCCGTCCGGGTCGGAGAACGCGTCGAGGTCGAGCCATCGCGCGCCGGGAAGATGCGCCTGCGCGAACGTCGCCTGCGGATCGAAGCGCTCGCCTGGCAGAAGGGTGGTGGCGTCGAGAACAATCAGGTCGCGGTCGTCGCGACGCGGCCTCAGCAGCCCGTCGAGTTCGGCCGTGGAGATGAGCGGGCCCATGCGGCAATCCTTCCCCAACCCGGCCGGCCGCATGGCGCGACCTGGCCCGGTCCTGCTGCCGCCGAAACCGTCGACCGGCGCCGGGGGTCAGTCTAGATCACTGGACGCGATGCGCCGCAAGCAGGGTCCGGACCCGCTCGGCAGCCATTCTGCCCTTGATCGAATCGCGCCACATCCCCTCGATCACCCGCTGGTGCGTCGCCACCGCTTCGGGCGCGCCGGTGACCATGGCGACGCCGGTCGGCACCGTGCAGCCGGAGTCGCTGCGGAACGGGTTGATGCCCACTGTGGCCCGGTCGCGCTGGCGCAGCAGGATGCAGCTCGTGGTCGGTGCCGCGTCGGGCAGCAGGCTGAACTGCAGCCCCATGGGCTCGGTTTCCAGCAGGTTGGCCATCGCCTCCACCTCGGCGGCGGCGATCGCGCGGCAGCGGCGGCGCAGCGGCTCGTCCAGCTTCAGACCCGCGCAGATGCCGTCCTGCAGCAGCTGCTGCAGCGCCTGCTCGGGCAGGATGGCGATGATGCCGGGCCGGCGCGACTGGTAGATGCGCTTGCGTACCGACAGGATGCCGAGCACCTGCTCGGCGAGCGCCCGGGCCCCGCCCGCGTCCTCGCCCGCGAGGTCGGCGACCTGGAACAGGCTCTCGGTCAGGGTGAGGTCAAAGGCGTCGGAGGTCACCAGGTAGCACAACGGCAGCCCGACCTGGAGGATCTGGTCGGCCGTCTCCTCGACCTGGCGCAGCCGCTCGAAGAAGCCGACCGACCGGCTGTAGTACTCGACGCCGATGCCCAGCAGGGACAGCGGCGAGATCTTGAGCAGCTCGGCCAGGCGCTGGACGGTGTCCAGCTTGATGACTTCGCCCTTCTCGTAGCGATACAGTGCCGCGCGCGACACTCCGAGGCGTGCCGCGATCTCCTCGGCACGCATGCCGGATTCAACGCGATAGGCACGCAGCTGCTGACCAATTTCGTTGAGGCGCATGGGATGTCCTGGCCGAGGCTCACGGGAGGGAAGGGTTGCTGGTTGTGCATTTAACACAAAACTAACGATACAGATCAAGACCATTATTGGCTATAACGATTTCGCCTACATGATGATTTCGCGCTCACCGCCTGATCACCCGTTCATCCGGCGACCCTCGTCACACGTGCAGCGGAACGGGATGCAGCCATGACCACCGAACGGATCATGATGGGGCTGCTGCTTGGCGCGGTGGCTGCCGGCTGCGTCCTGGTGCTGCAGCCGTTCTTTTCCGCCATCCTGTGGGCGGCGATCCTGGTGTTCGCAACCTGGCCGGTGTTCGTCCGGGCGCGCCACCATGTCGGCCGCTTCCCGGCCGCCATCCTGATGACGATCATGACGGCGCTGCTGGTGGTGCTGCCGCTCGGGCTGGTCGCCTCGGCCGGGGTGGCGGACGCGCCCCGCGTGGTGCACGCGGCGATGGGACTGGCCGCGATCGGCCTGCCCGAGCCGCCGCGCTGGATCGCGCGCGTGCCTCTGGTCGGCCACCAGATCACCGATACCCTGCACCGCTGGTCGGTGGACCTGGGACAGGTCGGCGCCACCGTGCAGCCCTATGTCGGCATCATCGCCGAGCGCATCCTGGCCGTGCTGGTGCAGATCGCCAGCGGCCTGCTGCAGCTGGTGCTGGCGCTGTTCATCGGCTTCTTCTTCTGGATCAGCGGCGACGCGCTCGGCGGCACCCTGACCGCCATCATTCGGCGCATCGCCGGCGGCTATGCCGACCGCCTGCTCGGCGTCGCCGGCAGCACCGTGCGCGGCACCGTGTACGGCATCCTCGGCACCGCCATCGTGCAGGGCATCCTGACCGGGATCGGCTTCACCATCGCCGGCGTGCCGAGCCCGGTGCTGTTCGGCGGCATCGCCGCGTTTGTCGCCGTGCTGCCGATCGGAGCACCCCTGGTGTGGATCCCGGCGGCAATCTGGCTCGCCATGTCGCACCACCTCGGCTGGGGCATCTTTCTCGCGGCTTACGGGGTGCTGGCGATCTCGGGTGCCGACCACGTGATCCGCCCGGTGTTCATCGCCCGCGGCGCGCAGCTGCCCTACCTGCTGACCCTGCTCGGCGTGCTTGGCGGCGTGCTGGCGTTCGGCGGCCTCGGCATCTTCCTCGGCCCCGTGCTGCTCGGACTCGGCTTCACCCTGGTGGTCGAGTTCGCATCCGGACACACGGCCGCCGCGACACGGCCGGCCGCGCTGGTCGAGCCGGACCTTTGACGCGATGACCGGGCGGAACGATCCGCCCGCCGCGACGCTATACCGCCCGATGCACGACCTTCTCCCCGCAGGCGCGCCCGTCCGGACCAGGCAGCCGGCCGACGACAACGCGGGTCGCGTGATCGTCAGCTGGAACCTGCTCCGCACGGTTGGCGCGTCCCTCGACGACGTGATCCGGCTGATCGAAACCGAGCAGCCGGACCTGTTGCTGATGCAGGAAGCCACCACCGCGATCGACCGGCTGCAGGACCGCGTTGGCGGCCACTACGCCCGCTCGCCGCTTCCCGGACGCATCCACGGCGTCGCCTGCTGGAGCCCGCACCCGTTCCGCTCGCCGCCCACCGTGCACGCCCTGCAGCCGGGCACGCTGATCCGGCGGGTGTGCCAGGTGATCGACGTCGGCCCGTTCTCCGTCGCCAACGTCCACCTTTCACACGGGCAGATGCTGAACCGGCGGCAGCTTCGCCTGATCGCCACCCTGCTGCCGCCGACCGGCGCGGTGCTGGGCGACTTCAACCTGCTGGGGCCAGCGCTTCTGCCAGGGTTCCGCGACGTCGGTCCCAGGGGCGCCACCCACCGCATGGCCGACATGGTACCGATCCGACTCGATCGCTGCCTCGCCCGCGGCCTGGACTGCACGGAGGCGCGCGTGCTGCCGCACCTGCCTTCCGACCACCACCCGATACGCGTGGTGCTCCGCGCCCGCGCCCACCATCCCATCCAGCCCGCCGCCGCCACCGCCTACAGGTAGGGCAGCATCAGCCGGGCGCTGGCGTCGCGCAGCCGTACGGGGAAGCGACGCTTGTCCAGGTCGTGATGCGTCAGCCTGACGTGGCGGTGCTCGGCGATGAACGCCTCGATCCCCGCGCTGATCGCGGTGTCGTAGACCTCGACGTTGAGCTCGAAGTTGAGACGCAGGCTGCGCACGTCGAGGTTGGAACTGCCGATCATCGACCAGCGCCCGTCCATGGTCATCAGCTTGGAATGGTTGAACGGCGCCCGCGCCAGCCACAGCCGCACGCCCGCGTCCAGCAGCGGCCCGTTATTGGCGCTCCGGGCCCAGTCCACCGGCTTCTGGTTGCTGTGCTGCGGCATCACCACGTCGATCTCGATGCCGCGCATCGCCGCCATCGCCAGCACCGTCAGCAGCCGTTCGTCCGGCAGGAAGTACGGCGTCATGATGCGCACCGAACGCCGCGCCATGGCGACCGCCTGCATCATCGCGAACTCGATCTTCTCCAGGTCGCTGTCCGGCCCGGAGGTGACCACACGCATCAGCGCGTCGCCACAGGACGGATCCACCTCCTGCTGGTCTGGAAAGAACACCGCGTCGTCGATCTCGTGCCCGGTGCAGAACGACCAGTCCTTGGCGAACGCCTCGCTCAGCTGGTGCACCACCGGGCCGCACAGCTCGAAATGCGTGTCCGACACCGGATGCTTCGGCCGGAACCGCAGCACGTTCTCGACCGCGATGTTCATGCCGCCGGTGAAGCCGAGGCGGCCGTCCACCACCAGGATCTTCTTGTGGGTGCGCAGGTTGATGAACGGCATGCGCCACGGCCACACCGAGTGCATGAAGCGCACCGTGGGCACCCCGCCCGCCTGCAGCCGGTTGGCCGCGCGGCAGCGCAGGTAGCCGCTGCCGATCCCGTCCACCATCACGCGCACCTGCACGCCGCGGGCGTGGGCCGCCACCAGCGCGTCGACGAAGTGGCTGCCGACGGCGTCGTCGTGGAACAGGTAGGAGCACAGCAGCACCGTCCGCTCGGCCGCCTTAATCGCCGCGAGCATGACCGGGTAGGTGCCGTCGCCGTCCTGGAACCGGCGCAGGGCGTTGCCGCCGAGCAACGGCCGCCCGCTCAGGCGCCCGACCGCCTCCGCCAGCAGCGCGTACTCCCCATCCAGCTGCCGCTTGCCCGTGGACACGCCGTGCCGGCTGGACCACCGGCGCGCCCGGCCCAGCCTGCGCGCAAGCCGGCGCACCCGGTTGACGCCGAACATCACGTAGAGCGCGGTGCCGATGAGCGGCGCCAGCCAGGCCAGGCCGATCCAGCCGATCGCCGAGCCGACGTCGCGCTTGGTGCGCAGCACGTGCAGCGTGACCAGCACCGACAGCACCATCCGCGCCGGCCACAGCGTGTGGCTCAGCAGCATCCACAGCGTGCCGGTCATGGGGCGTTGACGGAATGGTAAGCAGTGCCGCGCAAGCTGGTTACTTCCATGACCGGAAGGAGAGTTGTGCCGTGCCGAAGCCGGAAGGCGCCCCACGACGAATGGCGGCGGCGCGACGATGCGCATCCGGTACGGCTTTGACAAGCGCGGCCCCGGTTCCGCCGTCGCAGCGCCGGCGCGGCGAGGCCGCCTGGAACACCGGAATGCGTGCCGAGGACGCAGCCTGCGCCGTGCTGGTCGCAGATGGCTGGACCGTGCTGGCCAGACGCGCCCGCACGCCGGCCGGCGAAGTCGACATCGTCGCCTCCCAGGTTGCCGTGACCGGGCACGCGCTGCTGGCCTTTGTCGAGGTCAAGGCGCGGCCGACGCTGTCGCAGGCCGCCGCCGCGCTGACGCTTCGCCAGCAGCACCGGCTGCTCGATGCGGCGGCGATCCTGCTCGCCGGGAACCCGCACTGGCCGCACGACTCGATCCGCTTCGACGTGCTCCTGGTGGACCAGGCCGGCACGGTGCGCCGGATCATCGACGCCTTTCGGGACGAGCGCACCGCCTGACGGCTGCGGGCACGGGACAACGGCGAACATACCGGCCCGTTACGACGCTCCGTGCGGCTACGGGCCGATCACGGCAGCGGAAGAACGGCGACTCGCGGCTCTAGCCGCGTCGACGGTGGCTGCCGGCACGCAGGTGGGCCGTCGTCCCGGTGGCGGCGAAGCTGCGGCGGAACGACGCCTCGTGCAGGAAGCCGCGATGGAACGACGCTTCATGCACGGCACCGACCGACCGGCTATGGCCACGCCGGCTCCAGCCGTCCGACCAGCTCATCCGCAGCGGCCGATAGGCCGCGCGGTGCACGAACACGCGCGGTACTGCGGTCAGGGCGTCCAGGGTCAGCTTGCCGGCCTCGTCGTCGGTGACGACGTGCTGCGCAATGGCGGGAGTCGCGCTTCCGATCGCGGCGACCATGAAACAGCTGAACAGGCTCTTGGCGACAACGGAGCGGATGGTCACGGCGCTTCCCCTGGATCAACTGGTCGGGAAACCTCGATAACCTATCCGCACCGGCGAGGTAAAGCGCGACGATGACCGGTTCGCGATCAGACAAGCATGATCAGGCGAACCTGATCAGGCCGGAACGAACGCGACGCCCTTCTCCGTCAACAAGGTTTCCAGCTCGCCCGACTGGAACATCTCGGTGACGATGTCGCAGCCGCCAACCAGCTCGCCCTTGACGTAGAGCTGCGGGATGGTGGGCCAGTTCGAGAACACCTTGATGCCCTCGCGCAGCTCCGCATCCTCCAGCACGTTGACGGTCTGGAACGGCACCTGCATGTGCGACAGGATCTGCACCACGCGCGCCGAGAAGCCGCATTGCGGGAACATGGCGTTGCCCTTCATGAACAGCATCACCGGGTTGGCGTCGATCTCGCCCTGGATTCGCTGGAACACGGTGTCGGCCATGAAACTGCTCCTGGAAGAATGAAAAGGATCAGGGGGCGCTGGTCTGGATCGCGAGCGCATGCAGCGCCCCGCCCATCTGTCCGGCCAGCGCCGCATACACCAGCTGGTGCTGCTGCACGCGCGAGCGGCCGCGGAACGCCTCGCTGACCACCGAGCACGCGTAGTGGTCGCCGTCGCCGGCCAGGTCCTCGATCGTCACCAGCGCGTCCGGCAGGGAGGCACGGATCAGGGTCTCGATCTCGGACGCGGCCATCGGCATGAACGGGAACCTCCACGCAAGTGGCGGCTAGCGGTCCATCAGCCGGGGGAAGAAGGCGTGATGGGCCTGGGACAGCCGCTGCAGCGATATTGTGGCGCCGCTGGGCAAAGTCAAACCGTCGCCGCCGGAGCGCCCGAGCAGCCGCCCCTCGATCCCGGCGCGGCGCGCGGCCTCGACCAGCACGGCCCCGTCCTGCACCGCCAGCAGGTAGCGCCCCTGATCCTCGCCGAACCAGTACGCATGCGGGCTGATGCCCGACGCCGGCACGTCCAGCTTGATCCCGGTGCCGCCTGCCATCGCCATCTCGGCGATCGCCACCAGCAGCCCGCCATCGGCCAGGTCGTGGCAGGCCGACACGGTGCCAGACAGGATGCGCGCCCGGACGAAGTCGCCGGTGCGCCGCTCCATCGCGAGGTCGAGCGGCGGAGGCGCGCCGTCCTCGCGGCCGTGGATCTCGCGCAGCCACAGCGACTGGCCGAGCGCTCCCGCCGTACGGCCCAGCAGCACCAGGTCCATCTGCGGCAACAAGGCGATGCCGATCGCCTGGCCCGCGTCCTCCAGCACGCCGAGCCCGCCGATCGCCGGCGTCGGCAGGATCGACACCGCAGTGCCGTCCGGCGCCCGGGTCTCGTTGTAGAGCGACACGTTGCCGCTCACCACGGGGAAGTCCAGCGCGCGGCAGGCCTCGCCCATGCCGGCGATGGCGTCGCGGAACTGCCCCATCACCTCCGGCTTCTCGGGCGAGCCGAAGTTGAGGTTATCCGTCACCGCCAGCGGCCGGGC
>CAXTCK010000173.1:0-7474 GCA_964242425.1 uncultured Acetobacteraceae bacterium | reverse complement strand
ACTCTTGGTCTCACTAGAAGGTGATGCCCTGGCGAGCATCATGAGGGCCATATCGGCATTGTGCGATGCAGCAAAGAGTTGCTGCCTGCTGCTTTTGGCCTTGCCTGGACAACTGACAGATGACCGAGAATTCGCTTTCCGTGCTGCTGGCGCGGCTCGATTTCGGATGGATCACGACGCTCCATATTCTTTATCCGCCGCTCACGATCGGGCTGGCCGCGATGATGTTCATCGGCGAGCTGCTCTGGATCCGCACCGACGACGATCATTGGTATCGGCTCACCCGCTTCTTCGAGCGGCTGCTGATCATCAACTTCGCCGCCGGCGTCGCCACCGGCATCACCATGGAGCTGGCGTTCGGCATCCTGTACGGGCCGTTCAGCCAGGCAGCCGGGCCGTTCTTCGGGCAGGTGCTGGGCTACGAAACCATCACCGCCTTCATGTATGAGGCCGGCTTCATCGGCCTGATGATCTTCGGCTGGGGCAAGATCAGCCGCGGCATGCACCTGTTCGCGACTTTCAACGTAGCGCTCTCCTCGGCGTTGTCTGCGATGTGGATCCTGGTCGCCAACTCCTGGATGCAGACCCCCACCGGCGTCACCCTCAGCCACGGCGTCTTCGCGGTGGCGAATTGGTGGAAGGCGATCTTCAACCCCGACGTGATCTATGCCTTCCCGCACATGCTGGTCGCGTCCTTCGAGGAAGGCCTTGCAGTGGTCGCCGCTGTCTCGGCCTGGTACCTGCTCAAGGGGAAGCACGTCCCGACCTTCAAGCGCTCGCTGAAGTCGGTGATGCTGGCGTTGCTGATCATAGCCCCGCTGCAGGTCTGGCTCGGCGACTCCATGGGCGTCACCGTCGCGGAGGACCAGCCGACCGTGCTGGCCGCGATGGAGGGCCACTACCACACCAACAAGCCAGACGGTTCGGTCAACAACGCCTGGAACGTGATCGCCTGGCCGAACGCGGCGAACGATGGCCTGCTGTGGTCGATCAAGATCCCGCACGTGCTCAGCCTGCTCGAGACCCATACCTGGAACGGCCGCGTCCGCGGCATGGATGAGTTTCCAGCCCAGGACCGCCCGCCGATGCTGATCCCGTTCTACGGCTTCCGCGTCATGGTCGCCTGCGGCTTCGGCATGGTGGCGATCGCGCTGTGGGGGTCGTGGCTGGTGTTCCGCCGCCGGCTCGATGTCCGTTCCGCCGCCAACACGTGGTTCCTACGCGCGACCGTCGCCGCCGCGGCACTGCCCTACATCAGCGTCTGGGTCGGCTGGTGGACCCGCGAGGTCGGGCGGCAGCCCTGGGTGGTGTTCAACGTGATGCGCACGTCGCAGGGCGTCAGCCATATGTCAGTCGCCGCCGAGGCGGGGTGGCTCGTGGGCTACATGTTCTTCGAGCTGGTGGTCTGGGGCAGCACCTGGTGGTTCCTGAGCAAGATCATCCGCCAGGGACCGAACATGACCAGCCCGATCCTGCGCGGCGGCACCGAGAGCCTGGGCACTCCCGCCCACGGCAGCCAGGGTGACCGGGAGACGCCCAAGGCCGAGCGTCCGGCCGGACCCGGCCAGCTCTCACCCGCCTGACACCTGATCCTGGAGACGCCCGCCGTGCAAGCGCTCAACCACACCCAGCACATCCTGGCGATCGGATGGTGGCTCGCGGTTGTCTTCAGCATCCTGCTCTACATCGTGCTGGACGGAGCCGATCTGGGAGCCGGCATCTTCTCGCTGTTCGTGCCGCACGAGGACGAGCGTGCCGCCATCATGCAGGCGATGGCGGGCACCTGGGACGCGAACGAGACCTGGCTGATCGTGGCGGGCGGCATCCTGTTCGGCTCGTTCCCGTTCGTCTACGGCTCGGCGTTTCCTTACCTGATGGTGCCGCTGGCGCTGGTGCTCTGGGGCATCCTGACCCGCGCCCTTGCGCTGGAATTCAGGCACCTGGCCGAGCCGCGCTGGAAGCGCTTCACCGACTACGCGTTCGGCCTGTCGAGCCTGGTGGTGACGTTCTTCGGCGGCGTGGCCGTGGGTGCGGTGCTGCAGGGCTTCCCGTTGACGGCAGGGCCTGGCGGGATCCCGGTCTATAGCGGCGGCACGTTCCGCTTCCTGAGCCTGTTCACCCTGTGGACAGGTCTTGCCGCCGTCATGGCGGTGTCGCTGTCGGGCGGGCTGTTCGTGCGCGCCCGCTTCGAGCCGCAGGAGGAGGTCCGCGAGCACGCCGCGCGCTGGACCAACATGGTGTTCTACGGCGCGCTGGCTGCGGTGCCGCTGTCGGTGCTGTTCATGATCCTGAACTTCCAGTGGGCGTCCCACGCCTGGCTCGGTCCCTACGCCTGGGCCTGGGCGCCGATCCCGATCGCGGCGATCGCGACCACGATCCTGATGCGGCGGGCGATGAACCGGGAGCGCGATCTGGCCGCGCTGCTCTGGCTCGACGCCACCGTCGTCATCATGGCCGGCGGCCTGATCGCCACGATCTACCCGGCGATGGTGCCGCACACCTGGACGGTCGACTCCGCCGCCAGCCGGGAGATCTCGCTCGGCACGTTCCTGTTCACGATCGGCGGGCTGTTCCCAGTCACGCTGATGTACAACTGGTACCAGATCTGGGTGTTCCGGGCGCGGGTGGCCAAGCTGGCCTCCTACCACGCATGACCGCATTCGCATCCAAGGGCATCAGTCGCTGGAAGTTGGCTGGGCAGGTCGCCTGGAAACTGCGCGGTCTCGCCCTGTTCCTGATCGGCCCGGTGGTCGGCGTCGCCCTCGGCGGTGCGATCTTCGGCATGCCGGCCGACCTAGTCTGGGCCGCCGCGGTCGCCTTCCTGATCAGCCTGTCGATGTTCGGGCTGCTGGCCCGCGGCGAATGGCGGCGTCTCATCGCCCAGCCAGAGCGGCTCGTCCGGTGACCGCGCACGCGGCGCCGATGCCGCGCACGACCGCGAAGCTTCTGGAACGCTGGCTGCGGGGCCAGCGCAGCGAGGCGCGCGGTCCGCTCGCCGTCGCGGTCGCTGCAGGCGCCTGTGGCGGCGTCGTGCTGATCGCGCAAGCCTGGTTGCTGGCCCGCATCGTGGATGCGGCAGTGATCGGCCATGCCGGCCTACAAACGCTCCGGCCCTGGCTGCTGGCACTGCTCGCGACCTTCCTGCTGCGGGCCCTGGCCTCGGTCGCGTCGGAGGCGGTCGCCTTCGAGGCCGGGGCCCGCATCGTGCTGCTGGTGCGGGCGCGGCTACAGTCGCACGTGACGGCCCTCGGACCATCCTGGGCTCGGCTGCAGCGCACCGGCGAGGTCGCCGGCACGGTGTTCGACGCGGTCGAGAGCATCGGCCGCTACTACGCCGGCTACCTGCCGCAGAGCGCGCTGGTGGTGTTCGTGCCCCTGGCGATCCTGGCCTTCGTGATCCCGACCGACTGGGTGTCGGGACTGATCATGGTGCTCACGGCGCCGCTGGTGCCCTTGTTCATGATCATCATCGGCAAGGGTGCCGAGGCGCTGAACCAGGCGCAGTGGCGCACGCTGGCGCGGATGAGCGGGCACGTGTTCGACGCCATCGAGGGTCTGACCACGCTCAAGCTGTTCAATGCGAGCCGCGCCGAGATCCGCGCCGTCGCCGAGATGTCGGACGAGTACCGGCGCGCCACCATGGCGGTGCTGCGGGTGGCGTTCCTGTCGTCGCTGGCGCTTGAGTTCCTGGCCACCATCAGCATCGCGATGGTCGCGGTCTATATCGGCTTCCGGCTGTACTACGGCGAGTTGCGCCTGCTGCCGGGTCTGGCCGTGCTGCTGATCGTGCCCGAGTTCTACCGGATGCTGCGCTCGCTGGGCACGCAGTATCACGCCCGGATGGAGGCGATCGGCGCTGCCGAGGCGATCGTGGCGTTGCTGGAGACGCCGCCGCCCCGCGTGCCGCTGCACCGCGCGGCGGTGCCACACGATGTGGTCCACAGCGTGCGCTTCGAGCGGGTCGGCTTCGACCATGGCGCCATCCCGCTGCTGGCCGGGATCGACCTCGTGCTGGAGCGCGGTCGCTGCGTGGCTGTGGTCGGCCGGTCCGGCTCGGGCAAGACCACCCTGGCCGAGCTGCTGCTCGGCTTCGCGCCACCGTCCCGCGGCCGGCTGCTGGTGGATGGCGTCGACCTCGACCTGATCGCGCCCGAGGCCTGGCGCCGCCGCATCGCCTGGCTGCCGCAGCGCCCGACGCTGTTCCACGGCTCAGTGCTCGACAACATCCGCCTCGGCCGGCCCGACGCCGACCGGGACGCGGTGCATCGCGCGGTCGTGCTGGCCGGTGCCGACGAGCTCGTCGCCGGGCTGCCGTACGGCTACGAGACCGTGCTCGGCGATCGCGGCCAGGGCCTGTCGGGCGGAGAGATCCAGCGCATCGCGCTCGCCCGCGTCTTCCTAAAACAAGCCGACCTGCTGGTGCTGGACGAGCCCGCCGCCGGCCTCGACGCCGCACTCGCCGACCGCATCGCGGCTTCCGTCCAGCTGCTGTCCGCGACCCGGACCACCCTGGTGATCGCGCACGACGAGGCCAGCGTGCGCCACGCTGACCAGCTCCTGGTGCTCGATGCGGGCCGACTCGCCCGGCGGTCGTCCGGTGCCGTCGCAGATGTCGTTGCATGAGTACGGGGACATGAGTACGGCGGGCATGAGCACAGGGAGCATGGGCACGCTGGGGCGGCTGCTGCGATTCTACCGCCCCTATGCGGCCTGGCTCGCCGGCGGCATCGCGCTCAACGTGCTGGTCATCCTGTCCAACGTGGCGCTGCTGGCGCTGTCCGGCTGGTTCATCACCGCGATGGCGTTGTCCGGGCTGGGGGCAATGCCGATCGAGTATTTTACGCCCGCCGCGGCGATCCGTGGGCTCGCCCTGCTGCGCACCGGCGGCCGCTACTGCGAGCGGCTGGTGACGCACGAGGCGACCTTCCGGCTGCTGGCGTCGCTGCGCGCCTGGTTCTACGCCAGCCTGGAGCCGCTGGCCCCGGCGCGGCTGCAGCTTCATCGCGGCGGCGACCTGATGAGCCGGATCCGCTCCGACATCGACAGCCTGGACAACCTTTATCTGCGCGTGGTGGCGCCCACCATCGCCGCGTTCGTGAGTACGCTGCTGCTGGTCGGCTTCCTGGCGCTGTTCAGCGAATCCGCCGCCTTGGTGCTGGCCGGCTGCCTGGTCGGCGCTGGTGTGGCGCTGCCGCTGGCGGCGCGGGGTCTCGGCCGCGGGCCGGGACGGCGTGTGGTGGCGATCCGCGCCGAGCTGCGCAGCGCGGTGTCGGACACCGTGCGCGGCCTGGGTGAGCTCGTCGTCGATGCCGCGATCGGGCGCCGCCAGGCGGAGATCGACACGCTCGGCCGCGCGCTGGTGCGCGAGCAGCGCCGGCAGGCTTGGCTCACCATCCTGGGCACGGCGCTCTCCGGACTGGTCGCCGCCCTAGCTCTGTGGGGAACGCTGCTGGTGACGATCCCAGCGGTCCGCGACGGCCGGCTGTCCGGACCCGAGCTTGCCATGGCTGCCTTCCTCGTGCTGGCCAGCTTCGAGGCAGTGGCGCCGCTGCCTGCCGCGTTCCAGACGCTTGGCGAGACGCTGGCCGCCGCGGTGCGGATTTTCACGCTGGTCGACGCCGAGCCCGCGGTGGCCGAGCCCGTTCACGAGGCCGCAGCACCACGCCGCCACGACCTCCGCGTGCGGGGCTTGCGGATGCGCTACGAGCCGGGTGCTCCCTGGGCGCTCGACGGCGTCGACCTCGACGTGCCGGAGGGCGGCCGGCTCGGCATCGTCGGGCCCAGCGGCTCGGGGAAGTCGAGCCTGCTCGCCGTGCTGCTGCGGTTCTGGGACCACCAGGAGGGCGAGGTCGCGATCGGCGGCGTGCCAATCGCAGCGCTGAGTGGCGAGACGGTGCGCAGGCTGTGCAGCGTGGTTGGGCAGCAGACGCACCTGTTCAACACCAGCATCCGCGAGAACCTGCTGCTGGCCCGGCCGGGCGCCGACGACGCCGTGCTGCTGCGGGCGCTGCGCCTCGCCCACCTCGGAGATGATGTCGCGGCCTTGCCGGACGGGCTGGCGACCGTGGTCGGCGAGAACGGCGCCCGCTTCTCCGGTGGCCAAGCGCGGCGGCTGGCGATCGCACGCGCCTTCTTGAAGGACGCGCCGATCCTGCTGCTCGACGAGCCGACCGAGGGATTGGACGCCGTATCCGAAGGGGCGGTGCTGGACGGGCTGGCGACGCTGATGCGTGGCCGCACCACGATCCTGATAACGCACCGTCCCCAGGCGCTGGCCGGCATGGATCAGGTGATCCGGCTGGACCACGGGCGAGTTGGCGCACGCGAAGACTTATGCCCCGTGCTGGCGGCTGACATCCCGGCAGATTTGATACTAAGTTAATTCAGTAAATCAGGCCTCGGCTGCTCCCGGTCGGGTCGCGCAACTGCTTCAACCAAACCGACTGGTGACGCCTAACAGGTAGTGGGTCAGGCAAGGAAGAGTGGAGGAAAAGACGCACTGCAACAGGTCAACGCGGGTGGCGCACGTGAGACCCTTCGCACCGATCCGCCAACTGTCTAGGCTAAGAGCGCCTAACGAAACCGTCTCTGGCGCGTTGTGGGGGGCATGGCCAGACCTCTTGTTCCGGACGATTTGTGGGCGGCGATCGCGCCGCTCTTGCCGCCTGAGCTGCCGAAACCGAGGGGTGGTCGGCCGCGCCTTTCGGACCGTGCGGCTCTGACCGGCATCCTGTTCGTGCTGAAGTCGGGCCTGCCGTGGGAGATGCTGCCAGCCGAGATGGGATGCGGCTCGGGCATGAGCTGCTGGCGACGCCTGCGTGACTGGCACGAGGCAGGTGTCTGGGCGGCCTTGCACCAGGTGCTGCTGGAACGCCTGCAGGCGGCAGGACAGCTCGACTGGCGCCGCGCCGCCCTGGACAGCGCGTCTGTGCAGGCAAAAAGGGGGGTGTCGCGACCGGACCAAACCCGACGGATCGCGGCAGGCCAGGGAGCAAACGCCACATTGCGGTCGATGCCAGGGGCACGCCACTTGGCGTGCTGATCGGACCGGCCAACCAGCACGACAGCCGCATGCTGGCGCCAACGCTGGATGCCATCCCGTCCGTGAGGAGCGGAAAGCGCGGCCGACCGCGACGACGGCCTAACAAGCTCCATGCCGACAAGGGCTACGATTACCAGCGCTGCCGCCAGGAGTGCCGCGTCCGTGGCATCCAGTCCCGTATTGCCAGGCGCGGCGTGGACAACAGCCAACGCCTTGGACGTCACCGCTGGGTGGTGGAACGCACGCAAGCCTGGCTGAACCGTTTCCGGCGCTTGAGCGTGCGGTACGAACGCCGTGCCGACATCTTCCTGGCCTTCAACATCCTCGGCTGCGCGCTCGTCTGCCTCAACCAGATCAGGCGGTTCTGTTAGGCGCTCTAAGTTGGATCAGAAGCATCCGGGTTGGCGGCGTCTTGAGATACTCGACGATATG
>CAXTCK010000172.1:0-7510 GCA_964242425.1 uncultured Acetobacteraceae bacterium | reverse complement strand
GATCTGGATCTCGTCGCCTTTTCGGAGGTCGAGGCTTTCGACAACCGCGGCCGGAAGCGCACGGCACGACCGTTGCCGCATCTGCCGACTGGCGTGCACTCCTCCTGACAGACAGCGATCGATGTGGATTACGGACCGGAAGTGACAGCCGGCATTTGGATTGCAAAGGCAAGCCTTTGCCGGGGTTCAGGGGCAGAGCCCCTGCCCTTCTCCTTCAGCCGGCGTCGCGGAGGGTCTGGAGGACGGCGTCGCCGTAGCGGTCGAGCTTGGAGGCGCCAACGCCCTTGATCTCGGCGAGCGTGGTCAAGGTGTCGGGCTGGTCGGCGGCGATGTCGCGCAGGGTGGAGTCGCCGAAGATGACGTAGGGGGGGACGGCCTGGGCGCGGGCTTCCTGGAGGCGCCAGGCGCGCAGGGCCTGGAAGCGGGACTCGGCATGGCCGTCCAGGGAGCGGGGCTGGCCGGCGGCGCTGTTGCCGCCGGAGCGGGTGGTGGTGGGGGCGGCGGCTTCGGCGAGGGAGGCGTGGGTGTCCTCGGCGAGCAGGACGGGCTGCTCGCCGCGCAGGATGGGGCGGGCGATCTCGTCCTGGAGGGCGAGGCTGGAATATTCGCCGTGGATGCGCAGCGCGCCGCGGGCGACGAGCTGGCGGATCACGGAGCGCCAGAAGGTGTCGGGCTTTTCCTTGCCTATGCCGTACAAGGCGAGCTCGTCATGGCGGTGGCGGCGCACGGCCTCGGTCTGCTTGCCGCGCAGCACGGACACGATGTGCAGGGCGCCGAACATCTGGCCGGTGCGATAGATGGCGGAGAGCACCTTCTGGGCGGCGACGGTGCCGTCGAAGGTGGCGAGCGGGAAGCGGCAGTTGTCGCAATGGCCGCAATTGCTGGCGAGCTGCTCGCCGAAGCAGTTCAGCAGGGCGCGGGTGCGGCAGCCGGTGGTTTCGGCGAGGCCGATCATGGACTCCAGGCGCTGGCTCATGACGCGCTTCTGGGCGGGCGGGGCCTGGCTCTGGTCGAGCCAGTGGCGGGCGCGGGCCATGTCCTCGCCGCCGAACAGCAGCAGCGTGTCGGAGCGCGCGCCGTCGCGGCCGGCGCGGCCGATCTGCTGGTAGTAGCCCTCGGGGCTGTCGGGCATGTCGAGATGCACCACCGAGCGCACGTCGGGGCGGTCGATGCCCATGCCAAACGCGATGGTGGCGACGATCACCACCGGCTCGCCGGAACGGAAGCGGAGCAGGCCGGCGCGCTTCTCCAGCGGCGACAGGCCGGCGTGGAAGGGGATGGCCGGGAAGGAGCGCTCGCGGAGCGAGCGGGCGACGCGCTCGGTCTTGTTGCGGGAGCCGCAGTAGACGATGGAAGCCTCGCCCTTGTGCCGGGCGAGCAGCTCCATGAGCTGGGTCAGCTCGGAGCCCTTGGGGCGGGCGGCGATGTGGAGGTTGGGGCGGTGGAAGCTCGCGACCAGCACCTCGGCGTCGGGCATGGCCAGCGCCTCGATGATGTCGGCGCGCGTGCGCGGGTCGGCGGTGGCGGTGAGTGCGATGCGCGGCACGCCGGGCAGGCGCTGCGGGAGCTGGGCCAGGAGGCGGTACTCAGGGCGGAACTCGTGGCCCCAGGCGGACACGCAGTGCGCCTCGTCGATGGCGATGATCGAGATCTCGATGCGGGACAGGCGGTCGAGCATGGAGCCGGACAGCAGGCGCTCGGGCGACACGTAGAGCAGGTCGAGGCGGCCGGCGTTGAGGTCGTTGTTGATGCGGCTGGCGTCGTCCGGATCGAGCTCGGAGTGCAGCGCGCCGGCGTTGACGCCGAGCTGGCGCAGGGCGGCGACCTGGTCGTCCATGAGGGCGATCAGCGGCGAGACGACCAGGCCGGTGCCGGGGCGGCACAGGGCCGGGAGCTGGTAGCAGATGCTCTTGCCGCCGCCGGTCGGCATCAGCACCAGGGCGTCGCCGCCCGCCATCACCCGGTCGACCGCCTGACGCTGCAGGCCGCGGAAGCCGGGGAAGCCGAACACCCGCGACAGGATCGCGTCGGGGGTATTGGCGGCGGGCGCGTCGGTGGCGGGCCCGGGGGTTGCCCCGTCGAGGCTCAGCACGGAGCCGGGGGGATCAAGGCTGGCCGACGAAGCCGATCTCGACGCGACGGGCGGCGACGGCGGGATCCTCGTTGGCGGGCGAGCGGGCGTGCTCGGTGATGCGGGCGGCGGACACGCCGTCGGCGCGGAGGGCAGCGGCCACGGCGTCGGCGCGGGAGGCGGAAATCTTCTCGTCCACGCTGAGGTTGCCGTGGGCTGCCGCGTAGCCGGCGACCACGAGGCCGGCGCCAGGATGGCGCGACGCCACGGCGGCGGCTGCCGACACCACGGTGCGGCCGGGCGCGTCGATCTCGTCGGAGCCCCTGGTGAAGAACACGACGTACTTGCGACCGATCTCGCTGCCGCCTCCACCAGGCATGGCACAGCCCGACAGCAGGCACATCACGGCAAGGGCGGACAAGCGACGCATGGATCGGGATCCCGGAGTTGTTGCCGCCACAGGTGCCGCGAAGGCGGGGCGGCCGTCAATGCGTGCGGTCGTGCACCGATCACGCGGCGGCGGCGGAGGCGTGGCCGCCGGCCAGGCGCCAGATGCGGTCGAGCCGCTCGACGCCGGTGAGGCGGTGCGCGATCAGGATCACGGTGCGGCCGGTCGCGGCCTCGTTCAGGGTGAGGAGGAAGTTCTGCTCGGCTTCGGCGTCGAGGCCGGTGGCGGGCTCGTCCAGGATCAGGATCGGCGCCGGGGATAGGAGGGTGCGGGCCAGGGCGACGCGGCGCGCCTGGCCGCCGGACAGGCCGGTGCCGCCTTCGCCGAGCCAGTTGTCGAGGGAGCCCGGGAGGGCGCGAACGGTGTCGGCGATGCCGGCCTGTTCGAGGGCGGACCAGAGCTGGGCGTCGGTGGCGTCGGGGCGGCCGAGCAGGAGGTTGGCCCGCACCGTGTCGGCGAACAGGTGGGTGGACTGGCTGAGCCAGGCGATGCGGGAACGGAGCACCGACTCGTCCATGGCGGAAAGGGCGGCGCCGCCCAGGGTGATGTGGCCGTGCTGCGGCTCCGCGACGCGAAGCAGCAGGGCGGCCAGGCTGGACTTGCCGGAGCCGGAGGGTCCGAGGATGGCGACGCGGGCGCCCTGCGGGATGTCGAGGGACAGGTGCTCGAACACGTCGGGGCGGTCGGGCTGCCAGCGGAAGGTCACGTCGCGCAGGCGGAGGGCGTGGCCCTGTGGCAGGGCGGCGGCGTGCGGGGCGGCGGCGTGCCGGGTGGCGGCGGGGCGGGTGGGCGGAAGCTCGCCGGCCTGCACCACGCGGGCGGCGGCGTGGCGCATGTGGCCTGCCAGCACGCCGGCGCGGGCGAGGCCGCTGGCGAGCTCGAAGGCGGCCAGCAGGGCGAACAGGAGCAGGGCGCCGCCCACGGGCTGGATGCGCTGGAAGGCAAGGCCCGCGAGGGCGGCGAGAACCGCCAGCACGGTCGCCTGCTGGCACAGAAAGGTGGCCGCGCCGGCGACCGAGGCGTTGCGGGCCAGCACCCGCTGCAGCGACAGCAGCGCCTGCTCGGCCGAGCGCACCCCGGCCAGCATGCGCTGCTCGGCATTGAAGGCGCGTATCTCGCGCAGGCCGCCGACCAGGTCCAGCACGGACACGCGCAGGTCGGAGGCACGCTCGGACAGCAAGGCGGCGTCGCCGCGCACCATGCGGGCGGCGAGCACCGGGAGCACGAACACGGATGCGGCGAACAAGGCGGCCACCACGATGGCGAGGGGGAGGCCCTGGCGCAGCGCCAGCAGGAACAGCAGCGGAAAGGCGAGAACGGCGCCGGCCAGGGGGACGATGACGCGAAGGTAAAGGCCGTCCAGCGCCTCGACGTCGCCGACCAGGCGGGACAGGAGGTCGCCGGAGCGACGAAAGCCGATGCCGCCGGCGGCGGTGCGGGCGAGGCGCCGGAAGAACCAGACGCGCAGGTCGGAAAGAGCCCGGAACATGGCGTCGTGGGTGGCGAGGCGCTCGCCGTAGCGCAGCAGCACGCGCCCGACGCCGAGCAGGCGCAGGAGCAGCGCGGACGCCAGCACCAGGCCGGCGCCGGTGCCGGCGAGGCGCAGGCCGGACAAGGCCAGGAGGGCGAGGCCGGCGAGCAGGGAAGCGATCGAGACCAGCACGCCGAAGGCGAGGCCAGGCAGGCGGCGGCGCCACAGGGACAGGATGGTCAGCACGGGGCGGGACCCAGGGGGAAGCCGGACGGTCATGCCGGAACAATTCCATCCGGCTGCACGACGTGGCCGCGGGACAGGTGGATGCGCCGGCCGGGAAAGGCGTGCGCTGCCGAGGAATGGCTGGCGAGCAGCACGGTGCGGCCGATGGACAGGCGCTTCAGGCTGTCCAGGATCTCGCGCTCGGTGACGGGATCGAGGTGGGCGGTGGGCTCGTCCAGCAGCAACAGCGGGGCGTTGCGCAGAAAGGCGCGGGCGATGGCGACCCGCTGCGCCTGGCCGCCGGACAGGCCGTAGCCACCCTCGCCGATGCGGGTGTCGAGGCCATCGGGAAGTTCGGCCGCGAAGCCGTCGACGGCGGCGGCGCGCAGGGCGGCGGACAGGTCGGCCTCGGACGCGTCGGGGCGTGCGAACAGCACGTTCTCGCGTATGCTGCCGGCGAACAGCAGCGGACGCTGGCCGATCCATCCGGTCATCTGCGACAGGGCGTCCGGGACCACGGTGGAAAGGTCGGCGCCGTTCAGGGTGATGCGGCCGGTGTCGGGTGCCGCGAAGCCGAGCAGCATCTCGATCAGGGTGGACTTTCCGCTGCCGGAAGGGCCCACCAGCACCACGGTCTCGCGAGCGGGAATGCGGAAGCTGACATCGGCCAGCACGGGGCCGCGGGACGCGTCCCAGGTGAAGCCGACCTGCTCGAAGGCGACCGTGACCCCGTGCGCGGCCACGGTGCGTATCGCGGCGGGGCGGGGTTCGGGCGGTGGGGACGGCGTGGGAGCCTGGGCCAGGGCGTCGAGCGCCACGGCGGCGCCGGCCGCCTGCATGCGGTCCTGGTAGGCGAGCGCGAAGCTGCGCAGGGGGGCGAAGAACTCCGGCACCAGGATCAGCGCGAACAGCGAGCGCGGCAGCAGCGGCGAGCCGGTGGCGGATGCGAGCGTTCCCTTGTGCAGCAGGGTGTGGCCGTCCAGCAGCGCGATCAGCACCAGCGCCACGGCGAAGGCGCAGTCGAGGGCGGCGGACGACAGGAAGGCCACGCGGAGCACGCGCATGGTGCGGCGCCTCAGCTCGTCGGCGGCCACGCCGAGACGGCGCGTCTCGTCCTCGGCGCGACCGGCCAGGACGATGGTGGCGATGCCGCGCACGCGGTCCAGGAAACGCGCCTGCAGGCGGGCCATGGCGGTGAACTGCTGCCGGGCGGCCAGGGCGGCGCCGATGCCGAACAGCGCCTGCGACACGGGAACGGCGAGCCCGCAGAGCAGGAGCACGAGGGCGGCGCGCGGCTGGACGAGGCACACCACCGCGAGCACGAGGGCGGGCGACGCCACCGCCAGGCTGGCGGCGGGGATCCAGCGGCCGAAGAAGCCGTCCAGCGCCTCGATGCGGTCGACCACGAGCGCGGTCAGGGCGCCGCCGGCCTGCGAGCGAAGCAGGGTCGGGCCGCGGGTCAGGATGGAGGCGAGCGCGCCGTCGCGCAGGCGGCGACGGGACGCGGCCGCGGTCACGGCGGCCAGGGTGTCCTGTCGCACCTGCAGGATGGCGCGGAACGCGGCGAGAAGCGCGAACAGGGCCAGCGGCATCCACCTCGAACGCGGCGTGAACACCCCGGGGGCGGGATGCGCCGTCCGGGCGGCGGCACCCCAGGCCAGCGCGTGGGTCAGCGCGTGGGCCAGCACCACGGCGATGCACCAGCCCTGGCCGACGGCGAGCGCGGTGCCGAGCAGGCCGAGCAGGATCACCGGCCTGGCCTGGCGCCGCCCGATACGGGACTGGGCGCGCGACCAGGCTCGGACAAGAACTTTGTCTGCGGTCATCGCTCCGATTTAGCCACGCGGGACCGTCCTGCACAGGGCCGGGGGATCAACCTTGACGAAACGTCATGCCCAGGGCGATGCACAGGGCGATGCCCGGGGCGGGGTCATCAGGCGTGCGCCGGTTCTTCCCGGGCGGCATCCTGGGCCTCGTCATAGGTTTCGACCTTCGGGTTCAGCGGCACCAGCAGGGTGTAGCGCGTGCCGTCGCTTTGCCCGTCGGCGTCGGTCTCGCCTTCCAGCACGTCCAGGGTGGCGCCGAGCTGGCGCGCGAAGCCGCGTATCAGCTGGATGCCGATGCCGTCGCGCACCCCGGTCTCGGTTTCGGCGCGGCCGGCGGGGATGCCGATGCCGTTGTCCTGGATCACCAGCTTGGCGATGCCCTCGACCTCCTCGGTCAGGCGCACCGACACCATGCCGCTGCGGCCGCCGGGAAAGGCATACTTGATGGCGTTGCTGACCGCCTCGGTGACCACCAGGGCGAGCGGAACCGCCTGGTCGGTCGACATGACGATTTCCGGGGCGTCGATCTCGAGGCGGATGCGCCGCCCTTCCGTTTCGCCGATGGCCTGGAACAGCTGCCCGCACAGCTCGAACAGGAAGGAGCGCATGTTCAGCGTGTGCAGCTCGCCCTCGGAGTACAGGTGGCGGTGCAGCGTGGCGAGGGCGCGCACCCGGTCGCGCGCGGAGGCGAACTCGGCGCGCGCCTCGGGCTGCCTGATCCGGTTGGCCTGCAGGTTCAGCAGGGAGGCGATAATCTGGAGGTTGTTCTTCACACGATGGTGTATCTCCTTGATCAGCAGCGCCTGGTTGGTTTCGGCGACGCGCAGCCGCTCCTCATGGGCGCTGAGGGCGCGGGTCGCCTCGGCGAAGGCGCGGGACAGCTGGCGCAGCTCGATCGGGGTGGAACGGGTCAGCCTGGGGGCGAACACGCCCACGCGACGCCAATCGGTCACGGAACGGGTGACGGCGCGCAAGGGCTGCACGATCAGGCGGGACGCGCCGATCAGCACGCCGGCGAAGCAAAGGCACAGCAGCAGCGCGATCGCGATCACCCGCCACAGGAACACGGCCAGGGCGCGGCTTTCCGCCGGGCTGGACGGGGTGGTCACCAGCAGGTCCATGCCGGCGACGACGTCGCGGCTCAGGAAGCGGCCCATGGCGGGCGTGCCGGGGCGATGTGCGTCGGAAGCGGTAGCAAGCCAGCCGCAATCGCTGCACAAGGGCAGCAGCCGGCCGTTCGCGCCGACCAGCCAGGCCTGGATGCCGCCGGCGGGGCCAAGCCTGGATCCCATGAGGTGGGGATCGACGAGGTCGCCATCCGACCAGCCCAGCGGCATGTCGGCTACCAGCCGGGCCGGGCCGTTCGGGCCGGTGGTCGCGAGGGCCAGGCGGAGCAGCGGGTGGTGCGTGGTGGCATCGCCGTCCAGCATCGGGGTCGCCACCACGCCGGTGGCGGAAGCCAGGCCGGG
>CAXTCK010000171.1:0-7554 GCA_964242425.1 uncultured Acetobacteraceae bacterium | reverse complement strand
CCCGGTCGCGGCCGAGCACAGGCGGGCATCGCCGGTCACGGCACTGTCGCCCAGCTCCACCGGCACCCCGATCTCGATCCCGTCCAGCCGTGCGGTGCCGAAGCCCACCACCTCCAGCCCGCCCACCCGTCGCGGCGCCGCCGGCCCCGGCGGCACCAGGTCGAGCCGCACCAGCTCCGGGAACAGGTGCATCGCCACGCTGGCCAGCGGGTCCGCGCCGTGCCCGGCCGAGCGCGCCGCCCGGTCGGCCCCCAGCAGCTCCGGCAGCATCGCCCCTGCCACCTTCCAGAGATGCAGGCACGGCACCAGCACCCCGCGCGACAGCAGCACCTCCTGCGTCGCGTCGTGCACCGCCTGGGCGTTGCCGCCATGGCCGTTGACCACCAGCAGCCGCACCACGTCGTGCCGCAGCAATCCGTGCAGCATGTCACGCAGCACCAGGCGCAGGGTGGTCTGTTCCAGCGCGATGCCGCCGATGCGGCTGCCGAAGAAGTCGCGGCCGCCAAATGGCAGCACCGGGGCGACCAGCGCGTCGTGCCCGGCCCTGATCGCTGCCCTGGCGATCAGCTCCGCCACCCGTTCGGCCAGCAGGTAGTCGCCCATGGGCGCGTGCGGTCCCTGGTCCTCCAGGCTGCCGAGCGGCAGCAGCACGGTGGCGCCGCCGCCGAGCCGGTCAGCGGCTTCCGCGCTCGTCAGCGTGCCCAGCCGCACCTTCGCGGCGGGATCGTTCGGGATGGCATCGGCCAAGGCGGTGCTCCTGGACAGGCGCCCGGCCGCGCCGCTTGACGATGCCGGGTGCTGCCGGGATACCGGCACGGCGTCGAGGATGGGGACCACGGATGGGCAGGATTCGGATCGTGCTGCCGGCGATGATGTGCGGCCTGGTGGCCTGCGGCGCAACGGCGCCGGCACTCGCCGCCCCGGGCCCGGGAGCCGGGTGGAGCGCCACGCAATGCGGACGCGAACCCGCGGCGCCGTCGGTCGATACCACGACGGTGGACCGCTACAACGCCAGCGTCGATCGCGTCACCGCCTACGAGCGCGCCGCACGGAGCTACAACGGCTGTGTGTCCAAGGCGGCAACAACCGAGCAGACCGCGATCAGCAACGACGCGCGCGTGCGGATCGACGCCATCCAGGGCGTCAGCGGCGGGGTGCAGAAGCGGATCGCCGCCAACTTCTCCGCCCTGACGGGCGCGCTCCGTGCCGGCGCGCCGAAGCTGCAGCCGTCCAGGTCGTCGCACTGACCGCCCCCACCTCCGAACGGTTTCCCGCGCCCTACTGCAGGCTGGTCGGCCAGCGTGCCAGCCGCGCCCGGTCCTGTTCCGGGGAAAGGTCGTGCGGCCCCTGCGCCACCTGCATCGGCAGGCCAGGGATCTGGTCCGGATGCGCCCAGCAATCCACGCCGGCGAGGCTGCGCGTGCAGTAGGGCTGCGGCGGCACCGGCGGGTCGACCGGCCGGCAATAGCTCTGCCCCTCGTCGAGCCGTACCACCGAGCAGTCACGCCCGGTGACGGCGGAATACACCATGTCCGGTATCGACCGGTGGAAGATGGCGATGTCCGCCCCCACCCCCGCGGTGAGGGGGATCACGGTCGCGGGCACGCAGCCGCCGAGCCACGTCAGCACGAAGGCGGAGAACAGCGGGATCAGCAGAAGGGCGTGTTGCCTGTTCATGGCGCCATCCTGCACGGGGATGATGAACAGATCCTGAACGGTTCGGGCCGCGATCCCCTGCCGCTATGGGTTTGCCCGCGGCAAGCGCCGCCGCTATGGTCCGGCCGCCGGCGCGCCCCCCTTTGCGGAACGTGCCCAGGGAGCTCGGACTGCACGTGGTCGACGACATCTTCAGCGAGATCGACGCGGATCTTCGCGGCGAGCGCACACGCGCCCGGACCCGTCGCCTGGCGGTCATGGGCCTCGCGGTGCTGGTCGCGGTCGGGCTTGCGATCGGCCTGTGGCAGTATCTGCACTACCGCCAGCAGCAGCGGGCCGCTTCCGTGGCGCAGGCTTATTTCGCGGCACAGAAGGACGCCGACACTGCGCCGCTTGCCGCCGCCGGCCCCGACGCCCCACCGACGCCCGAGCAGGTACGGGCCGTCGGCGAGTTCGCCGCCGTCGCCGCCAAGGCCCCGCAAGGCTTCGCCACCCTGTCGCGCCTGCGCATGGCGGCGCTGGACTGGAAGAACGACCACAACGCGGCGCTCGACCTGTGGAACCGCATCGCCCAGGACCGCGGCGCCGACCCAGACCTGCGCGGCCTGGCCACCCTGTGCTGGGTGCAGCACCAGGTCGACGATGCCGATCCCGGCCTGCTCAAGGCCCGCCTGCGCGACATCCTCGTGCCCGCGAGCCCCTGGCACCTGCTGGCGCTGGAAGCCGACGCGCTGATCGACCTGCGCCTCGGCCACGTCGCCGACGCGAAGCGCAAGCTCACCAGGCTTTCGGAGGATGGTGCTGCCTCCGAATCCGAGCGTGCCCGCGCCAGCGGCCTCCTCGACACCCTCGACACGGCGAAGACCGGCGGATGATGCACCAGCACGACGACCTCGACCCCGGTTCCGTTCGGGACCGCGCACCGGTGCGGCTCAACCGTCGCGCGGTGCTCCTCGGGGGCCTCGGTGCCTTGTCGCTGCCGCTCGCCGGCTGCGGCATCTTCGAGGACGACAAGAAGCCCGTGCTGGCCGGCCGCCGCGAGGACGTGCTCAGCGTCGGCGCCGGCCTTACCGTGGACGAGACCGACACCACCCCGATCTCCCTGCCCGAAGCGGTGGTCGACACCGACTGGCAGCAGCCGGGGCGGGTGCCGAGCCACGAGTCCGTCAACGCCCGCATCGGTGGCACGCGCCGCATCTGGAGCACGCGCCTCGGCACCGGTGCCGGCGACCGCGGCGTGCTGGCCGCCGAGCCGGTGGTCGCAAACGGTCGGATCTACGCCATGGACGCGAACGGCGTGGTCGGCGCCTTCGACCTGTCGAGTGGCGCCCGGCTTTGGCGCACCGACACCAAGCCGAAGAAGAGCCGCTCCTCCAACATCGGCGGCGGCCTGACCTACGCCGACGGCACCGTGTTCGTGGTGGACGGCGTGGCCGAATCCCTGGCGCTCGACGCGGCTAACGGCACCATCCGCTGGCGCACCGGCGTCGGCACCCCCGGCCGCTCGGCGCCCACCGTGGTGGAAGGCCGCATGTTCTTCGGCACCATCGACGAGAAGCTGTTCGCGCTGGACGCCGCCACCGGCAAGCAGTTCTGGATGTACCAGGCCACCGCCTCCGAAACCATCGTGTTCGGCCAGCCGGCCCCGGCCGTCGCAGGCGGCACGGTGCTGGCCGGCTTCGGTTCCGGCGATGTCGCCGCCATACGCGCCGAGACCGGCGAGCTGCTGTGGAGCGACACGCTGGGCTCCACCGGCGGCCGCAACTCCATTCTCGACTTCTCCTCCGTGCACGGCCTGCCGGTGATCTCGAACGGCACCGCCTACGTGATCAGCGTCGGCCAGGTGCTGACCGCGATCGACCTCCGTTCCGGCCGCAGGCTGTGGGAGCGCACCGTCGCCGGCAAGGACGGGCTGGTGGTGGTGGATGAATGGCTGTTCCTGCTCAGCCAGGACCAGCAGCTCGCCTGCCTGGACAAGACCAACGGCCACGTGCGCTGGGTCACCACGCTGCCCCGGTTCCGACGCCCCAAGCCCGGCAAGGGCCCGATCGGCTGGAGCGGCCCGCTGCTTGCGAACGGCCAGCTGCTCTGCGTCAGCGACTTTCCCAAGCAGGGCATGATCACCGTGGACGCCCTGACCGGCAAGCTCGGCAACACCACCAAGGTGTCCAGCCTGGTCGCCATGACGCCGATCGCCGCCGGCGGCCACATGCTGGCGATCAGCGAGGACGGCATGCTGTCCGCCTATGGCTAGGCGTTCCATGGATCGCTCCCGATGAGGCGCGGCAGCCGGTCGGCGACACCCGTTTCCGACACCACGCCGTTCAACCTCCTGCCGGTGGTCGTGATCGCCGGGCGTCCGAACGTCGGCAAGTCGACCCTGTTCAACCGCCTGTCCGGGCGGCGCAGCGCCATCGTTTCCGACACCCCCGGCGTGACCCGCGACCGCAAGGACGCGGAAGCCGTGCTGCGCGGCAGGCGTGTGCGCCTGATCGACACCGCCGGGCTGGAGGAAGCCGCGCCCGACAGCCTGTACGGCCGCATGCGCGCGTCGTCCGAGCACGCGGTGGCGGAAGCCGACCTGGTGCTGTTCTGCATCGACGCCCGCGCCGGCATCACCCCGGCGGACGGCCACTTCGCCGCCTGGCTCAGGCGACAAGGCCGGCCGGTGCTGCTGGTCGCCAACAAGGCCGAAGGCCGCGCCGGCACCGCGGCGGCTCTGGAAGCCTACAGCCTCGGCCTCGGCAGCCCGCTCGCGGTGTCCGCCGAGCACGGCGAGGGCCTGGCGGACCTGATGGGCGAGATCGCGGAGCGCCTGCCGTCATTGGACGCGTCGTCGGACGCGGCACCCGTGGCGGAAGCGGACGAGCCCGCCTTCGAGGACATCGGCGAGAACGACGAGATCGTCCTGCCGCCGCGTCCGCCGGGCCCGCTCCGGCTGGCGATCGTCGGCCGCCCCAACGCCGGCAAGTCCACGCTGCTGAACCGCCTGCTCGGCCAGGAGCGGATGATCACCGGCCCGGAGCCGGGCCTCACCCGGGACGCGGTGTCGGTGCAGCTGTCCGACGCCCACGGCCCGATCGAGCTGGTCGACACCGCCGGCCTCCGACGCAAGGCGCGCATCGAGGCGGAGCTCGAGAAGATGTCGGTGTCGGCGTCGCTGGAAGCGCTGAAGATGGCCGAGGTCGTGGTGCTGGCGATCGACGCCACGCTCGGTGTGCACGACCAGGACCTGCAGATCGCCCGCCTGATCGAGCGCGAAGGCCGTGGCTGTGTGCTGGCCCTGAACAAGTGGGACGCCGTGGAGGACCGGGTCGCCACGCGCAAGGCGATCTCCGACCGTATCGAGTTCTCGTTGTCGCAGATGCGCGGCATCCCGGTGGTGTCGTTCTCGGCGCTGACCGGTGCCGGGATCGGGAAGCTGCTGCCGGTGGTGCGCACCGCGCACGAGGTATGGAACAAGCGGGTTCCGACCGGCGCGCTCAACCGCTGGTTCGAAGGGGCGCTGGAGCGGCACGCGCCGCCGCTTGTCGAGGGCCGCCGCCTGAAGCTGCGCTACATGACCCAGGCCAAGGCGCGTCCGCCGACCTTTATCCTGTTCGGCACGCGGGCCGAGATGCTGCCGGAGGACTACGCGCGCTATCTGGTCAACGGGCTGCGGGAAACCTTCGACATGCCCGGGACGCCAATTCGGCTGCTGCTGCGCGGAACGAAGAACCCGTTCTCCTCCGGTCGCTGATCCGGCCGGGGCAGGGGTGCCGCCGGCCACGCCGCATACGGCCGCCCCGGGGCACGACCCTGGCTGGAGGCCCGGCTAGCTCGGATGGGCAGCCGCCTCCGGTGCGTCGGGCTCCGCATCCTCCGCCGTCTCGTCCGACGGCTCGGTCGAGTCCGTGCCGCCGACGCGGGCGGCCTGCTTCTCGCGCAGCTTGGCTTCCTTCTTCGCCGCCTTGGCCCGGTCGCGCTCAGCCTTCTGGAAGTTGTAGTTCACCTTGTAGGCCATGATGTTCCTTTCTCGTCTGCCGACGATCGTCTGGCAGACAAACTACCCCAGCATGCGACCCGCGTCAGCCCGCCAGGGTCGCGCGATCAAAGCCCGACCTGTCGGCCGATCTGCACATAGCGATCAGCCGGGAGGTCGAAGCGGTCCACCAGATGCACCGCGTTCCGATACATGACCCCGAACAACCGCCGGCGCCACCCCGCCAGGCGCGGCCGTGCGAGGCCCTGGTGGGCTCCGTTGGTGCGACGCACCACCTCGTCGCGGCCGCCGATGAACACCGCCTCCTGCGGCACCACGGGACAGCCCTGGTGCGTCGCTTCCCCCAGCGTCGTCTGCAGCAGCGGGATCTCCACGAAGCCGAATCGGGCGATCACGTGCCACACCCCGCCGCCGTAGCGCTGCAGCGTGATCCGCTCCGCCGGCGGCACGCGCGGCACCGGCTCGAACGCCACCGTGAGCGTCACCACGTGCTCCTGCAGTGCGCCGAACTGGTCGATGTGCGCCACCATGTTGGGCGGGATCGGCTCGCGCAGCGCGGTCAGGAACACCGCCGTGCCGGGCACGCGCGGCACGTGGCCCTCGGCGAGCCGCTTCAGGAAGCGGTCCGGGGCCACCACGCGCTCCGCCCCCGACGCGCGAAGGGCTGCGACGCCCTGCCGCCAGGTGCTCATGATGGCGAACATCAGGGCCCCGGCGAGCAGGGGCACGAAGCCGCCTTCGGCGATCTTGAGCAGGTTGGCCGAGAAGAAGGCGAGGTCGATGACGAGAAACGCGGCCGCCGGCGGAAGTGCCGCCGCCACGCTCCACCGCGCGACGTGGCGCAGGTAGGAGTAGAGCAGGGCGGTGGTGAGCAGCATGGTGGTCGACACCGCCATGCCATACGCCCCGGCCAGGCGCGCCGAGGAGCCGAACCCGATCGTCAGCGCCAGGGTGGACAGCATCATCACCCAGTTCACCACCGGCACGTAGATCTGGCCGTACTCCTTGTCCGAGGTCTGCCTGATGTTGAGGCCGGGGAACCAGCCGAGCTGGATCGCCTGGCGGGTCATGGAGAACACCCCGGTGATGATCGCCTGGCTGGCGATCACCGTGGCGGCCGTGGCGAGGATCACCACCGGCCAGATCGCGACGGGGAACATCGCGTGCGGGATGATGCCGTAGAACGGGTTGTCCGGCAGCTTGGCCAGCCCGATCAGGCTTGCCGACTGCCCGGCGTAGCAGCACAGCAGCGCTGGCAGCACCACCGCATACCATGACAACCGGACCGGCAGCCGCCCGATATGCCCCATGTCGGCATACAGCGCTTCCGCCCCGGTCAGCGCCAGGAACACGCCGCCCAGCACCGCGAGGCTTTTCCAATGGCCGCCGGCGAGGTAGCGGATGCCGTGCCGCGGGTCGATCGCCCACAGCACCTCGGGATGGCGCAGGGTCGCGATCGCGCCGAGGATGCCGATGGTGGCGAACCAGCACAGCATGACCGGCCCGAACAGGGTGCCGATCCGCGCGGTGCCGACCGGCTGCAGCGCGAACAGGCCGAGCAGCACGACCGCGGCCGTCGGCAGCACCCAGTGGCCCAGCGCCGGGGTCGCCACCTTGACCCCCTCGATCGCGCTGAGCACCGAGATCGCCGGGGTGAGGATGCCGTCGCCGTAGAGCAGGGCGCCGCCGAACAGCCCCAGCGTCAGCAGCAGGGCGGTGACGCGCCCGCTCCGGTTCGGACGGGTCGCCGTATCCTCCTCGTCCTCCGGCACCGTGCCGGTCACGAGTGCTGTCAGCGCCAGGATGCCGCCTTCGCCGCGGTTGTCCGCACGCATCACGAACAGGCAGTACTTGATCGCCACCACCAGGATCAGCGCCCAGACGATCAGCGACAGCACCCCCAGCACGGCCTCGGT
>CAXTCK010000170.1:0-7589 GCA_964242425.1 uncultured Acetobacteraceae bacterium | reverse complement strand
GCGCGCCAGCTCCGCCGGCAGCCCGATCGGCACCACCGGCGGCACCAGCGGCTGCGCCGCCGGCCCGAGTTCGCCCTCCAGGGCGCGCGGCGGCTCGCCCAGCAGGTAGCCGATGGCGTTGACCAGGCTTTCGGCGGTCGCGCGCAGCGTCGGCAGGTTGGCGGCGATGGAAGCGCGCTGCGCTTCCGCATTGGCGATGTCGAGTGTGGTGGCAATGCCGTTGCGGAACTGGTCGCGCACCAGGGCGATGTTGCGGTCCGCATCGGCGAGGCTCGCCCGTGTGATCACCTCGGTCGCCTGCGTGCCGCGCAGCTGCATGTAGTCCTGCGCCAGGTCCGAGATCGCGCTCAGGGCGACGGCGTGGCGCGCCTCGATCGACGCTTGCGTGTCGGCCCGCCGCGCTTCCACCGCGCGCCGCACCCGGCCGAACAGGTCGAGCTCCCAGGCCGACGACAGGTCGTTCTGGTAGAGGTCGAACTGCGTCGGCGCGCCCGGCGCCGGCACCACCAGCGCTTCCAGCACGGGCGGCGCCGCGCGCACCCGGTTGTACAGGCTGTTCGCGTCCAGCGTCGGCAACCCTTGCGAGGCGGCGATGCGTCGCTGCGCCCGTCCCTGGGCGACGCGTTCCGCGGCCGCCTGCAGGTCGAGGTTCTGCCGCGCCAGCCGCTCCACCAGGGAGCTCAGCTCCGGGTCGCCGAACCGGGTCCACCAGGCGGCGTCCACCGTGCCGCCGAAGGTGGGCTGGCTGCCGACCACGTCCGGCGCCGGCCGCCACCATCGCTTCGGGGAATAGCCTTCGGGCCGATGGAAATCCGGCCCGACGGTGCATCCGGCGAGGGCTGCCACTGCGCAGGCGGCCAGGACTGTCGGGAACGTCCTCATGGTCAGCGCGCGGTCAGGCGCTGCGGCGTCGCGTTCTGCTCCCCCTTCACGTCAGCCTGCCCGGTATGGATGGTGATCTCCACCGAAAAGCCGATCCGGAGCAGCTTGGCCTCGTTCTGGCCCGGCGACACCAGGATCTTGACCGGCAGGCGCTGCACGATCTTGGTGAAGTTGCCGGTGGCGTTGTTGGGCTGGATCGGCGAGAAGGCGGTGCCGGCGGCCGGCGGCACGCTGTCCACCACGCCGTCGAGGTCGAGGTTGTAGGCGTCGACGTGGATGCGTGCGTGCTGGCCCGGCAGCACGTGCGCCAGCGACACCTCGCGGTAGTTGGCGACGATGTACACCTGGTTCAGCGGCACCAGCGCCATCAGCGCCGCCCCCGGCCCCACGAAGTTGCCGACCTGCACCTCCCGCTGCGCCACGGTGCCGTCCAGCGGGGCCAGGATGCGCGTGTACGACAGGTTCAATCGCGCCTGCTCCACCTGCGCGCGGTCTGAGCGTATGGTGCCCAGCGCCGCCTGGTACTGCGCCTGCAGGATCGGCAGCTGGTGCCGGGTGGTGCTGAGCTGCGCCTGCGAGCCGTCCAGCGAGGCCTGCGCCTGCCGCAGCGACATGTCGGCCTGCTGGCGCTCCTGGAACGAGCCGGCGCCGGTGGAAGCAAGGTTGCGGTAGCGGGCAGCGTTCTGCTGCGCGAACGTGAGCTGCGCGCTCGACGACGCGACGCTCGACTGCGACTGGGCGATCTGCGACGGCAGGCGGTCGATCTGCGCCTTGATGTCGTCGGCCTGCGCCTCGTCGCGTGCCAGCATCGCCTCGTCGGTGGCCAGCGTGGTGCGGTAGTCGCGGTCGTCCAGCGTGCTCAGCACCTGTCCCGCCCGCACCGTCTGGTTGTCGTCCACGTCCACGCTCGACACCTGGCCGGAGATGCGCGGCGCCACCGTCGCGTAGTGCGCGGTGACATAGGCGTCGTCGGTCCACACCGAGTCCGAGGGCGCATAGATGATCACCAGCACGGCGACGACGAAGCCCACCACCAGCACGCCCGCCACCAGCCACGGCCAGAGCGGCTTGCGCTTCTTGTCCGGCGCGTCGTCCTTGCCGTTCTTGTCCCCCTTCTGCTGCTGATCCTTGTCATCCTTCTTGGCGTCCTGCCCATCCTTCTTGGGAGCCTGCTCGTCCTTCTTGGGGCCCTGCTCGTCCTTCTCGTCGGCCACCGTCTGCTCCTACTTCTTGGCCAACGCGATGCGCGGCGGATAGGTGCGTTCCGGCAACAGGACCAGAACGATCATGAGAAAGACCACCAGCACCCCGAACACCACGAAGGTGTCGCTCAGCGTCAGCACGGTGGACTGGATCCGCACCTCCGCCATGAACGCGTCCAGGCTGCCCGGGAAGCGGGGCAGGGTGTTGGGCAGCAGCGGCGGCGGGTTGTTCGGGATCAGGGCCGGCCCTGCCACCACGCGGAAGCCGCCCTGTCCGGACTGGTCGAGAATGCGGCTGGTGTGCAGCGTGCCGCGCCAGCGCATGATCAGCGCCAGCAGCCAGGTCGCCACCGGCTCGGCCAGGCCGCGGCAGGTGTTGATCAGCGCCGAGCCCAGCGGCCCTTCCTCGGGCTTCCTGATCGCGTTGGTGGACATCATCAGCAGCGGCAGCACGATCAGCGGCTCGCCCACCGCCTGCAGCCCCTGCCAGATCAGGAACCCGCCGCCCTGTATCACGCTGGTCAGGAACACGTTGCCGATGCAGGCGGTGAGCACGCAGGCCATGCCGACAAAGCTGACCACGCGCGAGTCGACGTTCTTGAAGTTGAGCAGCACGGCCACCAGCGGCAGGAACACCAGCTGCGACGCCGCGATCACCAGCGTGACGGCATAGGCCTGGATCGGGCGGAACCCCTGCACGTCGGTGAGAAAGGCGTTGGGAACGGTGGACGCCGACTGGCCGATCAGCAGAAAGGTGAACAAGGCGGTCAGGCCATAGGCGAGGTTGCGCCGCTTGAGCAGCCGGAAGCCGAACAACGGCGACGCTACCCGGAACTCGTTGAGCACGAACAACGGCAGCACCACCACGCTGACCAGCGCCAGCACGCAGATGGTCTTCGAGTTGAACCAGTCGTAGCGGTCGCCCTGTTCCAGCATGGTGATCAGCGCGCTGAAGCCGATCGCGCCGAGCAGCGCGCCGGACCAGTCGAACACCGGCAGCCGCTCGTATTTCGGCGCGTCCTGGTCCACGCCGTACCACACCAGCACCCCGGCCAGGGCGCACAGCGGCAGCGCCTCGAAGAACACGAACTGCCAGGCCACCACGTCGGTCCACAGCGCCGCCAGCGTGGTCGACATGTTGGGTCCGAAGGTGGCGGTCAGGGCATACAGCGCCAGGCCGTAGAGCCGGATCGGCGGCGCCAGCACGCGCAGCCCCACGATCAGCAGGCACGGAATGATGAGGCCGCCGGAGAAGCCCTGCGCGAAGCGCTGCGCGTAGAGCAGGGACAGGTTGGTGGTGAACGGGATGAAGATCGTGGACACGCAGCACAAGGTGATGGCGAACAGCACCCAGCGCCGCACCGTGAGCGTCACCGCCCACCAGGGCGACAACGACATGCCGATCACCTGGCCGGTGGCATACAGGCTGGTGAGCCAGGTGCCCTGGTCCAGGTCGATCCCCAGCCCGCCGCGTATGTCCGGCAGTGCCGCTCCCGACACGCCGTCGTTGAACTCGGCTGTCAAGGCGGCGATGACCACGCCGAGCAACCCGATAAGCGGCCTGATCTCCATGCACGGTTCCTGGTTCCAGCCCACGCCGCGTCGTCCGACCGAATCCCGGTGCGGCTCCCGCTGCCGGCAGCGCGATGCGAACGTGACGACGCCCATTAAACCCGAGGCGGCATCGTTGCCTAGCGCACCTCATGCCCGGGTGGCGGCGGCGTGGCCGTGTCACGTCGGCGCGACCACCCCGGCCGCATGACCCGGCTCGCCGGTCACCTGGTGCTCCCGGACCGCGTGCTGCCCGGCACGATCGGGTTTGGCAGCACCATCGGGGAGATCGCCGCGACCACGGCGGTGCCGGATCGCTTCGTGCTGCCGGGCTTCGTCGACGTGCATGTGCATGGCGGCGGTGGCGGCGACGTGATCGACGGGCCGGGCGGGATCGAGATCCTGGCCCGGTTCCACCTCGGGCACGGCACCACCACCCTGCTGCCCACCACCATCACCCGGCCGTGGCAGGAGGTGATGAACATGCTGCGCGCGGTGGCGGAGGTGCGGCGGGCGGCCTTGCCGGACGGGCCGCAGGTCGCGGGCGCGCATTTGGAAGGCCCCTTCCTCAGCCCCGGGCGCCTCGGCGCGCAGCCGCCCTTCGCGATCCCGCCGACAACGGCGCTGCTGGAACAGGCATTGGCGCCGGACGTGGTGCGCGTGGCCACGCTGGCACCGGAGATCGAGGGCGCCGACGCGGCGGTCGACGCCTTCGTGCGCGCCGGGGTGCGCATCAGCCTCGGCCATAGCAACGCCGGGTTCGAGGTCGCCGCGCGTGCCCTGACGCGCATCACTTCGGCCGGCGGCGTGGCCGGCGCCACCCACCTGTTCAACGCCATGGACGGGATCGCCGGACGGGCGCCGGGACTGGCGGGCGCGGTTTTGAACGACCGGCTCGCTTTTGCCGAGCTCATCCTCGACACCCACCACGTGCATCCCGGGTCGTTCGTTCTGGCCCGGAACGCGCTCGGCGACCGGCTCCTGCTGGTCACGGACGCCATGCGCGCTACCGGCCTCGGCGACGGACCGAGCGAGCTGGGCGGCCAGCCGGTTTCCATCCGGGAGGGCGTGGCCCGCCTGTCCGATGGAACCCTGGCCGGCAGCGTGCTGACGATGGACGCGGCACTGCGCCACGCGCTCGACGCCGGCAGCCTCCTGCCACAGGCGGCGCGGCTGACGTCGACCAACGCCTGCGCATATCTCGGCCTCAACGACCGCGGTCGCCTGACCCCCGGACTGCGCGCCGACCTCGTGGTGCTTGACCCGGCGATGCAGCTTCTGGAGGTCTGGGTCGCCGGCCACCGGGTGGCCTGACGCCGGGCCTCGGCCGGCCCGCTTCAGGGCGCGGGCCGGCCGCCGGCCGCATAGCCTTTCCACACCCATTGCAGGGCTTCGGGCAGGGTTTGCGCCTCGGTGGCCGGGTCGACGTGGCCGGCGTTGCGCGAGAACACGAACTGGTACCGGTAGCCCTTGCCCGCCAGCACCGACGCCATGCGCTCGTTGGCCAGCGTCCAGTCGTGCATGCCGTCCGGAATGCTGGGAGCGGGATAGAACAGGTCGCGGTCGCCGGTCTCGAACCAGTAGCGGATCGGCTTGGCCGGGCTGTTCGGGATCAGCGGTGCCCCGTCCGGCAGGTCGGACGGCGTGACCGCGGTGCCGGACACGATCAGGCTGGGCGGCGTGGGGCCGGTCCAGCGGTCGTGGAACTCCCAGGCGCCACCGGGCAGCGCCGGGTCGTGCGGCCATTGCTGGTTCACCATGGTCGGCGAATAGGTGAGAACCCGGTGGTACAGCTCGGGATGGAACCAGGCCATGATGAAGGCGGCGGACCCGCTGGAGCTGAACCCCATGGTGGCGCGCCCGTCCGGATCCTTCGTCAGCCGCACGGAGGCCGTGCGCTCGACCAGCGGCAGCACCTCGCGTTCGACCCACTCGGCATAGGTGCCGGACACGGTGTCGTATTCCCGCCCCCGCTCGCTGCCCTGCGCGTCCTGGCCGCCGGCGCCGATGCCGATCGCCACCATGGGCGGCAGCCGGCCGGCGGCGATCATGTTGTCCAGCACGGTGAAGAACAGGCGCTCGTTGAAGAAGCCGGCCGGGCCGCCGTCGCCGAACACGATGAACGGTGCCTCGCCGCCGGCCTTGTATTGCGCCGGAACGTAGACATCGACCTGCCGCGTCCAGCTGCCGGCATGGCTGGCGGGAACCAGCATGTCGGACTTGTCGCCGGGCGCTGTGGCGGCGGTGTTGACCGCGGAGTTGCGGCAGCCAGGCGCGTCGTCGCGTATGAAGCCGGGCCGATAGATCACGCTGTCGGTGGACGTCATGGTGAAGGACCGGATCGCGCCGTGCGGCACGCCGGGATTGGCCACGGTCTCCGGAGCCGGACGATGGGTGCGACCGATCACGAAGTTGCCGTCGCGGTCCGGCGGGGGCAGGGCCCCGTCCGCAAGCTCGGTCGCGGCGGGGTAGGCCGGATCGGCCGGATTGCGGGTCGGTGGCGTGGTACGCATGTCGAGGCCGGCCGTGTCGACGAAGAAGGGTGCCGACCGGTCGCTGGTATTGGCGCCCGGCGGCACCGCCCCGTTGCCTGGCGGGCAGGCCGGACCGGCCGCGAGCGCGCCGGCGGTGCCGACCGTGCACAGGAACACTCCGGCGAGCATCGCCCTTGTCGCCGAACTTCGGGCTGGCCTTCGCCAGCCTCTGTGAACGATGTTCAATTTTCTACCTTGGCACCGATCACGTCGAGCCTGCTGATCCTTGCCGGTCGGGCCAGCAGGGCGCTGGACTGGCGCATCAGCAACGCCGCTCCCGCGCCGGACAGGTGGGCGCGCCGGCCGCTTTCGTCGGGAAAGGTTTCGAAGATCTCGAACACCCGCCTGCTCAGCCGGGTGCCGAACCAGGGTCGTGTGCGCGGCTCCTGCTCAACATGGCCCAGGATGCCCAGCACCAGCTGTTCCACCTCGGCCTCGCGCCCCTTGCGCGCTTCCAGGCGGATGTGCAGGGCCTTGGCGGTGCCGGAAGAACCCCGCCGGCCGTCGATCCGCACCGGCCTGTGCCCGCTGCCGCCGAGCCAGCGCGACAGGAGGAAGCTGGTGCCGGCGAGAATGGCGCCGGCGGCGACCGGATGCAGCCGCGCCTCGGTGTAGAGGCTGCGCTTCTGCACGAAGCCCCCGTAGTTGCCGCGCTCGGACAGCTCGCCGGTAGCGGTGTCGAGGTTGCTGCGGTCGCGCGGCCGGCGCGGCGGCCGGCCGGTGGGCGTGCCCGGGATGATCGTCTTCTCCATGAACCGGTCGGTCAGGCCGGGAGCGATGTGGCCGAGGGCTGCCACCACCCGTCCGCCACCGCCGACGAACACGTCGCGCACCGGGTTCTCGGCCGCGTGCAGGATCGCGCGTGCCACCGCGTCGGGCGCATACACCAGCGGCACGTGCTGCGGCTCGGAGGAAAGGTAGTTGCGGGCGTTGGGGACGAACGGCGTGTCGATCTGCGCCGGCTTGATCAGCGTCACGGACACCGGGACGCCTTCGTCCTCCAGCTCCATGCGCAGGGCCTCGGTGAAGCCCTTGATGGCGTGCTTGGACGCGCAATAGATCCCCTGCAGCGGCACCGAGCGTTCGGACACCTCGCTGCCAAGGTTGATCAGCGCGCCGCCGCCACGCTGCCGCAGATGCGCCAGCGCGATGCGCGAGCCGTTCACCACGCTCCAGAAGTTGGTCTCGAACAAGGCGCGCATGTCGGCGGTCGACACGGCCTCAGTGGCGCCGTAGAGCCCGACGCCAGCGTTGTTGATCCAGGTGTCATAGCCGCCGAACGCGTCGATCGCATGTTGCGAGATCGCCTCGATGCCGGTTTCGGTGGACACGTCGGCCACCACGGCGCTGGCGGTGCCGCCCGCCTGGCCGATCTCCGCCGCCAGCGTCGCCAGCGCGTCGCAGCTGCGCGCGGCCAGCA
>CAXTCK010000169.1:0-7590 GCA_964242425.1 uncultured Acetobacteraceae bacterium | reverse complement strand
TGCGTCAATCCCGACCAGCTGGCCGGTTCCATCGCGCCGGTGGTTCTCGGCCAAAGCCCGCTGACCCACGAGTGCTGGGCCATTCATCCTGTAGACATGCACGCCGCTGCCGCCGTGCCGGTGGCGGAGGGCCTGCTGCCGCGCGCGCTGGCGCAGCTGGGCGAGCGGCACGTGGCGGTGCCCGACCGCATGCTGGCCACCACCTTCGCGCGTTCGGACAATAGCGGTTGGCGGATCGTGACGGTCGTACTGGGTGATCACGGCGGTCCGGTCCGTAAGCTGCAGGACTGGGCGGCGCGGTTCCAGGGGGCGCTGCACAAGGGCTACGACCGGACGCTGGTGGCGGCCGACATGACGCCGGCGGTGGCGCGGGATCCGGGATAGAAGCTGCCGGTTCTGCCGCCTTCGGCATGAGGATCCGCAGCGTTACCTTGAGAGGCCACATCGTGGCGTCGCAGGGCGCTGGCCTCGCGTTCCAGGTCAGCTTCCGGCAAGCCAGATCGGCCGTGCCATCGCGCTTCCTTGCTTCGAGGCCGGCCGCTCGTGTCGTCAGGCGAGCTCGACAACCAGCGGCACGTGGTCCGACGGCTGAGGGCGATCGCGCTCGGCACGGTCGGGAACGGCGGTGAGGAGGCGTTCGGCGAGGCGCGGAGAGAGCAGGGCGTGGTCGATGCGCAGGCCGAGGTTCCGGGGCCAGCATCCGGCTTGGTAGTCCCAGAAAGTATAGACCGGGCCGCGCGGCACGAGGGCGCGCACCGCGTCGGTCAGGCCAAGCCAGCGCAGCGCCTGGAACCGCTGGCGAGTTTCGGCACGCACCAGGGCATCCGCCGCGCCAACGGTGTTGGGGGCGAAATCCTCGTCGGTGGGGCACACGTTGTAGTCGCCGGCCAGCACGAAGTCGGTCTCCTGGCCAAGCAGGGTGCGGGCGTGGGCGACCAGGGCGTCCATCCAGGCGAGCTTGGCAGCGTAGCCGTCCGTGCCGCCGGAGTTGCCGTTGGGGAGGTAAAGGTTGCCTACGGAAATGTCGCCGGCGCGCACCTCGACATAGCGCGCTTGGTGCTCGCCGGTCTCCGGCAAAGACAGGCCGGGCAGGTGGCGGTGGGTGACGGTGACGGGCAGGCGGGACAGGACCGCGACGCCGTTATAGGCCTTCTGGCCGACCACGGTGCTGTCGTAGCCGAGTGCGCGGAAGGCGTCGGCGGGAAAGGCCGCGGCTTCGCACTTGATCTCCTGGAGCAGCAGGAGGTCCGGCGCGTTGGCTTCCAGCCAGGCGGCGACGTGGGCCTGACGCTGCCGGACCGAGTTGACGTTCCAGGTGGCGAGCTTCACGGACAGCGTTTCCGCATGCGGCTCAGTCGATCGAGAAGCTGGTGCCGCAGCCGCAGGAAGAGGTGGCGTTCGGGTTGCGCACGGTGAAGTGGGCGCCCATCAGCGCGTCGCTGTAGTCGAGCTCGGCGCCGCCCAGCAGGTCGAGGCTGACCGGATCGACCACCACGCGGGCGCGGCCTGCGGCGATCACCGCGTCGTCGTCCAGGACGCCAGGGTCGAGCTTGAAGCTGTACTGGAAGCCGCTGCATCCGCCGGCGAGCACGGCCACGCGAAGCGCCTGGGCGTCGGGGCCTGTGCTGCCGGGCTGTCCGGACACGATCTCGGCGATCCGCACGGCGGCGCGCTCGGACACGGTGAAGCGGATGGCAGCGGAGGGTGCAAGGGTCAGGGTGTCCATAGGATGATAGATAGCGCGTCCGCGTCGGCTCTTGAAGGTGCAGGGCGATTGACGGGCGGGACAGGACCGGGCTGAAACCCGTTGCCGCATGCCCAAAGGGATTGCCATGTCCGACAACCTGTTCGCCTCGTTCCGCACCTTGGTGGTCGAGGCCCTGGCGCGCGTGGTGCCCGGGCTGCCGGCGGAGGTGGCGGCGCGGGTGGAGGTGACACCGGCCCGGGACCCGGCGCATGGCGACATGGCGACCAACGCGGCGCTGCTGGCGGCAAAGCCTGCCGGGCGGCGACCGGCGGAGGTCGCGGCGGCGCTGGCGGCCGAGATCACCCGGGTCGACGGGGTGGCGTCGGCGGTGCCGGCCGGTCCGGGCTTCGTCAACATCACCCTGACGCCTGCCACCCTGCGCGCGGTGCTGCCCGCGGTGCTGCGGGCGGGGGAAGCGTTCGGCGACGGCGAAGCGGGGCGGGGGCTCACGGTGAACGTCGAGTACGTGTCGGCCAACCCGACCGGGCCGATGCATGTCGGTCATTGCCGGGGCGCGGTGGTGGGCGACGCGCTGGCCAACCTGCTGATCAAGGCGGGGTTCGGGGTGGTCAAGGAATACTACGTCAACGATGCCGGTGCGCAGGTGGCGGCACTCGCCTGGGCCACGTACTGGCGCTACCTGCAGGCGCTCGGCACGCCGATCGCGGAGGACGAGTTCGAGGCGCTGGTGCCTGGCGGGATGCAGTACCGCGGCGACTATCTCTTGCCGGTCGGAGCGGCGCTGGCCGACGCGCACGGGGACGCGCTGGCCGGACCGGACCGGCGGCCGGCGGCGCCGGCCGCCTGGTTCGACACGGTGCGGGCCTTCGCGCTCGACTGGATGCTGCGCATGATCCGGGAAGACCTCCTGCAGCTGGGCGTGACCCATGACGTGTTCACCTCCGAGCGCGCGATCCTGGAGTGCGGGGCGGCAAACGAGGCGATCGAGCGGCTCGGGGCGGCGGGACTACTCTACGAGGGGGTGCTGGAGCCGCCGAAGGGCAAGGTCACGGCGGACTGGGAAGCGCGGCCGCAGACCCTGTTCCGGGCCACGCGGTTCGGCGACGACGTCGACCGGCCACTGCGCAAGGCGGACGGCAACAACACGTATTTTGCCAACGACATCGGCTATCACGGCGACAAGATCGCGCGCGGCGCGGACATCGTGGTGGACGTGCTGGGCGCCGACCACGGCGGCTACGTGTCGCGCATGCGGGCGGCGGTGGCGGCGATCGCGCCGTCCTATGCCCCGGGGCGGCCGGTCGCGTTCGAGGCGGTGCTGTGCCAGATCGTGCACGTGATCCAGAACGGGCAGCCGGTGCGCATGTCCAAGCGCGCCGGCACCTTCGTGACGCTGCGCGACCTGCTGGACGAGGTGGGACGGGACGCGGTGCGCTTCACCATGCTGACGCGAAAGCCCGACGCGCAGATGGAGTTCGACCTCGACCTCGCGGTGGCGCAAACCCGGGACAACCCGGTGTTCTACGTGCAGTACGCCCATGCGCGCTGCCGCTCGGTGCTTCGGGCGGCAGCGGAGATGCCCGGACTAGGGCCGGTCACGCGCGAGGCGCTGGCGCAGGTGCCGCTCGACGGGCTCGAGGCGGACGCCGAGCTGGCGTTGCTGCGGCGCCTGGCGCATTGGCCAAGGCTGGTGGAGGCGGCGGCGCTGGCGCGCGAGCCGCACCGGATCGCCTTCTATCTCAACGACCTCGCCGGCGACTTTCATATGTTGTGGAACCGCGGGCGCGATGATGCGACGCTTCGCTTCCTGCAGGCTGGACGGCCGGAGTCGACGCGGGCGCGGCTGGCGCTGGTGGAAGCGACGGCCACGGTGATCCGGTCGGGGCTGGCGGTGCTGGGCGTGGAGCCGGTCGAGGAAATGCGATGACGGGAGATGCGGTGAGGAAGAGCCGGTTGAGGATGCGATGAGCCTGGTCGATCGGGATCTGGTCGCCGAGGAGCGGGAAGCGGCACGGCGGGCGGCGGCACCGCTGCGCGCCACGCGCCGTTCGGGAATGGACGAGGGCACGCGCTGGCTGGCGCTGGTCGCAGGCGGGATCGGCACGCTTCTGGTGGTGACGGTGGGAGGGTGGTCGTTGCTCGGCCATCACGCGGAAGGCGGGATCCCGGTGATTGAGCCGCTACCGGGTCCGGTCCGGGTCAAGCCGGTCGATCCCGGTGGCATGCAGGTGATGAGCACGCAGGTGGCGCAGACCAACGGCCCGGCGGCGGAAGCGCTGGCGCCGGGACCGGAAGCGGCGAACCCGCAGGCGCTGCAGGCGGAGGTGGATGCCGCGCGGCACGCGGGCGCTCCTCCGGCGGCCAGCCCGGCACCGGTGCAAGCTCCGGCGGTGCCGGGTTCGCCGGTGCAGGCTTCCCCAGGGCAGGCTTCCCCAGTGCATGCTTCCCTGGGCCAGGCTTCCGCGGAGCAGGGTTCGGCAGCGCTGCCGGCGGCGTCGCCGGTCCCGCCGCAGGTGACCGCCCCGGTTCCGGACGCGGCGAAGTCCGGCCCTGATTTCCAGACGAAGGCCACTAACGACGCCGCGGACGCTCCGGCGGCCGCGCCATCCGCGCCGGAGGCTGCGGCGCCTGCCGCGTCGGGTGGCCATGCGGTGCAGCTTGCGGCGCTGGACAGCGAGGCGGCGGCACGGGCGGAATGGATCCGTCTGGCGCACCGGGCACCCGTCTTGTTCGCGCGTCGCGAGCCGTCGATCGTGCCGGTCAGCCGGGACGGCAGGCGGTTCTTCCGGCTGCGCATGGCGGGCTTCGACGATGCATCCGACGCGAGGGCGTTCTGCGGCAGGCTGCACGGGGCGGGTATCGCCTGCACCCTCGCGGACTTCTGAGCCATGGCGCGTGCCGCGATCGTCGGGCTGTCCGGGCCGGTGCTGGGCGACAATGAGCGCGCGCTGCTGTCGGATCTCCCGCCGCTCGGGATCATCCTGTTCAAGCGCAACATCGAGCACCCGCACCAGCTGCGTGGCCTCGTCGACCAGGTTCGGGCGCTGCTGCCGTCCTGCCTGCTGATGGTGGACCAGGAAGGCGGGCGGGTAGCGCGGCTGCGGCCGCCGCACTGGCGGGAGCATCCGCCGGCGGCGACGCTGGGACGGCTCCAGGCCCGGGATGCGGAGGCGGGGTGCCGTGCCGCGTTCCTGACCGGCGCGCTGATCGGCGCGGACTGCGCCGCGGCCGGGTTCGACGTGGCGTGCGCGCCGGTGCTGGACCGGGCCGTGGCTGGGGCCAGCGACGTGATCGGCGACCGGGCCCATGCGGCCGAACCGGAAGCGGTGGCGGTTCTGGCGGGAGCGGTGGCGGACGGGCTGCTGTCGGCCGGGGTACAGCCGGTGGGCAAGCACGTGCCCGGACACGGGCGGGCGGCGGTGGACAGCCACCACCTGCTTCCCGAGCTCGACGACGTGGACGAGGACGACCTGCTGCCGTTCCGAAGCCTGCGCTGGCTGCCGTGGATGATGACGGCGCATGTCCGCTACCATCGCCTGGACCCGGTGCATCCGGCGACGCTGTCGCGTGCGGTGCTGCGGGAGGTGGTGCGCGGCCGGATCGGGTTCGACAACGTCCTGGTATCGGACGACCTGACCATGCGCGCGGTGGACGGCGATCCCGGCAACGTGGCCGCCGCCTGCCTCGCCGCCGGATGCGACGTGGCGCTGCATTGCTCCGGCGTCCTGGAGGATACAAGGTCGGTGCTGGAGACGGTGGGCGCGCCAAACGCGCAGGCGCGTGCCCGACTCGACTCGGCGGCGACCCTGGCGGCGCATCGCAGGCGGTTCTTCGATCCGGAGGCGCTGGCCGCGGAGCGCGCGGCGCTGCTGTCGTGACCGGGGCCGCCGCGGCGGTGGTGGGGCTCGCCGGGTCGGGAGCGGGGGCGCCGGTGCTCCGGCTCGACGGCTTCGAGGGTCCGCTCGACCTGCTTCTGGAGCTGGCGCGGCTGCAGAAGGTGGATCTCGGACGCATCTCCATCCTGCACTTGGTGGAGCAGTATCTCGCGGCGGTAGACGGGGTGCGGCCCGAGCTGGCGGCGGACTGGCTGGTGATGGCGGCATGGCTCGCCTGGCTGAAGTCGCGCCTGATGCTGCCGGACCCAGTGGCGCCGGAAGAGGGCGAGGCGGCAGTCGAATTGCTGCAGGCCCGGCTGGCGGAGCTGGCGGAGGTTCGGGAGGCGGCGGCCTGGCTGCAGGCGCGCCCGGTGCTCGGACGGGACGTGTGGGCGCGCGGGGCGCCGGAAGCGCTTCGCGAGATCGACCGGAGCGGGTTGTCGGTGGATCTGGGCCGGCTGCTCGAAGCCTATCTTGCGTGTTCGCGCAGGCGGGCGCGGCGGGGCGTGTACCGGCCGCGACGCGAGCGTGTGCTCACGGTGATGGAGGCATCGGAACGCCTGTGTCGCATGCTCGGCAATGACGCGTCGTGGCAGGCGCTGGAACGGTTTCTGCCGGGCCCGCCTGATCCGGCCGGATTGCCGGGACGGCCGCGACGCGCGGCGCTGGCCGCCATCCTGCTGGCCGGGCTGGAGTTGGCGCGCGACGGCATGATCGAGCTGCAACAGGAGCAGCCGTTCGGCTCGGTGTCGTTCAGGCGCGGCGGGGGAGCGGGCGCGCTGGGGCAGGCGGCGGAATGAGCGGCCCGCCGGACGGCATCGCGGGCCGGGCCCGGCTGGTCGAGGCGCTGATCTTCGCCGCCGCCGAGCCGGTCACGGAGCGCGTGGTGGCCGAACTGCTGTTGTCGCAAGGATTGCTGGACGAGGGCCAGGAAGCGGGAGCGGCGGCGCAAGCGGTGATCGCGAAGCTGTGCCGCGACTACGCCGGCCGGGGCGTGGAGCTCCTGCCGGTCGGGGGCGGCTGGCAGTTCCGCACCGCGTCCGACCTGGCGCCATTGCTGACGCGCGTGATCGAGCGGCCGAGGCGCCTGCCGCGCGCGGCCATGGAAACGCTGTCGATTGTCGCCTACCACCAGCCCTGCACGCGTGCCGAGATCGAGGCGATACGCGGGGTTTCGATGGGGCAGGCGACGCTGGACCTGCTTCTGGAAACCTCCCTGATCGTGTCCAGGGGACGCAAGGAGGTGCCGGGGCGGCCGACCCTATGGGGCACCTCGCCGCAATTCCTGGCGCATTTCGGCCTGCGCGACCTGCGCGACCTGCCGCGTCGGGAGGAGCTGCTGTCCGAGCTGCCGGATGCCGGCGCGTCGGCGGATGGTTGAGGGCGGGTTGCCGTGTTAGCGTCCACCCGTGAACGCGCGACCGCGCGACCTTTGGGACCCTGGGACAATGTTCGACTTCGCGTGGCCCGAGCTGGCACTCATCGGCGTCGTGGGCTTGTTGTTCATCGGGCCGAAGGACATGCCGGTCGCGATACGGACCATCACCAACCTCCTGAAGAAGGGCCGCAAGCTCGCGGGCGAGTTCCAGACCCACGTGGACGACATGGTCCGCGAGGCCGACCTGGGCGAGGCCCGCGACCAGCTGCGCCAACTGCGCTCGTTCAACGTCCGCGGCCAGATCATGAAGGCGATGGACCAGGACGGCTCGCTCAAGCGCACGCTGGACGAGAAGCCACTGGCCGATGCGGCGCCGCGCTACGCGTCCGCGCCCCAGACGGTGGCCGTCGGCACCGGCACCGGCACCAGCTCGCCGTTTGCCGAGCGCACGGTGCCGGAGCACCTAGTGGTGAGCGGCAACCATGGCTGGCATAACGCGAAGGCCACCGCCGCCAACGGGATCGCGCCTGACCCGTCCGGCGAGGAGATCGACGAGGCGGCGCTCGCGGCGTCCGATCCGGGGCCGCCGATCCTGCCGCCGCGCGTCGCCGGACGGCTGAGGGTGGAGC
>CAXTCK010000168.1:0-7590 GCA_964242425.1 uncultured Acetobacteraceae bacterium | reverse complement strand
GAGCCGCGCTGGGTGATCTCCATGGGCTCCTGCGCCAATGGCGGCGGCTACTACCATTATTCCTATTCGGTGGTGCGTGGCTGCGACCGCATCGTGCCGGTGGACATCTACGTGCCCGGGTGTCCGCCGACGGCGGAAGCGCTCGTGTATGGCATCCTGCAACTGCAGAAGAAGATCCGCCGCACCGGGACCATCCGGCGTGACTGAGCGCACGCGCGCTGCCGCCGCGGCTCATCTCGGCACGCTGGCGTTCCGGCTGGGCACCGCGGTTCCGGGCGTGATGTGGGCGGGGCTCGAAAAGGGTGAGCTCCTGGTGCGTGCCTCGCGCGACGCCTTGATCCCCTTGATGACGCTTCTGCGAGACGATCCGCGCTGCCAGTTCCGTCAGATGATGGACCTGTGCGGCGTCGACTTTCCCGAGCGCGCCGAGCGCTTCGACGTGGTCTACAACCTCCTGTCGGTGACGCTGAACCAGCGCTGCCGGGTGATCATCACCACCGACGAGGCGAGCCCGGTGCCGTCCGTGCACGAGTTGTGGTCGTCCGCCACCTGGTGGGAGCGCGAATGCTACGACCTGTTCGGCGTGCTGTTCTCCAACCAGCCCGACCTGCGACGCATCCTGACCGACTACGGCTTCGAAGGGCATCCGCTGCGCAAGGACTTCCCGCTCACCGGCTATGTCGAGGTGCGCTACGACGTGGACCGGCGGCAGGTGGTGTACGAGCCGGTCAAGCTGACGCAGGACTTCCGGTCCTTCGACTTCACCTCGCCGTGGGAAGGCATGACCACGCTGCCGGGCGACGAGAAGGCGCACCAGGATCGGCAGGGGATCGTGTTCGGGCCGCCCGGACAGGGACGATAGGAGCGACGCCATGAGCGACATCGTCCTGCGCCAGGACATTCCCGACACCATGACGCCCGACCGCTCCGGCGACGGCCGGAGCATGCAGACGGTCGAGATCGACAGCCACTCGCTCAACTTCGGCCCGCAGCACCCGTCCGCGCACGGTGTGCTTCGCCTGGTGCTGGAGATGGACGGCGAGGTGGTGTCCCGTGCGGTGCCGCATATCGGCCTGCTGCACCGGGGCACCGAGAAGCTGATCGAGCACAAGACCTACATGCAGGCGCTGCCGTATTTCGATCGGCTCGACTACGTGTCGCCCATGTGCGAGGAGCACGCCTTCGCGCTGGCGACCGAGAAGCTGCTCGGCATCGAGGCTCCGGACCGCGCCAAGTGGATCCGGACCATGTTCGCCGAGATCACCCGCGTGCTGAACCACCTGCTCAGCGTGACCTCGTTCGGGCTCGACGCCGGCGCGTTGACGCCGGCACTCTGGGGCTACGAGGAGCGCGAGAAGCTGCTCGAGTTCTACGAGGCGGCGTCTGGTGCCCGCTACCACGCGAACTATTTCCGCCCCGGCGGGGTGGCCAAGGACCTGCCGGCCGGGTTGACCGACCGCATCGCCACCTGGGCCGGCGAGTTCCCGGGCTTCATCGACAGGCTCGAGTCGATGCTCACGGCCAACCGGATCTGGAAGCAGCGCACCGTCGGCATCGGCGTGTTCACCTCCGAGCAGGCGCTGGACTGGGGTTGGAGCGGGCCCAATCTGCGCGCGTCGGGCGTGCCGTGGGACCTGCGCCGGTCGCAGCCCTACGACATGTACGACAAGGTCGAGTTCAACGTGCCCGTGGCGCGCAACGGCGACTGCTATGACCGCTACCTGATCCGGGTGGCCGAGATGCGTGAAAGCGTGCGGATCGTCGAGCAGTGCCTGGCGCAGATGCAGCCGGGCCCGGTGAAGATCCAGGACACCAAGATCTCGCCGCCACCGAGGCGGGAGATGAAGCGCTCGATGGAAGCGCTGATCCACCACTTCAAGCTCTACACCGAGGGCTACCACGTGCCGTCGGGCGCCACCTACACGGTGGTGGAAACCCCCAAGGGCGAGTTCGGGGTGTACCTGATCGCGGATGGCAGCAACCGGCCGTATCGCTGCAAGATCCGGTCGACCGGCTTTGCGCACCTGCAGGCGATCGACGAGCTGTCCAGGCGGCACATGCTGGCCGACACGGTCGCGATCATCGGATCGCTCGACCTCGTGTTCGGCGAGATCGACAGGTAGCACATCATGTCCGGTCACGCGTCCGCAGAGAACATCGGTCACGGCAGCCCCGGCCATGCGCCGGCGCCGTCGTCGCACGAGCAGCCCAGCAGCTTCACCTTCGACGCGCAAAGCGAGGCGGAGATCGTCAAGGCCCTGGCCAAATATCCCGAAGGACGGCAGGCGAGCGGCGTGATGCCGCTGCTGTACCTGGTGCAGGACCAGATGCGCCGGCAGACCGGCTTCGCCTGGGTGCCGCGGGTGGCGATGGACGCCGTAGCCAAGCGGCTCACCATGCCGCCGATCCGGGTCTACGAGGTCGCCACCTTCTACCTGATGTACAACATCCAGCCTGTGGGGCGCTTCCACCTGCAGATCTGCACCACGACGCCCTGCTGGCTGCGCGGCTCGGACGAGGTGGTCGCGGCCTGCAAGGCGGTGGCAGGCGTTTCGAAGTTCGAGGAGATGAGCGCCGACGGGATGTTCACCTTGACCGAGGTCGAGTGCCTGGGCGCCTGCGTCAACGCGCCGATGATGCAGGTGAACGACGACTACTACGAGGATCTCGACGGTGAGCGCACCCGCCTGCTGCTGGAAGCGCTGAAACGCGGCGAGAAGCCCGAGCGCGGGCCGCAGATCGACCGATACAATTCCGCGCCCGTCGGTGGGCGCACGACCCTGCTGGAGGAAGTCGGCGAACGCTCGGCCGACGGCCAGCCGGGACACAAGCCGGACACGGTGTGAGCACGCGATGCTGAGCGACAAGGACCGGATCTTCACCAACCTCTACGGCCAGAACGAGTGGCGCCTGGCCGGCGCGAAGGCGCGTGGCGACTGGGACGGCACCACCGCCATCCTGGCGCGCGGACGCGACGCCATCGTCGCCGAGATGAAGGCATCCAACCTGCGCGGCCGCGGCGGCGCCGGCTTCCCGACCGGGCTCAAGTGGTCGTTCATGCCCAAGGTGTCGGATGGTCGTCCGTCCTACCTCGCCATCAACGGCGACGAGAGCGAGCCCGGTACTTGCAAGGATCGCGAGATCCTCAGGCATGAACCGCACAAGCTGATCGAGAGCGCGCTGATCGCCTCGTTCGCGATGGGGGCGCATACCGCCTACATCTATATTCGCGGCGAGTACTGGAACGAGACGCGCCATCTGCAGTTCGCGATCGACGAGGCCTATGAGGCCGGTCTGATCGGCCCGAACGCGTGCGGCTCGGGCTGGGACTTCGACTTCTTCATCCACCGCGGCGCCGGTGCCTACATCTGCGGCGAGGAAACCGCGCTGCTGGAAAGCATCGAGGGCAAGAAGGGCCTGCCGCGCATGAAGCCGCCGTTTCCGGCGGCGATGGGGTTGTATGGCTGCCCAACCACGGTGAACAACGTGGAAAGCATCGCCGTCGCCGCCACCATCCTGCGTCGCGGCGCCGCCTGGTTCGCGGGGCTGGGACGGCCCAACAACGTCGGCAGCAAGCTGATGGCGATCTCGGGCCACGTGAACAGGCCGTGCGTGGTGGAGGAGGAGCTTGGCGTTCCGCTGCGCGACATCATCGAGACCCACGCCGGCGGCGTGCGCGGCGGCTGGGATAACCTGCTGGCGGTGATTCCCGGGGGCTGCTCGGTGCCGCTGATCCCGAAATCGGTGTGCGACACCGTGCTGATGGACTTCGACAGCCTGCGCGCGGTGCAGTCCGGGCTTGGCACGGCGGCCATCATCGTCATGGACAAGTCCACCGACATCATTCGCGCCATCGCCCGGTTCTCACGCTTCTACAAGCACGAGAGCTGCGGCCAGTGCACGCCGTGCCGCGAGGGCACCGGCTGGATGATGCGGGTGATGTATCGCATGGTCGAGGGCCGCGCGGAGCCGGAAGAGATCGACATGCTCGATCAGGTGACGCGGCAGGTGGAAGGCCACACCATCTGCGCGCTGGGCGACGCCGCCGCCTGGCCGATCCAGGGGCTGATCCGCCACTTCCGCCCGGTGATGGAAGAGCGCATCAGGGCGTACAAGGCGGCACACGGGACGATCCCCGCGGTGGTCACGCCGGACAACCTGCCGATCGCGGCGGAGTAGGGGATCATGGCCAAGGTCACCGTCGACGGCATCCAGGTCGAGGTCGCGAACGGCTCGTCGGTGCTTCAGGCCTGCGAGGCGGCCGGCAAGGAAATCCCGCGCTTCTGCTACCACGAGCGCCTGAGCATCGCCGGCAACTGCCGCATGTGTCTGGTTGAGATCGAGAAGGCGCCGAAGCCGGTTGCTTCCTGCGGTTATCCCGTCATGGACGGCATGGTGGTCAAGACCGACACGGAGGTGGTCAGGCGCGCCCGCCGCGCGGTGATGGAGTTCCTGCTCATCAACCATCCGCTGGACTGCCCGATCTGCGACCAGGGCGGCCAGTGCGACCTGCAGGACCAGGCCTTCTCTTACGGCTCCGACCATTCGCGCTACGCCGAAAGCAAGCGCGCAGTGCAGGACAAGTACCTGGGCCCGCTGGTCAAGACGGTGATGACGCGCTGCATCCAGTGCACGCGCTGCATCCGGTTCGCGTCCGAGGTGGCCGGGGTGCCCGAGCTCGGCGCGACGTCGCGCGGCGAGAACATGGAGATCACCACCTATGTCGAGAAGGCGCTGACTTCGGAGCTGTCCGGCAACCTGATCGACATCTGCCCGGTGGGCGCGCTGACCTCCAGGCCCAACGCCTTTACCGCCAGGCCCTGGGAGCTGAACCGCACCGACACGATCGACGTGCTCGACGCCACCGGCACCAACATCCAGGCCTGCGCCCGTGGCGCCGAGGTGCTGAGCATCCAGCCACGCACCAACGACGAGGTGAACGAGGAATGGATGTCCGACAAGGGCCGGTTCTCGTTCGATGGCCTGCGTCGCCGACGCCTCGACCGTCCATGGCTGCGCGTGCACGGCAAGTTGCAGCCGGTGAGCTGGCAGGACGCGTTTGTGGCGATCGCGCGCCGGCTGGAGGGCGTGAAGGGTGAGCGCATCGGCGCCATTGTCGGCGACCTGTGCGATGCCGAGAGCATGGTGGCGCTCAAGGACCTGATGACGGCGCTGGGCTCCGGCAACACGGATTGCCGGCAGGACGGCGCGCAGTACGACACCAGCCGGCGCGAGTTCTACACCTTCAACACCGGCATTGCCGGCATCGAGGAAGCGGACGCGCTGCTTCTGGTCGGTTGCAACCCGCGCCACGAATCGCCGGTGATCAACGCCCGGATACGCAAGCGCTGGCTGGCCGGCAACTTCCCCGTGGGCGTGATCGCCGCACCCGGGCCCGACCTCACCTATGGCGTCGAATTGCTGGGCGACCGTCCGTCGGCGCTGGCCGGGCTGCTTGAAGGCGGCGTCGCCTTCGCGGACGCGCTCAAGGCGGCCAAGCGGCCGATGATCGTGGTCGGCCACGGAGCCATCGCCCGCGAGGATGGCGCCGCCGTGCTGGCTGCCGCCTGGGCGCTGGCGTCAAGCGTCGGCGCGCTCACTCCCGAGTGGCACGGCTTCAACGTGCTGCACCACGCCGCTTCGCGCGTGGCGGCCCTGGACCTCGGCTTCGTGCCGCGTGCCGGCAGCCGCTCGGTCGCCGGCATGATGAGCGGCGGCGTCGACGTGCTCTGGCTGCTGGGCGCGGACGAGATCGGCGCCGGGCGGATCGGCCCGGACACCTTCGTGATCTACCAGGGTCACCACGGCGATGCCGGCGCCGCGCGCGCCGACGTGATCCTGCCCGGGGCCGCCTATGTGGAGAAGCCCGGCACCTACGTGAACACGGAAGGCAGGGTGCAGATCGCGTTCGGCGCGGTGTTCCCGCCGGGCGAGGCGCGCGAGGACTGGCGCATCCTGCGCGCGTTCTCCGACGTGGTCGGCCACACGCTTCCCTATGACGACCTGCCGGCGATCCGCCGCCGCCTGGCGGAGGTGAACCCGGTGTTCGCACGTCAGGGCTTGCCGCGCTTCGGCGCCACCGACCTGTCGGGCCCCGTCGGCAACCCGGGTGCTCTGGGCAACGCCGCCTTCAGCAACCCGATCCACGACTACTACCAGACCAACGTGATCAGCCGGGCCAGCGCCACCATGGCGGAATGCTCGCGCATCCTGGTGCATCCGGTCGTGCAGGCGGCGGAGTAGCGGCGCGTGGAGCACTTCTTCCTGCACACGGCGTTCGGCCTGCTGTTGCTGACGGCGCTGGAATGCCTGGCCGTGCTGGTGCCGCTTCTGATGGCGGTGGCCTACCTGGTCTACGGCGAGCGCAAGATCCTGGGCGCCATGCAGCTGCGCAAGGGTCCCAACGTGGTCGGCCCGTTCGGGCTGATGCAGACCTTCGCCGACGCGATCAAGATGCTCACCAAGGAAACGGTGATCCCGTCCGGCGCCAACCGCGCGCTCTACCTTCTGGCGCCGTTCCTGACCTTCGTGCTGGCGATGATCGCATGGGCGGTAATCCCGACCAACAACGGCTGGGCGATCGCCGACATCAACGTCGGCGTGCTCTACCTGTTCGCCGTGTCGTCGCTGGGGGTTTACGGCATCCTGATCGCCGGCTGGGCGTCCAATTCCAAGTATGCCTTCATGGGCGGGCTGCGCTCGGCGGCGCAGATGGTGTCCTACGAGGTGTCGCTCGGGCTGGTGATCGTTTCCATTCTCCTGATCGTGGGCTCGCTGAACCTCAACGACATCATCCTGGCGCAGCGCCACGTGTGGTTCTGCCTGCCGATGCTGCCGATGTTCGTGATCTTCTTCATCTCCTCCCTGGCCGAGACCAACCGGGCGCCGTTCGACCTGCCCGAGGGCGAAAGCGAGTTGGTGGCCGGGTTCTTCGTCGAGTACAGCGCACTCGCCTTCGGGCTGTTCTTTCTCGGCGAATACATGAACATGATCCTGATGTCGGCCATGACCAGCATCCTGTTCCTGGGCGGCTGGCTGGCGCCGTTCAACATCGCGCCGTTCACCTGGCTGCCCGGGCCGATCTGGCTGATCCTGAAGATCGTGTTCGTGCTGTTCATGTTCATCTGGGTGCGCGCCACCTTTCCGCGCTACCGCTACGACCAGCTGATGCGCCTCGGCTGGAAGATCTTCCTGCCGTTCTCGCTGGTCTGGATGGTCCTGACCGCGGGTTTCCTCATGGCGACCGGGCTGCTGCCCGGCCTGCCGCACCATGGTATCAGTTGATGGCTCTGCTCGACCGGACCGCGCGGTCCTTCCTCCTTGCCGAGCTGATCGGCGGACTTGGCGTCACGCTTCGCGCCATGTTCATGCCCAAGGCCACCATCAACTATCCGCACGAGAAGGCGCATTACAGCCCGCGCTTCAAGGGCGAGCACGCCCTGCGCCGCTATCCCAACGGCGAGGAACGCTGCATCGCCTGCAAGCTGTGCGAGGCGGTATGCCCGGCATTGGCGATCACCATCGAGGCGGAACCCCGCGAGGACGGCTCGCGTCGCACCACGCGCTACGACATCGACATGACCAAGTGCA
>CAXTCK010000167.1:3199-7606 GCA_964242425.1 uncultured Acetobacteraceae bacterium | reverse complement strand
CGGGCCGGCGCGGCGCCGGCAACCCGGCCCCCACCCCCGCAGGACCGGCCCCGCTGCCCAGGGCGCGCCCGAGTGCTCCGATCACCAGCGCACGCACCGCGGCAGCATCGGCGAAGCGCAGCTCGGTCTTGGCCGGATGAACGTTGACGTCGAGCCGGTCCGGCGGGATCTCGAGGAACAAGGCCACCACCGCGTGCCGCCCCGGCTCCATCACCGCGCGATACGCCACGCGCACCGCGGTGCGCAGCACCGGGTCGGCCACCGGACGACCGTTCACCACCAGGAACTGGCCGTTGACGGTGGCGCGGTGCACCGCCGGGCCGCAGGCATGGCCGGACAGCCGCATCCCGTCCCGCTCGCCGTCCACCGCGAGCAGGCCCTGCGGCACGCTCCCTCCGCCTTCGTCGCACAGCAGCGCCAGCACGCGCGCCGCGCGCTCCTGGCCCGGCAGGTCGAGCAGCACCCGCCCTTCTATCTCCAGCCGGAACGCCACCCCGTGCGCCGCCAGCGCCAGCCGGCGCACCGCGATCTCGGCATGGGCAGCCTCGATGCGGGGGCTCTTGAGGAACTTGCGGCGTGCCGGGGTGGCGAAGAACAGGTCCTCGACCACGACCTGCGTGCCGGGCGGACCGGCGCAGGGCTCCGCCGCATGCAGCCGCCCGCCTTCGACGCGCAGCCGCCACGCTTCGCCGGACGCCACGCCGTTCGGCCGCGAGGACAGGCACAACCGGGCGGCGGCGCCGATGCTGGGCAGCGCCTCGCCGCGAAAGCCCAGCGTGTCCACCCGCACCAGGGTCTCGTCGACCAGCTTGGAGGTGCAGTGACGCTCCACCGCCAGAGCCAGGGAATCCGCGGTCATGCCGACGCCGTCGTCGGTCACCTCGATGCGCGTGATGCCGCCGCCCCACAACGACACCGCGATCCGTCGCGCCCCGGCGTCGAGGGCGTTCTCCACCAGCTCCTTGACCGCCGCCGCCGGGCGCTCGATCACCTCGCCGGCGGCGATCCGGTTGATCACCCGCTCGGACAGCCGGCGAATGACCGGCGCGGCCGGCACGAAAAGGGGTGACGGGAGCGGCATGACGCCTCCAGCCGGTCCGGGGAGATCGAGACGGACCGGCGTCAGCCGGTCCGGAAGGCGATCAGAACAGCGACTGGAAGAAGCCGGGCTTGCTCACCTTGATCGTGGGCGTGGCGCCGACGGTGGGGCTGCGGCCGAGTGCCGCGTTCTCCTGCAGGCGCTTGCGCTCTGCCTCCGCGTCGACCACCTCGCCGGCCTTGCCGCCCTGCCAGAACATCAGCTCGTTGACGAAGCCCTGGCTCGGGTGATCCAGCGCGCCGCCGGTCGGCGCCTGGGTGGCGGCCTGGCCCGCGTCGGCGACCAACGCCTGCTGCCCGGCGCTGGTGCTGCCGCCCGTCCCCTGGAGCGCCACGTTCGGCGCCAACGTTTCCAGCGCCTGGGTCTGCGTGCTCTGCGCCTGCGGCCGGTCGGTGCCCGGCGTCGGGGTGGCCAGGCTGGCGCTTGGCGGCATGGACAAGGGTGCCTGCGTGGTCACGGTGAACTCGTCCGGCGCGGTGCGGGTCAGCCCGAAGTCGCGCTCGATCTCCTCGCCGCTGCATGCGGACAACAGGAGACCGGCCAGCAGGGCGACCGGAAGAACGGGACGGAACCGGGAGGCGGACATGTTTCGCTGCATAAGCCCGAACCCCCGTCGCGGCAAGCGTTCCCGCCCACCGCAACGAACCGGCTCAGAACCGCTCCGGGTCCGGCCCGATCCGGCTGCCGGTGTCGAGGCCGCGCATCCGCTCCATGTCCTCGTCGTCCAGCGCGAAGTCGAACACGGCGATGTTCTCGGCGATGCGCGACGGCGTCACCGATTTCGGGATCGCGACGATGCCGCGCTGCATGTGCCAGCGCAGCACCACCTGCGCCGCGGTGCGGTCGTGCTTCTGCGCCAGCGCCTTGATCGCCGGCGCGTCGAGCGCCCCTTGCGCCAGCGGGCTCCAGGCTTCCGTGACGATGCCGTGCGCCTGGTGGAACGCGTGCAGCTCGTCCTGCGGCAGGGCCGGGTGCAGCTCGATCTGGTTCACCGCCGGCACGATGCCGGTCTCGTCCAGCAGCCGCTCCAGATGCGCGAGCGTGAAGTTCGACACCCCGATCGCCTTCGCACGCCCTTCCTGATGCAGCTTCTCCAGCGCGCGCCAGCTGTCGACGTACTTGTCCTGCGACGGCTTCGGCCAATGGATCAGGTAAAGGTCCACGGTATCCAGCCCGAGCCGGCCCAGGCTGGCATCGAACGCCCGAAGCGCCTCGTCGTAGCCCTGGTCGTCGTTCCACAGCTTGGTGGTGACGAACAAGGAGTCGCGGTCCACCCCGGCGCGGGCGATGGCGGCCCCCACCCCCTCCTCGTTCTTGTAGATCCGAGCGGTGTCGATGGACCGGTAGCCGGCCCGGATCGCCAGCCCCACCGCCCGCTCGGCTTCCGCCGGGTCGACCTTGAACACGCCGTAGCCGATCTGCGGGATCGCGCCGCCCTGGTTCAGGCTGAGGGTGGGAACGTGCGCCATGGGGAAAGCTCCTGCGGCTGGAACTGCTTCAACCGCGGAGCCCGACGCTCGTTCGGCCCAAGCGCGCAAAACTGTTCGCCGTCCGGCCGATCACCGGCCCAGCGATCATCGGCCCAGCGACCGCGCGAACGCCCTGAGATCGTCGGCATAGGCGTCGGGGGCTTCCCAGGCCGGGAAGTGGCCGCCCCGAGCCTGCACCGTGTAGCGCCGCACGTCATACAGCCGTTCCGCCCATTCCCGGGGCGGCAGCACCAGGTCCCGCGGCCAAAGGCACAGCGCGGTCGGCACCGCGATCCTGTCGTCCGGGCGCAGCGCCGGGCGGAACCGGCTGCGGTCGTAATAGCTGCGCATCGACGAGCCGATGGTGTTGGTGGCCCAGTACACCATCAGGGTGTCGAGCAGCATCTCGGCGGGAAACACCGCAAGCAGGTCGCCGCCGTGGTCGCTCCAGGCGTGGAACTTCTCCACGATCCAGCTCGCGAGCCCGACCGGCGAGTCCGCCAGGGCGAAGGCCGGGGTCTGCGGCCGGGTGCGGTGCAGGTGTCCGTAGGCGCCCTGCTCGGCTTCCCACCGCACCACGCGCGCCACGTGCTCGCTCTCGGCCAAGCCCGACGGCGGCGAGGCGGGCGTGAGCACCGGTTCCGCGATCATGGACAGGTGGATGCCCTGCAGCGCGTCGGGATGCTCCAGCGCCAGCCGGGTCGCCACCCCGGCGCCGATGTCGGTGCCCGAAGCGAGATAGCGCGCGTGGCCGAGATGCCCGGTCATCAGGCGGTGGAACAGGTCCTCCGCCCGCACCTGCCCCGGCCGCGTCGGGCGGTCGGAGTAGCCGAACCCGGGCAGGGTCGGCATCACCACCTCGAACGCGTCGTCTGCCGAACCGCCGAACGCCGCCGGGTCCGCCAGCCTGGGCGCCAGCCTGCGGTACTCGACGAAGCTCGACGGCCAGCCGTTCATCAGCAGCAGCGGCCGGGGGTTCGGGCCGACGCCCGGCAGCCGGACGTAGTGGATGCCGAAGCCGTCGACGCAGGCGCGGAACTGCGGCAGCGCGTTCATCCGGGCCTGGGCGGCGTCGATGTCGTAGGCCGTGCGCCAGTGCCGGATCAGGTTGCGCAGGAACGCCTCGTCGGTGCCGTCGCGCCAGTCCGCGCAAACGCTGTCGCTCCAGCGGATGCCGTCCAGGCGGCGCAGGAGGTCGTCGCGCAGCGGCGCGTCGAAGGCGATGCTGAAGGGGATGCCAGGCATGCCGTTGTTGTCCGCTTCGTGACCGGCTAGAGATTTTCAACGGTAACACCTAGCTTGGCAAGGCGGCTCCATCATGCCGGAACACGGTCCCGGGACGCCGGCGCGGTGGCGGATGCTGGAGTCGTTCCTGTGGCACGACCTTTCCGGTCCCGACGACTGGGCCGGCTGGGCCGGCCGCCTGCTGCCCCGAACAGGCGGCCCTGCGGTGGAAGCGGGCCTTGCCGACGCGATGCGGCTGCACGCGTCGCTGCGCGCGCTCCAGGCGGTGAACAGCGAGATCGCCGACGGGGCGGACATGGCCCGGGTCACGCTGAACCACCTGGTGGCGGGGCACGGCATCCGGCCGCATCTGAACCGGCGCTGCGCGCTCCGGCTGGTGCCGGCCGACGACTCGGATGCGGTGGCGCCGCTGCTGGTCCAGGCGCTGGAAGCGATGCAGGCCGACGCGTGGCGCCGGTTCAAGCTGTGCCGCGAGCCGAGCTGCCGGGCCTCGTTCTTCGATGCGTCCAGAGCGGCGACCAGAACCTGGTGCGCGATGCGAACCTGCGGCAGCCGGAACAAGATGCGCCGCTACCGCTCCAACGCCTGAGCCTG
>CAXTCK010000167.1:0-3099 GCA_964242425.1 uncultured Acetobacteraceae bacterium | reverse complement strand
GAACCTGCGGCAGCCGGAACAAGATGCGCCGCTACCGCTCCAACGCCTGAGCCTGCGCCTGCGCCTGCGCCTGAGCCTGAGCCGCCGGATCAGGCGCGCGGCGCGGCGCGGCGGTCCAGCAGGCTGTCGCCCAGCAGCACGATCACCCCGCACACGATCGCGGCGTCGCCCACGTTGAAGATGTAGTCCCAGGACAACGGCCCGAGATGGGCGTGGATGAAGTCCACCACCGCGCCGAAGCGCAGCCGGTCAACGACGTTGCCGATCGCCCCGCCGATGATGGCGCCGAGCGCCAGCGCCACCCACGGCTTGGGCGTGCGGCGCATCCAGGACAGCAGCAGCGCCACCACCACCACCGCGATCGCGCTGAACACGAACCGGCCGGCGGCGCCGATCCCGCCCAGCAGCCCGAACGTGACCGCGTGGTTCCACACCATCTCGAAGTCGAGCACCGGCAGCACCGTCACGAAGCGGCGGTCGGGCAGGTCGAGCCGGGTCAGGATCCACCACTTGCTGCCCTGGTCCGCGGCGAGCACCAGCAGCGCCAGCGCGAGCCCGAGCGGCAGGAACCGGCCGGGCCGGACGTGCGCGGCATCCCCGGGCGGCACCCCGGCGCCGCTCACGACGCAGCCCGCTCCACCACGTCGGCGCAGCGCAGGCACAGGGTCGGATGGGCATGCACCTGCCCGACCTCCTCCAGCACGCGCCAGCAGCGCATGCACTTGCGTCCCGGCGCAGCGCTCACCGTCGCAGGGCTCACCGGCGCAGCACCCTGCGTGGCCGCACCGGCTTCGCCGCCCGCCTGCGTGAACGCCGTTCGTGAACCCGGCTCAACCGTCACCCTCGCCCGGGACACGATCGCCAGCTCCTCCCAGTCGATGGCGGCGAACTCGCCCGCTTCCGCTTCCGGCAAAGGCAGCACCACCTCCGCCTGCAGCGACGAGCCGACCACGCCGTCGCGGCGCGCCGCCTCGATCGACGCCGTCACCAGGCGGCGCAGCGCGCGCAGCCGCACCCAGCGCTCGCCGAGCGACGGGTCGTGCCAGTCCGGGGGCATGACGGGGAACACCTGCAGGTGCACGCTGTCCGCCTCGCCGAACCGCGCGGTCCAGGCCTCCTCGGCGGTGAACACCAGCACCGGGGCCAGCCAGGCGCACAGGCAGCGGTGCAGGTGGTCCAGCACGGTGCGCGCGGCGCGGCGGCGCAGGCTGTCCGGCGCGTCGCAGTAGAGCGCGTCCTTGCGCACGTCGAAGTAGAACGCGGACAGGTCGGCGGCGCAGAAGCCGTGCAGCGCCGGATACAGCCCGACCCACTGGTGCGTTTCCACCGCGCGCGCGATCCCCTGCCCGAGCTCGGACAGCCGGTGCAGCACCCAGCGCTCCAGCTCGGGCATGGACGCGTGCGGCACCCGCTCGGCCTCGGAAAATCCGTCCAGAGCACCCAGCAGCCAGCGCAGGGTGTTGCGCAGGCGCCGGTACAGCTCGCCCTGCTGCTTCAGGATCTCCGGACCGATGCGCAGGTCGTCGTCGGTGTCGGAGTTCATCACCCACAGGCGCAGGATGTCGGCGCCCAGCGTGTCGCTGACCGTCCGCGGCGCCACCACGTTGCCGAGCGACTTGCTCATCTTGCGGCCCTGCTCGTCGAGCACGAAGCCGTTGGTGACCAGGGCCCGGAACGGCGCGGTGCCGCGCGTGCCGACCGCTTCCAGCAGGCTGGACTGGAACCAGCCGCGATGCTGGTCGGAGCCTTCAAGATACAGGTCGGCCGGGAACGGCACGCCGTCCTGGTCCAGCACGAAGGCGTGGGTGGAGCCGCTTTCGAACCACACGTCGACGATGTCGAACACCTGCTCGAACGCGTCCGGATCGCGCCCCTCGCCCAGGAAGCGTGCCGGCGGCGACGCGTACCAGCTATCCGCCCCTTCGGCGCGGAACGCCTCCACCACGCGCGACATCACCGCCGGGTCGCGCAGCACCTCGCCGGTGCGGCGTTCCACGAACACCGCGATCGGCACCCCCCAGGCGCGCTGCCGGCTGATGCACCAGTCCGGGCGGCCGGCCACCATGGCGGTCAGGCGGCGGCGCGCCTGCGGCGGCACGAACGCCACGTCCTCCAGTGCGGCGAGCGCCTGGGCGCGTATGCCCTCGTCGGGATCGTCGTCCGGCCCCGCATCCATGCGGATGAACCATTGCGGGGTGGCGCGGAAGATCACCGGCGCGCGCGAACGCCAGCTGTGCGGGTACGAGTGCACGATCTCGGCGCGCGCGACGAGGCCGGCAACTGTTCCCTCGTTTCCCGACGCCTGCGACGCGTCCATCGCCTCGAGGAGCGCCACGCAGACCGGGTTCGCCGCCTTGAACACGTGCAGGCCGGCGAAGCCCGGCACCCAGGCAGCATAGCGCCCGTCGCCTTCCACCGTTTCCGCCACCGGGATGCCGTGCGCCACGCACAGGGCGAAGTCGTCCTCGCCATGCGCCGGCGCCATGTGCACCAGCCCGGTGCCGGCATCGGTGGTGACGAAGTCACCGGCCAGCATGGGCACGTCGTGGTCGTAGCCGCCCTCGTAGGCGGGCAGGCCGCGCAGGGGATGGGCGCACACGGCCCCCTCCAGCGCCTCGCCGGGCAGGGTGTAGAGCACGTGGTGCTGCACGATGCCGGCGGATGCGGCGAAGGACGGGATCAGCGCCTCGGCGACCAGAAGTTTTGCACCCGGTTGCAAACCTGTGTCCGCGCCGGTCTCGTCCACGCGGATCACCGCGTAGGTGATGGCGGGGCCGAAGGCGATGGCGCGGTTGGCGGGGATGGTCCAGGGGGTGGTGGTCCAGATCACCGCGGACACCCCGTCCAGGGCCTGCCCCGGGGTCGGGTCGCGCGTCACCGGGAAGGCCACGAAGATCGCGGTGGAGGTGTGGTCGTGGTACTCGATCTCGGCCTCGGCCAGCGCCGTCTTCTCCACCGGGCTCCACATCACCGGGCGCAGGCCGCGATACAGCGTGCCGGCCTGCAGGAACTTGCCGATCTCGGCCGCGATCGCCGCCTCGGACGCATAGTCCATGGTGGCGTAGCGGCCGGCCCAGTCGCCCTGCACGCCGAGGCGCC
>CAXTCK010000166.1:0-7610 GCA_964242425.1 uncultured Acetobacteraceae bacterium | reverse complement strand
GCGCCTGCTGGACCTGCAGCGCCAGGCCGTTCATGCCGCGGCGCATGTCGCTGACACCGGCGGCCAGCCACACCCGAACGCCGGATGGAACTGGGATCATCCGCGCAGCACGGCAACCATCCGCCGCAGGGCCACCTGGCTGACCGTCTCGTCAACACGCACCCGCACACCGCCAGGAAACTCGATCTCCATCGAAGTTGGTTTCCTCGCTGCTCCCGGCGCAGGTGCAGACACCGGAGGTGGCAGCTCCTGCTGTGTCTCGGCCGCACGCGGCGCCTCGACCAGACGGACCGGAACAAGCCGCAAGGCAGATCCAGTCCCCGCCGCTGCCGCACGCTCGCGCCGCCACCGGTAGACCAGGCTCGTGCAGATCTCGTGTCGGCCCGCAAGTTCTCGCACCCGGGTGCCCGGCACGTAAGATTCTGCCACCACGCGCGCTCGGAACGCCCGATCATGCGCGCGGCGCCGATCGCTGACGATCTCAATCCGCTGCACCGAGGCTGCCTGAGTGGCTGCCACAGTGGCAGCCTCATCTGCTCTGTTCACCATGAGGCTAAGCAGAGCGACCTCACCTCAAACCAGCAAGACGGCGGTCACCGGGCGGATACCTGGTTAACAACCTTAAAATAAATTCATTCTCATCAGGTGCTCTTAATATAGTTCTGGAAGGCGATGCCGTAGATTGTTTTGCTCGCGTACTTCCTCCCACTCACGAGAAGGAGTATGCGTCGTCATCTCAACCTCCTCCCGTCGAAAAGAACAGGCTGCATCTGGACAGCTTCAGGTCGTGCCTGGGCCTGGACGCGCAGGTCGCTCCATCTACCCGGAATGTCGCTGGCCGGCCGGCGGCGACGTCTGCCTGTAGTCCCCATATTCAGCCTTGGCAGCATCGAGCCGTCGCTGGTTGGCTTCGCTCAACCGCCCATAACCGCTCGCCATCCCCGGCCTCCCCTTCCGTCACATGCCCGGGCCGAAGTCCGAACCCGGACGGCGCGTCCGTTGAAGTGTCGCCCGGTGAAGCTTCGGTCCGGAAGTCGCTCGCCCCATAGACGGGGATGCTGGCTCCACCGATGGGTGCGGGGGAGGAAGCTTGCCGGCAGCCTGTCGGATCGCCCCCTCCAGGCGGTTGGGCAGCGTCCCCAGCTGTGGGGTCGCCTGCCGGAGGCTGCTGGTCGCCTGCCGCTGCGCGACGATGCCTTTCTCCAGCCCGTTCAGCTGTCCGGCCACGGCACGGTGGACATCGGCATCCGCCCACCGGGCGGCGATCTCCGCCGACAGGCTGACGGCTGTTCCCTGCCGCTGCACCCGCTCACGCCCGGCAATGAAGCTCCGGCTCGCCGCCTGCTGGTCGCGGCGCACCTGCGCGAGCAGGTCCATGCCGAGCGGCTTGTAGGGCTTCTCGCTCAGGTTCCGGCCGATGCGGGTCCAGAGGTCGTCCGCCGTCACCGGCCGCGGATCACCCAGCGGCCGGGCGGCCCGCTCCGCCTGGTGCTCGGCGGCCTCGCCGACCATGGTCCAGACCTGCGAAACGTGCCGGCTTTCGGCGACATACGTCTTGAACGCCGTGACCCCGGCCGAGCCGCGCGGCATGGCGTTGATATGCTCGCCCGACGTGACGCCCTGCGCGCTGTCGATGGTCAGGCAGTGCCCGAAGCCTAGCAGCAGCCGGCCGCTGTCGCGCTCGGTGAGCCGCTCCCACGGCACGTGCACCACCGGGGCCGCGCGGCTGCTGACGGCGCGCAGCCGCAGCCCGCCCGCATCCCGGCCCATCACCTCGACCACCTGGCCATTGCTGCCGAGGTGGGTGCGCCGACCCTCCGCGGTGCCGGACGTCTTGCGGAACAGCCGCAGCCGGTCGCCGGAGGCGATCGGCAGGTCGTAGCGCGCGCCGCGCAGATCCACCGCCGCGTGCACGACCTCGTCCCGGCCGAGCTCGCCGCGCCCCCGCAGCCGGTCGCGGATCGCCCCGCTGATCGCCGCCGCGTCGGCGTTGGACGGCGCCGACACGGTGACGCCCCGCCGGGCACCGGCCGCCCGCAGCGCGTCGCGCCGGGCGAGGTAGTGCTCGGCGATCCGCTCGACCACCTGCTCCTCGTCGCCGCCGACCAGCATCGCGGTGCCGTCGGCACGCTTCATCGCCAGCGCCTCGGCCGCCTTGCCCTCGCGGAACAGCCCGGCGATGCGGCGGCCGCGCTGCGTCTCCTGGCGCACCGTCGACAGCAGCTCCGGCATCGCCGCCCGCGGCAGCACCCGGCGCAGGATCTCCATGGTGTCGCCGGCCTCGATCGCCTGGCACTGCTCCGGATCGCCGAGCGCCTTGATCGTGCAGCCGGTCGCGCGCTGCAGCTCCAGCAGGGCCAGGAACTGGCGCGGCCCGACCTGGCTCACCTCGTCGATGGCCAGCACGGTGCGCCGGTTGATCCGGACCTCGCCCTTGGCGACGGCGTCCAGGAACGGTGCCACCGCGTAGGTCTGGCGTATCCCGGCCTCCTGCAGCGCGTCTGCCTGCCGCCAGGCGAGGCCGAGCCCGATCACCTCACGGCCGCGCGCCTGCCAGGCCTGCACCAACGGCGCCATCAGCGCGGTCTTGCCGGCGCCGGCCACGCCGACCACCACGCCCAGCCTGCCGCCCTCGCCAAGCGCGTGGATGGCCGCGCGCTGCGCCGCCGCATGCTCCGGCTCCCGCACCGCGTCGAGGCCGGAGGCGGCGATCGCTCGCGCGATCTCCTGCGACGATAGCGCCCCGGCGCGGTCCGCTGCCGCGGCCGCGGCGAGCTCCGCCACCCCCTGCTCGATCGCCACCTGCCGGGTGTTGGTCACCTGCAGCGTATCGTCCTTGGCACCGGGGACGAGCCGTGCCCGCTCGCCGTCCAGCACGATGCCACGCGCATGCAGCGCCTCGACGACCCGGTCGATGTCCTGCGGACCATCCAGCCCGGAGCCGATCAGCGCCCGCGCCGCATGCGTCCGCAGCGCGTCCATGCCGAGCACGGCCGTGGTCCGGAACGCCTCGGCGACGTGCCGCGCCGCGTGCCCATAGGCCTGGTCGAGCCGCGCCGAGTCGGTCGGCGCCGGCGCCGCCACCCGGTCAAGCACCGACCGGTGCCGCCAGCCGAGCCGCTCCGCCGTCGCCTCCCAGGTCTCGCGGTCGGTCATGCCGTCGTTCTTGGCCCGGCGGTCCCGCACCGCCGCCGACTGCATCAGCCCGGACTTGCGGTCCGCCGGGAGCGTGTCCCAGTCCAGCCCGATCGTGCCGGCAATGTCCTTGGCCCGGCGCGTCACCTCGCGGTGCCGGTTCGAGAACGCCTCGCACACCGCGTCGGGCACGCCGCGGATCGCCGCCGCCTGCTCTCGCGCGTCGTAGACCACGTCCACCCCGATCGCCCGCAGCCGGTCCGCCAGCCGCGCCTGGTAGTACGCGCCGAACTCGTGCACCCGCCCCTGGATGCGCTTGGTGTCGAGCGAGCCCACCCGGCCGGCCGGCGTCACCACGGCGTTGAACAGGGCGTTGTGGGTGTGCAGCTGCGGATCCGACGCCACCGCGACGTCGGTCGGGTAGGTCGCGCCGTCCGGGCCGTCCTGCACCAGCACCGTCGGCCGGCTGGTGAAGTGCAAGAACCGCACCCAGCCCACCTCCCCCGGCTCGGCGCCGAGGCAGCCGGCCTTGCCCTTGCGGGCCCAGCCGATCTCCTCGGCGACAAAGCGCATGGCGTCGTCGACCGCCTGCTCGTGCGCCCGGATCAGCGCAGCGCGCTCCGCATCGGTCGGCGCGAACGCCACCGCGAGCGAGACCGACTTGTGCGCCGAGAAGGTCAGGTCATAGGCCGAGATCGTGCGCGCGTGCCGCGACCAGGCCTTGCCGTCCTCGCCACGCTTCGCCTCGAACAGCCGGTCGAGCGTCTCGTCGTCGGGCGTCCGGGACAGGTCGATGCCGAGCGCACGCGCCACGCCGGGCGCCATGTCCGCCTTCCAGGCGGCGCGGCTGTCCTGTCCGGTGTAGTAGCCGGCCAGGCCCCGCTCGGCCTCCGGGATCGACTGCTCGGTCATGTAGGCGCGGATCAGCCGGCCGGCCGAGGCTGCCGCGATCTTGCGGAAGGTCATCATCGCCGCGGGCCCTGCGGGTTGGCCCGGGCAAGCGCCTCGGCCACGGCCGTTGCGATCCGCGCCGGCAGCGACTCGCTCATCTGCCGCAGGCTGGTGTCGAGCTGGTGGACCTCGGAGGCGGTCTGCTGGGTCGCCACCACCAGGTTCGCCAGCAGCGCGCCCAGGTCGGCACGGGGCTTGGTCTCCTCGGGCGTCAGCAGGGTCAGGATCTGGTCCAGCTGCTCGCCCTGTTGGCGCTGCATGTGGCTCATCAGGCGCAGGCTCTGGATCACGCCGACCAGGTCGTCGGCGACCCGATCGAGCTTCGTCTCCAGGGGCAGGCTGCCGGACATCGGGCCTCACCGGGCTTGAACGGGCGATGGAGAGGAGCCTAACCTTCCGGCACAGCAAGGTGCAATGGTGTATAGAACCTCCAACACCCCTCTTGCTCCCTCTCCCGTCGTCCTGGTCCGGCGCCAGCCGAAGCCGTCATGCCCGGTCGTGCCGCTGATGTGCGATGCAGGCTCCGCGCGAGCGTTCTACAGTGATATTATGCTGCTATTCTCATGCTGCAGAAAGGAGCCAAAAGCATGACAGAGCATGCCAGCGGCGGACCGGCGGACCGCATCGGCCTGCGCGAGAGGCTCCAGGCCAGCGGCGCAAAGCCGCACCGGCGGATGTCCGACCTGTCCCGCTACATGCTCGATCATCGGGATGAGCTGGACGTGCTGGTCAGGGTCGAGCGCTATGGCTGGCCCGATCTGCTCGGCGCCATCCTCGCTGACGACGACACCCTGCGGGACGACAACGGCAATCCGATCACCCCGCAGCTCGCGCGGCTGACCTGGTCGCGCCTGAACCGGCGCGAACGTGGTCCTGCCGGCTCCAGGAAGGCGGCACCGCCAAACCCTTCTGCTGCGGCGGAACCTTTGACTGAAGAGCGTTCAACAAATCGTGATGATCAGGTTGCTGTTCCTGCCTCGCCGTCCACTGCGATCCGGCCGGCGCGACCGCGGGGGAGATCTCCGGCATCGGCGTCTGTAGAAAGCCGTGCGGAAACAAGGGCTTCCCTACTGAGCGACGACGAGGTCGAGCAGCGGATCGCCGACTTAGCCGGCCGCCAGGGCGGTCAGAAGATCCCGCCGCCCGAAGTGCTCTGACCCGCATTTTTCCTGCGTCACTCGCGCCGATAGGTGATCCTTTGACGGTCCTCGCAACCTTTGGGGACCACATCCGTGTCGAAGCACGAGACCATCCGCACCGAGGCGGCCAACCGGCCGCCGCTCAGCTCTACTACTGACGACAAGCCACGCTTCATCGTCCTCGCCGGCCGCGGCGGCATGGGCAAGTCGCTCCTGGTCCGATGGATCTGCGAGCGCGCCTTCGCCGGCGGCCGCTCCGTCGTCATCGCCGACGGCGACCGCACCAACCGCGCCCTGCCGCTGTTCTTCGACGACGTCCAGGCGCCCTCCAGCGCCGACGACCGCGTCGTCCGCCGCTGGATCGAGACCGTCATCGAGCAGATGCTCCAGCAGCGCTTCGACGTCGTGGTCGACCTCGGCGGCGGCGACATGGTGCTCAAGCAGCTCAGCGTCGAGCTCGAGCTGCAGGCGATGCTGGAGGACAACGGCGCCTCGCCCGTCATCCTCCACCTCGTCGGGCCGGAGGTGGAGAGCCTCGGCTACCTCGCCTCGGTCGAGGCGGTCGATCCCGCCGGCCTGTCCGGTCGGCCGCTGTTCGCGCCCGAACGCACCGCGCTGATCCTCAACGAGGGCCTCGTCCCCGAAGGCCTGGATCCGGCCGAGGTGTTCGCGCCGATCCGCGAGCACAAGGTGTTCAAGGCCGCCCTGCGCCGCAACGCACAGCCCGTCCTGATGCCGGCACTCAGGCCGGCCTACGAGGTCAACCGACGGCACCTCGGCTTTGACGGCGCCGCAGCCGGCAAGACCAAGGAAGGGTTGCCGCCGCTCGGCATCGCCGACCGGCAGCGGGTGCGGATGTGGCTGCGCGCCATGGAACAGGCCTTCGCGCCAATCGCCGCGTGGCTGCCGTGAGCGCCGCCACCCGGGAGGGAGGGGCATCACGCCCCTCCCCGTTCCGACGCCTGTTCGCCTCCCTGCGCATGCGGTCGCACCAGGCGTCCCCTCCAGCACCCCCGCCGCCGCCCGCGATCGAGCCGATGCCGGCGCCCCGGCTGTTGCCCGGCTCCCGCTCCAAGGCCTGCCAGGCCAGTCTGCTTGAGGCTTCCACCGGGCGTCAGGGGGACCGCATCGTCGCCATGCAGGACTTCATCGCCCGCCTGAAGCGGCAGATGGCCAAGTTGAACATCGGCAGGAACGATCCTCTTGCTCCGGTCCTGGAGCTGCTGGGCGAGATGCTGCTGCACTTCACCCACCTGGCCGAGGACACGACCGACGACCTGACCAGTCACACCGACCGGATCCTCGCCGAGGCCCACGCCGCCACGGAGCGGACGCGGGGACTGTTCGCCGAGAGCCTCCGCTCCGTCGAGGGCGTCATGACGCGGCTGGCGGAACGGAGTGAGGCCGCGGTCGCCAGGATCGGCAGCGAGCGCAGGGCCGCCTATGAGCACCTCTCCAGCGAGGCAGCAGCGCTGCTCACCCGGACGGTCATCCACCACAGCCGCCAGAAGATCTGGATCGAGCGCACGCTGGTCGGTGCGGTGATCGTGACCCTAATCGGCGGCGCCTACGTCGTCGGCCAGGACAGGGGACGCGACCAGATGCAGGTCGCGGTGCAGGCCACCGAAAGCCGGCTGAACGCGGCGGTCCTGCAGGACGGGCCAGCGATCGCCATGAAGTGGATCAACCTGATCGAGTGGAACCGGCTGGCCAAGGAACCAGGGAGCTGCGCGCCGCAGCCGAGCGGAAATGGCTACCGGCTCGCCTGCACCTACACGCTCTGGAACGGACCACCCGATGAGACGCCGCCATAAACCGCCGGCACCTCCCAGGTGCCTCCAGAAGCGGCGCCGGTCTCCGCCTTCCGTTCGGACGCTGTCTGGCACGCCACCCTGCTCCTCATCGGAGAGGGCGGCCGAACGGCATCACTGTTCGGACTGGTTGGGCTGCTGGTCATCGGTTCGACCTACGCAACGCCCTAATGGGAAGATCAAACTCTAGACTTCCAGCAGGTCAGCATTCCCTTGAGCCCTTCGGCCACCGCCATCATCCTCGCCCACTGCACCTATGCGGCGCATGGTATCCACGCAGTCTCCATGCACGAGGTATCCAGGCTCGCGCCGTTCACCACGCATCTGGCGACGGTGACGGTCGTGCAGCGGGGACAGGCCCTGGCCGGCATGATCTTCCGCTGCGACCTGCCGCTGATGGATCCTCATCTACCGGAACTCATCACCCAGGCGGTCGAGGCCATCCCGGTGCTCAGCGCGCTGCTTGACGAGGATCCCAGCCGGGCCCTGGTAGCGGACTTCGCCGACCACCGGCGTGGCCTCCCACCGTTCCCGGATCCCACCACCTGCCGCGAGATCTTCCTCCATGCCTTCC
>CAXTCK010000165.1:0-7632 GCA_964242425.1 uncultured Acetobacteraceae bacterium | reverse complement strand
TGGGCGCCGCTGCGGCGTTCCGCGCCGCCGGGTCGGGCGAAAGCGCTGCCGGCCTCGCCCAGGGCACCGTGGCGGCCTGGCGTGCCGCGCATCCGGGCGAGACCAACAACGGCGACTATGCCGCGGAAGCGCAGGCGCTGGTCGATCAGCCGGACGGACGCGGCACGCTGCGCCGGCTGCCGGCGTCCACCAGCTTTGTCGTGGTCGATCGCCATGGCGGGGCGGTGGCCTGCGCCCTGACCATGGACAACCTGTTCGGCACCGGCCGCATCGCCGGCCGCACCGGGATCGTGCTGGGTGCCTCGCCATCGCACGTGCCGCTGCCGCTGCTGGCGGCCGCGATCGCCTGGAACCCCGGTGCCGGCAGCTTCCGCGCCGCGGTGGCGGGATCGGGCCAGAACCAGGCCGCTGACGCGGTGGCGCAGGCGACCGCGAACGTGTTGCACGGCGCGCCCGCGTCGCCGGTCACGGACACCGGACGCGTCAACGCGATTGCCTGCCCGAACGGTCCCGACGACCACGGGAGCTGCACCGCCGCCGCCGACCCGCGTGGCGATGGCCTCGCCACCCGGAGTGAATGAGGCGCCTCGACCCCCGAAGCCCCGGCTGAAGCAGGGCGCCGGCGCTTCCCTGCCGCCGTTCCTGGCGATGGAGGTGGTGGCGCGGGCGAACCAGGCCGAGGCGAGGCGCCGCCCCGGGGATCCGCGTGTGTTGCGATTGGAGGTCGGCCAGCCCGCCAGCGGGGCGCCCGCGACCGCGGTGGCGGCGGCGCAGCGGGCGCTCGGCTTGGGCCTGCCGCTCGGCTACACTGAAGCCCTCGGGCGCCCCTCCTTGCGCGAGCGGATCGCGGCGCACCTCCTCGCCGTCCATGGCGTGCAGGTGCCGCCTGCGCGGATCGTGGTTACCACCGGCGCGTCCGGCGGCTTCCTGCTGGCGTTCCTGGCCGCGTTCGATCCGGGCGACCGCATCGCCATGGCGAGCCCCTACTACCCGCCCTACAACAACATCCTTCATGCTCTCGGCATGCGGCCGGTGGTGATGGAGGCGGGGCCGGACACCCGCTACCAGCCCAGCGTGGCCCTGCTGGAAGCGATGGCGGACACGGCGGACGGGCTGCCGGACGGCTTGATCGTGGCGAGCCCGTGCAACCCGGCCGGCACCACGCTGGACCGCGACGAGCTGGCGGCGCTGGCGCGATTCTGCGACGCCAACGGCGTGCGTCTGGTCAGCGACGAGATCTACCACGGGCTGAACTGGGACGGGCCGCCCGCCACCGCCACCGCCTTCAGCGACGGCGCCGTGGTGATCAACAGCTTTTCCAAGTACTGGAGCATGACCGGCTGGCGCGTCGGCTGGGCGGTGCTGCCCGACGATTTGGTGGCGCCGGTGCTCAGGCTGAAGCAGAACCTGTTCATCAGCGCCCCGCACATCTCCCAGGTGGCGGCGGAAGCCGCGTTCGATGGCACAAACGAGATCGAGACCACCCTTGCCGGCTACCGCCGCTCGCGCGCGCACCTGCTGGACACCCTGCCGCGCGCCGGCCTGGCCCGGCTGCTTCCGGCGCAGGGCGCGTTCTACATCTATGCCGGGCTGCCGGAGGGAAGCGACGACAGCCCGGCGTTCTGCGCCCGGCTGCTGGCCGAGGCGTCGATCGCCGCCACGCCGGGGATCGACTTCGATGCCGCACGCGGCCACCGCTTCGTCCGCTTCAGCTATTGCGGCCCGGAAGCGGACATGATCGAGGCGGCGCATCGCCTCGCCGCCTTCCACGGTGTCTGACGGGGCCCACGGTGTCTGACGGGGCCCGGTCGCGGCCTTCGGTCGTGGTGGTCGGTGGCGGTCCGGCCGGTCTGGCGGCGGCCGAGAGGCTGGGCGGGCACGCCGCGGTCACGCTGATCGAGCGCATGCCGAGCCCGGGGCGCAAGTTCCTTCTTGCCGGCCGCGGCGGCCTCAACCTGACCCATTCCGAGCCGCTCGAGCGGTTCCTGTCCCGCTACGGCGCCGCCGAGCCCTGGCTGCGCCCGGCGATCGACGCGTTCACGCCGGACGCGCTGCGCGCGTGGTGCGAAGGGCTCGGCCAGCCCTGCTTCACCGGGAGCAGCGGGCGGGTGTTTCCCCGCGCGATGAAGGCGTCGCCCCTGTTGCGTGCCTGGCTGGCACGCCTGGACCGGCTCGGCGTTGAGCGGCGCACGCGCTGCCGCCTGGTGGCGCTGGAGCCGGACGGGGCGCTGCTGGTCGACACCCCGGATGGCGCCCGGCGGCTGCAACCGGATGCGAGTCTGCTGGCGCTGGGTGGGGCGAGCTGGGCGAGGCTTGGCTCCGATGGCGGCTGGGCGCCGGTGCTGGCGGCGGCCGGGGTGGCGTTGTCGCCGTTCCGGCCGAGCAATTGCGGGTTCCGGGCCGACTGGTCGGACGGCTTCCGTGGCCGCTTCGCGGGCGTGCCGCTGAAGTCGGTCGGGCTGCACTTCGGCGGCGCCGTGTCGCGCGGCGACGTGGTGGTCACGGCGGACGGGCTCGAGGGCGGAGCGATCTACCCGCTGTCGGCGGCGCTGCGCGACGCGATCGGCGCCGGCAAGGACGCCGTGCTGTCGCTCGACCTCCGGCCAGACCTCCACCGGGACGGGCTGGCGGTCCGGCTCGGACGGGTGCGCGGCCGGGAAAGCCTGTCCAATACCCTGCGCAAGGCCTTGTCGCTGAGCCCGGTCGCGGCCGCGCTGCTGCGCGAGGGCGGGCCGCCGCCGCGCGATCCGGCAGGTCTCGCAGCCCTGGTCAAGGCGGTGCCGGTGACGCTGACCGCCCCGGCGCCCCTCGACCGGGCGATTTCAACCGCGGGCGGCGTGCGGCGGGATGCGGTGGACGACCGCTTCATGCTGCGTGCCCGCCCCGGCACCTTTGTCGCCGGCGAGATGCTGGACTGGGAGGCGCCGACGGGCGGCTACCTGCTGCAGGCGGCGATCGCTACCGGGCGTGCCGCGGCAGGCGGGATGCTGGACTGGCTGCGGGTCGCGCATGCCGGAGCGGCGCAGTCGCATTATTGAGACGTCGAATTTTCGTTATTTAGCGTTGAATTTGTCTGACATATCGGCTTATCTGCCGACGCGTGCAAAGACGCGCCGGTTCGGGCCGCAGGGCCTGCATCCGCACGGGGCAGGAGGAACCATGAGTCTCTTCAACAGACGGTCGCTGATGGCGATGACGGCGGCGAGCGCCGTCGCCAGCCAGATCAAGGGTGCTGCGGCGCAGGAAGTCGAAACTGCGGCGCTGTCGACGGATTCGAGCAGCACGGTCGCCGGCCGCTGGACCACGGCGCGGGCCAAGGCCTGGTACAAGCAGCAGCCCTGGCGCGTCGGGCCGGTCTACGTGACCTCCACCGCCGCCAACCAGCTCGAGATGTGGCAGGCCGACACCTTCGACCCGACGACCATCGACCGCGAGCTGGGCTATGCGGAGGCGATCGGCATGAACACCGTTCGCGTGTTCCTCCACGATGCGCTGTATGCCCAGGACCCGAACGGCTTCCTCGGGCGCATCCACCAGTTCCTCAACATCGCCGCCACCCACCACATCAGCACCTTCTTCGTGCTGTTCGACAGCTGCTGGCGCGGCCTCTACACGCTGGGCACCCAGCCGGCGCCGCTGCCCGGCATACACAACTCGCAATGGGTGCAGTCGCCAGGCGCGGTGGCGCTCGCCGATCCGAGCCAGTATCCGCGCCTGAAGACCTATGTGCAGGGCGTGGTGGGCGCGTTCGGCAACGATCCGCGCGTGATCTTCTGGGACTTGTGGAACGAGGCCGACAACACCGGCAGCAACGACCCGGTCAACAAGCAGGCGCTGGTGGCGAACCTGCTGCCGCAGGTCTATGCCTGGGCCCGCGCGGTGGAGCCGTCGCAGCCGCTGACCTCCTGCCTGTGGACCGGAGACTGGTCGACGCCCAGCAACTTCAACGCCGTGCAGTCGGCCATCATGGCCAACAACGACATCAACACCTTCCACAACTACGGCACCGTGGAGGTGTTCAAGCAGGCCATCACCCAGATGAAGCAGTATGGCCGGCCCGTGCTGTGCACCGAGTACATGGCGCGCAACATCGGCTGCCTGTTCGACACCGTGCTGCCGGTGGCCAAGAAGCAGAACGTGGCCGCCATCAACTGGGGCTTCGTGGTCGGCAAGACCCAGACCAACCTGCCCTGGGACTCGGCGCAGCATCCCTATGTCGATGCGTCCGCCTATGGCGGCACCGCCTGGCAGGCGGTGGTGCTGCCGAGCGGGGCGACGCCCACGCTGCCCTATGCGGTCGAGCTGCCGCCGATCTGGCAGCACGAGGTGCTGCAGGCGGACGGCACGCCCTACCGTGCCTACGAGACCCAGCTGATCTACGACCTGGCCACCGGCGAAACCGGCTAGGCTGAAGCGTCACGGCAGCAGGGGCGGGGGCAGGGTCGGCTCCCGTTTCCGCTGCCGGTTGCAGGCGAGGGGCGGGTTCCGTATCGGTGCGGCATGACCGTCGCGATCGAGATCGGCAGCCTGGCCGAGTCCACAGCCCAGCCGGCGCTGCTCGACCTGGAGGAGCTGCTGTCCACCCGCCTGCTGGTGCAGGGCAACTCCGGCTCCGGCAAGTCGCACCTGCTCCGCCGTCTGCTGGAGCAGAGCGCGCCCTGGGTGCAGCAGGCGGTGATCGATCCCGAGGGCGACTTCGTGGGGCTGGGCGAGCGGTTCGGGCACCTGGTGGTGGATGCGGCCGAGCATGGCGAGCCGGCGCTGGTCGTGGCCGGCGAAAGGATGCGCGAGCACCGCATCCCGGTGGTGCTGAACCTGGACGGCCTCGATGCCGAAGAACAGATGCGCCGCGCCGCCGCGTTCCTGGGCGGCATGTTCGAGGCGCCGCGACAGCACTGGTTTCCCGTGCTGGTGGTGGTGGACGAAGCGCAGCTGTTTGCGCCCGCCAGCGCGGGCGAGGTGTCGGACGAGGCCAGGCGCGCGTCGCTGGGCGCCATGACCAACCTGATGTGCCGCGGCCGCAAGCGCGGCCTGGCCGGCGTGGTCGCCACGCAGCGGCTGGCCAAGCTTGCCAAGAACGTCGCGGCCGAGGCGACCAACTTCCTGATGGGCCGCACCTTTCTCGACATCGACATGGCGCGCGCCGCCGATCTGCTCGGCATGGAACGCCGTCAGGCGGAAAGCTTCCGCGACCTCGAGCGCGGCCAGTTCATGGCGCTCGGGCCGGCGCTGTCGCGTCGGCCGCTCCGGCTTCGCATCGGTGCGGTGGAAACGCAGAGCCGCTCGGCGGGGCCGGTCCTGCTGCCGCTGGCACCGGGTGGGGCGCTGCAGGAGATGCGCGAGCTGGTGCTGACGCCGCCGCCGGAGGCGGTGCGCCCGCGCCGCCAGCCGGTCCCGCCGCCGCCGGACCTGCTGGCGCAGCTCAGCGCGCATGGCGAGGCGCGTCGTACCAGTCTGGCGGGGGAAGCCGCGGTTCCTCCCGGGCACGAGGAAGCGGAGCGTCCGGCGGATCACGGGCGCCGGGTCCATGCGCTGCTGCGCGCGCTACTGGCCGATGCGGACGCCAGCTTCCGGCCGGTGCCGGTGCTCTACCAGGACTTCCTGGTGCGGGCCCGGATCGACGGGATGGGGCGGGACGCGCTGGACCTTGCGCGGTTCCGCCGTGCCCTGGCGACCGCGCGGGCCGGGGTGGACGAGGTGCTGGCGGACGGTCCGGCCTGGCGGGAGGCCGAGGACCTGGCGTCCGTGCTGCCCGAGGACGTGCAGGGGGTGTTCCTGCTGGTGGCCTGGGCGGCGCAGGCGCGGCTGCCTTGTCCGTCGGACGCGGCGGTCGCGCGGGCCTACGGCACCCATTCGCCCGGCCGCGCCCGGCGGCAGCTGCATTATCTCGAGGAGCGGAACCTGCTGGTGCTGCGCGAGGACGGCGCCGGGCGGCGCATCGCGGCGGTGATCGGCCCGGGCTGGGAAACCCTGCCGGGCGACCCGATGGCGGCGGTGCCGGCCTGGTGACGCGATCCTGGGGGCGGAACCGCGCCGGCTTCCCGGTGTCGGCGTCTCATGCTCTTGTCCAGGCCCCGTGCTCCTGTCCAGGCTTCGCGCCGCCCGCGCGGCAGGAGGTCAGCCCGGACCGAAACGTCTGCAAGGGGATATCCATGATCCGTTCTGCCCGAGTTCTCGCCGCCGCCTGCGCGCTCATGGCCACCGCCGCCGTCGCCCAGGCCGCGACCAAGGCGGGCGTGACCATGCCGGACACCATGCAGGTCGACGGCAGCACGGTGCAGCTCAACGGGCTGGGGCTGCGCAGCTTCACGATGCTGGGGATACGCGGCTATGTCGGCGGGCTCTACCTCCCCAGGAAGACGCACGACGCGGAGGAGGCGCTGTCCGAGCCGGGCCCGAAGGCTCTGGTGATCGACTACATACGCGGCGCATCGGTGTCGCAGGTGCACGACCTGTACATGGATTCCAGCCGCAAGTACTGCGCCCACCACAGTTGCAGCGCCTCGCAGACGGCCTCGTTCGAAACCCTGCTGGGCAGCATACGGGCGGTGAAGCCGGGTGACAGCACCAGCTTCCTGATGGGGGCCAAGGGGGTCGAGGTGTTGTTCGACGGTCGGTCGGTCGCTCACCTGTCCGACCCGGCGTTCGGCCGTGTCATCCTCGATTCCGACCTCGGCGAGATGCCGCCGTCGGAGCAGCTGAAGAACGGTCTGCTCGGTCGCGACGCGAGCTGAAGGCGGCCCCCCCGCCGCCCTTGTGGGGCGGCGGGGGGAGATCACCGGTTCAGCGCTTCCACCAGCCGGTGCGCCGGGCGGGCGCCGGGGTGGCATCGCCGATCACGACCGGCTGCACGATGCTCGGATCGCGCGCCTGCGCCGGGGCGTCAGGCTCGACGCCGACCGCCTCCGACGCGTTGGGTTCGGGCGCAACGGGCTCCGGTGCCGCCGCTTCGGGCTCCGGCTCGGGCGCGGCGGCGGCCGGCTGGGCCGGTGCTCCTTCTTGCTGGGCTGCTTCGGCCTCGATTGTCGGCGCGTCGGCCTCAACGATGCCAGCATCCGCCACGGGCGGCTTCTTGGCCCGGCTCGCGCGCGGCTTGCGCGGCTTCGGCACGCGCGCCGCCTTGGCCGGCGGCTCGTCCGACACCGCCACCGGATCGGGCACGGAGTCGACCGGCGTCTGCGACAAGGACGCGGCAGGGAGCCTGGTCTCCGACTCCGCGGACGAGCCGAGGGAGGCGGCCAGCGGCTCAGCCAGGGACGGCGTCGACGGCGCCACCGCTTCCGGCAGCGGCAGCACCTCCGGCTCGCCCGTTCCAGCATCGGGCGTTCCAGCATCGGGCTCGGCATCGGGCATGGTATCGGGCCCGGGCGCATCCGCGACCGGTTCCGGAGCCGGCGCAGGAACGGGCGCCAGCGAGGCGGCGGAAGCTGACGGGTCGGTCGCCAGGCCCTGCGTTTCCTCCGCTTCGCGCTCGATCATCTCGAAGATGTCGAAGCTGCCGGCGAACGGGTCGGCCGGAGTCGGGCCGACATAAGGACGCGGCGCGCGAGGAGCGTCCGCATCCGGGGCGGTGTCCACGCCCGCGTCGGCGAGGCCCGGATCCAGGTCCGGACGCGTCCGTCGGCCGCCACG
>CAXTCK010000164.1:0-7742 GCA_964242425.1 uncultured Acetobacteraceae bacterium | reverse complement strand
GCCGCCGGCAACACCGGCAGCGTCAACGTCGGGTTCACCCTGGACACCACGCCTCCCGCGGTCACAGCGGCCCTGGCCTCCGACACCGGCAGCTCACCCACCGACGGACTGACCTTCGATCCGACTGTATCCGGCGTGGGCGAGGTCAACATCCCCGTCATCCTGACCGAGAACGGCGTCGTCATCGGCAGCACGGTCGCGTCTGCGTCTGGCAGCTGGATCATTACCCCGGGCGGCCTTGCCGACGGTGTGCACAGCTTCGTCGCCAGCCAGACGGACGCTGCCGGCAACACTGGCACCACCTCGGTCAGCCTGATCCTCGACACCGCGATGCCAGTGGTCACGGCTGCGCTGTCGGACGACACCGGCGCATCATCCACCGACGGCGTCACCTATGACCCGGCCCTGGCCGGCGGCGCCGCCGCCAACGCCACGCTCGTGTTCAGCGAGAACGGCACCCAGCTCGGCAGCACCACGGCGGATGGCACTGGGCATTGGGTGTTCACCCCGACCGGCTTGGCTGACGGAGCGCAAGCTATCACTGCGACTGACACCGACGCCGCCGGCAACACCGGCAGCGCCCTGGTGAACTTCACCCTAGAAACCGCGCCACGCTTCACCCTCACCGCCGCGCTGCTCGATGATACCGGCAGCAGCGCCACCGACGGCGTGACGTCGGACCCGACCTTGTCGGGCGCCAGTGTGGCAGGTGCGGTAATCACCATCGCCAGCAACGGGCAAACGCTTGGCGCCGTGCAGGCCGACGGCACGGGTGCCTGGAGCTATGGGCCGACCGGCCTTGCCGACGGGCTGACCACGCTGACCGCGAGCGAGACCGACACGGCCGGGCTGGTCGAGACCCGCACGATCAGCTTTGCACTCGACACCACCGCACCCGTGGTCACCATGGCACTGGCGGACGACACCGGCGCGTCGTCCACCGACGGCGTCACGCGGGATGCGACGTTGATCGGCACCGCTGATCCCAACTCGACCCTCGTGCTGACCGCCGACGGCCAGAACATCGGCACCGCGACTGCCAGCAGCACCGGCGCCTGGAGCTTCGTGCCTGCCGGCCTGGCCGACGGGACGCACGCCATCACCGCAACCGATACGGATGCCGCCGGCAACACCGGCAACGCCCAGACCAGCGTCACCCTCGACACCGCGGCGCCCGTGGTCACGGCGGCACTGGCTTCCGATACGGGTAGCTCGGCCACCGACGGCATCACCAGCAATGACACCCTGACCGGCACCGCCGAGGCCGACGGCACCATCACGATCAGCAACGGCTCCGCCGTGCTCGGCACCACTACCGCCGGTGCCAACGGCAGCTGGAGCTACACCCCCACCGGCCTCGCGGATGGCGGCTACTCCCTGACCGCATCGGAGACCGACGCCGCCGGCAACACTGGCAGCACCGCCGTGGGCTTCACCCTGGATGCCACCTTGCCCGTGGTTACCGCTGCACTCGCCTCTGACACTGGCAGCTCGGCCACCGACGGCATCACCAGCATCGACGTCCTGTCAGGCACAGCGGAAGCAGGAAGCACCATCACGGTCAGCAACGGCAGCACCGTGCTCGGCACCACCATGGTCGGGGAGAACAGGCACTGGAGCTTCAACCCTGCGGGTTTGACCGACGGCGGCTACACCCTGATCGCATCCGAGACGGACGTGGCTGGTAATACCGGCAGCGCCCAGACCAGCTTCACGCTGGATACGGCGGCGCCCGAAGCGCCGACGCTTGAGCAGGTCGCCACCAGCACTCCCTCCGCCCAGCCGGTGCTGACCGGCACCGCCGAGGCCGACAGCACGCTCAGCCTCTTCGACGGTGCGACCCTGTTGGGCACCGCCACCGCCACCGCGTCGGGCAGCTACAGCTTCATCGTGCCTGCTGCACTGGCCGCTGGCTCGCACACCTTGACCGCCACCGCCAGCGACCTCGCTGGCAACGCTTCGGTGGCCTCGGCCGTGCTGGCGGTGACGGTGAACGATGATGACAGCTACACCACTACCGCAGCATCTACCGCCACGGGCACCGTCGTCACCCGAGCCTATGACAGCAGCGGCCAATATAGCTCCGTCGTCACCACCGATGAGACCGGCCTGTTGCTGCAGAGCGTGACCCCTGCCACGACGCTGCGCAACATCTACGACACCACTGGCACCTTGATCGGCACAGTCACTGAGGCCGGTTCTGCCACCGGCGCCGCCGCGCCAGACTTCACCACCGAGCGGCTGGTGCTGGGAGCTGATACCACCACCGACAGCACCGGCAGCCACGTCACCCTACTGGCGGAGAACCACAGCCTGACGCTGGGCGGCAACGACGTCGTCAGCATCGACAGCGGCGACGACACCATCAGCGCGGGTTCCGCTTCGGTCTCTATTTCCGGTGGCTCGGGCAGCCTGCTGTTCAACGCCGGCAGCGGTACGAACACCGTGTCCGGCGGCAGCGGCACGCTGAGCGTCGTCGGCGGCTCGGGCGGCGGGCTCTACACCGGTGGCTCTGGCGTCGGCAACGTGCTCCAGGCCGGTAGCGGCAACACCACCCTGCTGGGCGGCAGCAGCCACGACCAGATCTCCGGCGGTGCCGGCAACAGCACCATCGTCGGCAGCACCAGTGGCTCCGACACCCTCACCGGCGGGTCTGGCACCAACCAGATCACGGCAACCCAGAACGAGACCGTGTTCGGCGGCAGCGGCCAGTCCACCGTGTTCGCGCACGCCGGCGGCGACAACCTCGTGGTCGGCACCGGCGGCAACGACCAGATGGACGCCGAAGGCGATGGCAACGCCATGTTCGGCGGCAGCGGCAACGACACCATGTTCGGCGGCTCCGGCACGGCCACCCTGGTCGGGGGCGCCGGAACCGCGCTGATGGTGGCCGACACCGGTGACACCGAGTTCGTGGGCGGCTCCGGTCAGTCCACCGTCTGGGGCGGCACCGGCAACGACGTGATCTGGACCGGCACCGGGCAGATGCACGCGGTCGAGAGCACGGCCGGCAGCGACACCGTGATCCTGGGCTCGGGCAGCAGCACGATCTATGGCGGCCTGGGCCAGGAGGTCTATGACATCATCAACGGTCAGGGCGGCGGCAGCCACACCATCTCGGGCTTCAAGTTGGGAACCGACACCATCAACCCGATCGGCTACGACTCGGGTATCACGCAGCAGATCGTCGGCGGCTCCACCGTGCTAGGCCTTTCCGACGGCACCACAATCACCCTGCTCGACGTCACCCACCTGAACAGCGGAGCCATAACCTAGAATTGCCCCAATCGGCCGGAGGGGATTATCGCTGGTCTCCTCCGCAGCCGGCTGGAGCGCTCGGCTCACTTCCCGTATGTCGGCGAGCGAATTACGCATCATCGGGGCGACGGTGCATGGATCTGGGCCAAGGCTCAAGATTGTCTCTACCCGGTGACTGGATCAGGCGCGGCGGGTGGACATCGGTTTGGCGATATGGGTCATGCCGTTAAGGATCTGGACGGTGATGGCGGTTTCACTCTTCAGCCGGTCGGATGATCGGGCCCGGGTTTTTAGACCGATGATGTGCTTGTAGCGACCGACTGCAGTCTCGACGCGGCTGCGGTGGCCGTAGCCGACGGCCTTCTGCCGCGCCATGCACCTTTTCGGGTCAAGACGGAGGCGGCTCGGCTGCCATGTAGTCATCCCCGCCTCCGCAGCGTCGACAGCCAGGCATATGGAACGGCGGCCAAGCAATGTGCCCTCAGGAGCGGTATCGCCACAACAGACGACTTCCTCGCCACTGAGATGACCGCCTGGTATCACCGTCAGGTCACTCACCTCGCGCTGCCGCAAGACGGCTTCGTGTCGCTTCGGACACGACACGTCGATCCGATCGACAGAAAGAGCGACGCTCTCGAGTTGCAATATCAAAGAGCTGCGGAGGAACTGCGTATGCTCTACGAGGCAGGCGAGTTGGAATTGTGGGATCTGGCACCGCAGCGGGCACCGTAGGGACTGCAGTACGTCCGCAGTCCCGTTCCTAATTAGGTACGCATACGTGTGGAGCCACGCTTGGCCGTTGCGGTATCCTGTTGCGCTTCAGTCCGCAGTGTAGCGGCTCCGGCTTCAAGCTGACTGGCACGCTGCAACTCGGCGCCGGCCCGGTTCTGTGCCCCAGCAGCAATGACGGTGGCCCGATACTGCTCAGCGGACGTTCGGCGGGATTCTTGCGTGGTCTTTGTTCCAGACATGATCTTGTCTCCTTATCGGGCTGCGGTTTTGACGAAACGGCTTGCCTTAACGCGGACGTTAAGATCGCGGCGGCGGAAGTATGCCGCCTGTGTGCAGCGGATCGGCTTCGATCCCTGGCGGACAACGAACAACTCATCCTTGCGAGCCTGCTGCAGCTCGCTTGGCAGGATGAGCCGGCGCTTCACCTCATGCACGCTGTTGTTCTTGCCTCTGGATCGGGATCCGATCTCGAAGCCTTTGCCGGAGGAGCCGCTGTTGTCGCCTTCGGAGGTTGCCAGGACGCCAAACTCACCGAAGTCCTTGGATACGCCCTCTGCGGTGTCGCGGTCGCTGGTCGCCGCATAGCCGCGCCAGGACACGGTTGCGAACCAGCGCGCCGGCCCCTTCGGTCCCCAGACCTCGGCAAGCTCGGCTTCGGACAGGTAGAGCAGCTGCATCGTCAGGCCGTACTTGCGGCCGGTGTCGCGCACCATCTCGATGCTGGTCATCCGGCCGAGCTTGCTGGCCTCATCCACAAGCAGCAAGGTTCGGGCGGCATATTTTCCATCCGCCTCGATGAAGGCCCAGGTCAAGGCGTCCAGGACGATCCGCGCGACGGCCGGGGACGTCGTCAGCACATCCAGCGGCACATGGATGAAGACCGTCACCTTGTTGCCGACGACTTGGCTGGGCTTGATGCGGTTGCCAGACAGGAACTCCGCTACGACGTCATCAAACAGCCAGGCGGTAAACTGCGTCGCGTTGAAGTAGGCGCCTGAGAACGTTTCCTCGGCCAGCTCCATCAGCGTCCGGGCGGCGAGCCGGGCGATCGTGCAATGGGTGATCTTGTCGATGCCCCGGAGGAAGCCCTTCATCTGGGCTTCGGGCGTGGTGATCAGCTCGCGGAAATAGGCCAGCGTCTTGTTCTCGGCCGGCAGGTCCGGATCCCAGAGCATGTGCCCGAGGATGCAGGCCACTAAGTTGCGACCGGCGTCCGAGAAGATCGAGTTCTTGTCCCGCTCGGGTTCTTCGCCGCACAGCGAGGCAACGGCGGACAGCAGCCGGCGGGTTGCCGAGGAGGAGGCTGGGTTGATCTCCGCCAGCGGGTTGAAACCCGACCTGGCGAGCCCCGTCACCGGGTCCATGCCGCCGTTGAGGTCCAGCCGCACCACCGGCTGACCCATCGCAGCCCGTGCGTCCTGCACCATCGGTCCAATCTCGTTTGAGGGATCGAGCACGATGGCGGAGCCGGTCCAGTAGAGCAGCCGGGTGATGGCGGTTGACGTCTTCATGCCGCCGGAACCGGCGAAGATCAGGGAGTGCGTCGGGCCGGCCACGCACGGGTCTATGAGCAGCGGTGACTTGCCGCCACGGCCCCAGGTGCGCCGGTTAGTGGGATCGAACTCGACGCTGGCGATCGACTGCTGATCGACGCGGGCCGCCTCACCGATCACCAGGCCGCCCCAATCGGTCTTCCGTGCCCGGAGAATGCGACGAGCTTGCCGCATGGGCAGCCAGTCGGAGTGGCCGTGGTTGTCGCTGGCGCCGCGGATGACCGGTTGCGGGTTGGGGCCGAACAGCGACCGGTGCAGGCTTGGCCCACGCGGGGCAGCACGCAACCGGATGGCGCCGAGCAGGCCGAAGAAGCCGAGCGGAGCCACGCCGCCGATCACCAGCCATCGGTGGACGGCCGGGATGTAGTTGTAGGGCAGGTACATCCACCACTGCCAGAAGGGGTGCGGGAACGCCCGCAGGAGTCCACACCCGGCCAGGAAGATGAAGGTCGCCATCACGGTCCAGACGCCCACCAGGAACGCACAGCCGAGCAGCCCGGCAACCGCTTTGGCGGGCCACGGGAGGTCTGAGAACTGCATGGTTCGTCCTAATGATCCGAGAGGAGGCTCGCGGCGGTTTCACCGCGGCGTGCAGCGTCGGCGGCGAACCACATCTCCCCGATCTCGAAGGTCGTGCCGTGGCTCTCGAACGGCATGATCAGGTCGATGCCGGCTGCCAGCAGATCGACCAGCGTTGGCGTCTCGATCGTGCCGCCTTCCTTCGAGCCCTTGGCGAGGGCGAACAGCTTCTTGAAGCCGCCGGCAGCGTCGCGGCCGTGGATGGTCGTGATGGAGCCGGGGTGGCCGCTCACCACCTCGTTGAGGTAGGTCCAGGCCGCTTCGGAATCACGCAGCTCCTGCACAAGCACGCGGTCCGGCCGCATCCGTAGGCTGGCCTCGAGCAGGCTCTTGGCCGTGACGTTGGAGCTACCCTGGCCGCCCTTGCTGTAGAGCAGCCGGACGCTGTTCGGGTGACGGAGGACGAGCTCCATTGCGTCTTCGATCGTGATCAGGCGCTCGTCCGGCGGGATGGCGCTGATGAGCGTCTTGCTCATCGTCGTCTTGCCGCTCCCGGTCGCACCGCAGAGCAGGATGTTCAGCCTGGATGCCACCGCAGCATTCAGGAAGGCCACCAGGTCGCCGGCATCGTAGAGGGCGAGCAGAGCCGACTGGTCCCTCTGCTCCCGGCGCCGGTCCCACCTGTTCCACCGGTGCTGCTGGTAGCGACTGGCGGTGGACGCGATGTCGTGGACGTTGCTGCCCGGCCGGCGGATCGTAATGCTGACCGTGCCGCCCGGCACCGCCGGCGGCTGGACCACTTGGAACCGCAACAGCGACCCATCGGCCGCTTCAACGTCGGTCCCGATTAGCGGCGTCTCCTCGCTGATGTCCTGCCTGCGCAGCGCGCCGGCCAGGATCGCGACGTCCAGGAGGTCGCCAAGGTCGAGAGGCATCTCCTGGCGGGCGAAGATGCCCTGCTGGCGAACGAACATCTCGCCCGGCCGGTTGATGCACAGTTCCTCCGTCAAAGGATCGAGCAACACGGGCGCGATCGGATCGAGAAGGTGCCAGAGGAGCGGCGCAGCGGCGCTCATTGCGCCACCTGCAGGCCATACACGTCCGAGAAGTCCAGATCGCGGGCGACGAACACGGTGGCGGGCAGGGCCTGGTCGCGGTGCAGCGTCGGCGGGATGTTGACGGTGCTCTGGAGCGCAGTGGCGGCGGCCGACGTCCCGCCGCTGCTGAAGCTGCTGAAGTTGACCGAGTTGCTGCCGCCGCCAGTCTGGCTGGCGATCTGGGCGGCAGCCTGCAGGCCGCTGTCGATGAAGGACAGCATGATGGCGCCACCGAAACGCTGCCAGAAATGGGTGTTGAGGTCGCCGTCCAGCCCCGCCTCCCCGAGCTCGTCGGCAGCCGGCGAGTCCATGTTGATGATGACGTTGTCCGGCGTCTGGGCCCGCTGCCACAGCACAAACAGGCGGTTATGCCCCTGCTGGAGCATGGCCTGCTCGGTGCCGACAACGCGGGTGCCGGCCGGGAGCAGGGCCACGCCATGCCGGTTCGGCCCGACGCGCTGGCCGAAGATGTCGACCGGGATGGTACAAGTCACCATGCCCGGCGCATCGCTAGTCAGAGGCTGAATGGGCGTGCAGGGGATCTGCGTGCCCATCGTGATCGTCATCAGCGGGTGCGGCAGGA
>CAXTCK010000163.1:0-7925 GCA_964242425.1 uncultured Acetobacteraceae bacterium | reverse complement strand
GGCAGGCCAGCCTCGACAGCAAAAGCATCGTCGATACCGCACTCAGGGCGTTGGGGATTGGCGACCGCGCCCTCGTGGACTTGCCTTTGAGCCGGATCGGACCGACATCGTGATCCCGATGTCCCTGCCCCCATTCCTGTTCAAACGCTTCGGGGCACCCTGCCTGGGGATCCTCGGCCTTGTCGCCGCCACTCCGACCGCCCTGGCGCAGCCCGCCGGGGGTGCGGCCCAGCCGGTTTCCGCGCTGTATGCGCGGCTGACCGAGGTCGAGCACAGCCACGGCAGCTTCGCGCAGCGTGCGCAGCTGCTGGCGCCGGTGATCGACCAGGTGTTCGACCTGTCCCAGGTGCTGCAAAGCTCCGTCGGCCTGCGCTACCGCACGTTGCCGGAGGCGCAGAAGCAGCAGCTGCTGGCGCAGTTCCGCCAGTTCACCGTGGCCCGCTACGTGTCCAACTTCGCGCCCGGAGGCACCGACACCTTCAAGGTGGATCCGGCCGTCACCGCGTCGCCGGTGCCCGGCGAGCAGGTCGTGCATACGCAGATCCTCGCCGGCGGCGCCTCTACCACGCTGAACTACCTGATGCGTCCGGGCGCCAGCGGCGCCTGGCAGGTGGTCGACGTGCTGCTGGACGGCAACATCAGCCAGGTCGCGGTGCAGCGCGCCGATTTCGGTTCAAGCCTGACCTCCGGTGATGCTACCTCGTTGATCGACAGCCTGAGGAAGAAGACGCAGGCCTTCTCGGAAGGCTGAACCGTTCCCTCGGCCGAGGCTGACCTGCTCCATGACTCTTCCATCCGTTCCGTTCGCCCTGAGCATCGCCGCCGCCGTGGTCGCCGGCCTTGGCTGCATCCAGGCGGTGGTCGGCGCAATGCTGGCGCACCGGTTCGGACGACGGGCCCGGTCGAGCCGCAGGGACCCGGCGATCCCGCTGCCTGCCCTGACCGTGCTCAAGCCGCTGCACGGCGACGAGCCGATGCTGGAGGAAGCGCTCACCAGCTTCTGCACCCAGGACTACCCCGCGCTGCAGATCGTGTTCGGCGTGCAAAGCCGGAGCGACGCTGCGATCGAGCTGGTGGAGCGGCTGCAGGCGCGCTTCCCGGCGCTCGACCTCGCCTTGGTGGTGGACGGCACGCCGCACGGGGCGAACCGAAAGGTTTCCAACCTGATCAACATGCTGCCGTCGGCGCGGCACGACATCCTGGTGATCTCGGACTCCGACATCCACGCCGCCCCCGGCTACCTCCGACGGGTGGTGGAAGCGCTGCACCGGCCGGACGTCGGGCTGGTGACCACCCTCTACGGCGGCCGGGCCGCGACTCCGGTGCTGGCGCGTCGCCTGGCAGCGGCGCAGGTCAACCACAACTTCCTGCCCGGCGTGCTGATGTCGCGCCTGCTGGGCCGGCAGGACTGCCTCGGCGCCACCATGGCGCTGCGCCGCGACATGCTGGATGCGATCGGCGGGCTTGCCGCGCTGTCGCCGCACATCGCCGACGATTCCGCACTCGGCAAGCTGGTGCGGGCCCAGGGTGCGTCGATCGCGATCGCGGACGCCGTGACCATCACCACCATCGCCGAGACCGGCCTGCGCGACCTGTTCGCGCACGAGCTGCGATGGGGCCGCACCGTGCGAAGCGTGGAGCCGGTCGGCTACGTGCTGTCGTCGATCCAGCTGCCGTTGTTCTGGGCCGTTGTCGCGGTGCTGCTGGCGCCGTCCGCCTGGAGCTGGAGCCTCCTGGCACTGGTCTGGGCGGTGCGGGGGGTCACGGCCGCGATCATCGACCGGATGCTGGGACATCCCGGCACCGTGCCGGTGGCGCTGCTGCCGCTGCGCGACTGGCTGTCCGCCGCGGTGATGCTGGGCAGCATGGCCGGGCGGCGCGTCGCCTGGCGGGGACACACGCTGCACCTGCCCACCGGCAGGATCGCGATGCCGACAAGCCGCCAGCTGACGCCGGGGGTGGAAGCCGGCGACTGATCCCGGACCACCGGGTCACGGAAGAACTAGATGACGGGCCACGCGCCGACCGCTATTGAGGCCGGCTGCCGCCCGAACCAGTGATCGGCCTTCGTGCCCGCTTCAAGGACGACCCGCACCATGATGAAGACCCTGTTCCTGCAGCCGCCCTCGTTCGACGGCTTCGACGGCGGTGCCGGCTCGCGCTACCAGGCCAAGCGGGAGATCAAGTCGTTCTGGTACCCGACCTGGCTGGCGCAGCCGGCGGCGCTGATCCCGGACAGCCGCCTGATCGACGCGCCGCCGGCGAAGATGGGCATGCAGCCCATCCTGGAGGACATCAAGAACCGCGACATGGTGGTGCTGCACACCTCCACCCCCTCCTTCGCGTCCGACGTGAAGGTCGCGCAGATGCTCAAGGACGCGAAGCCCGGCCTCAGGATCGGCATGGTCGGCGCCAAGGTGGCGGTGCAGCCGGACGAGAGCCTGCTGAAGGGCGCGCCGATCGACTTCGTCGCCCGCAACGAGTTCGACTTCACCATCAAGGAGATCGCCGAGGGCCGCGACCTCAAGGACGTGGACGGCATCACCTGGCGCAACAGCGACGGCGTGATCGTCACCAACCGCGACCGCCAGCTGATCCACGACATGGACACGCTGCCGTTCGTGACCGACGTGTACCACCGCGACCTGCGCATCGAGGACTACTTCATCGGCTACCTGCAGCACCCGTACATCTCGATCTACTCGGGACGCGGCTGCAAGTCGCGCTGCACCTTCTGCCTGTGGCCGCAGACCGTGGGCGGTCACGTGTACCGCACGCGCAGCCCGGCCCACGTCGCCGCCGAGATCGCGCACGCGCAGAAGCTGTTCCCGCAGGTCCGGGAATTCTTCTTTGACGACGACACCTTCACCGACGACCTGCCGCGCGCCGAGGCGATCGCAAAGGAACTGGGCCAGCTCGGCGTCACCTGGAGCTGCAACGCCAAGGCCAACGTGCCGCGCGCCACGCTCAAGGTGCTGCGCGAGAACGGCCTGCGCCTGCTGCTGGTCGGCTACGAGAGCGGCAACCAGCAGATCCTGCACAACATCAAGAAGGGCATGCGCATCGAGGTCGCCAAGCAGTTCAGCAAGGACTGCCACGAGCTCGGCATCAAGATCCACGGCACCTTCATCGTCGGCCTGCCGGGCGAGACCAAGGAAACCATCCAGGAAAGCATCGCCTTCGCCAAGGAGGTGAACCCGCACACCATGCAGGTCTCGCTGGCCGCCCCTTATCCCGGCACCTTCCTGCACAAGCAGGCCACCGAGAACGGCTGGCTCGACGCGGCCAATGCCGAGCTGATCGACGAGAACGGCGTGCAGATCGCGCCGCTGCACTACCCGCATCTGAGCCACACCGAGATCTTCGACAGCGTCGAGGTGTTCTACCGGAAGTTCTATTTCCGGGCGCCGAAGATCGCCTCGATCGTCGGCGAGATGGTGCGCTCCCCGCAGATGATGAAGCGCCGCCTGCGCGAAGGCGTCGAGTTCTTCCAGTTCCTGCGCGACCGGCACGCCGCCTAGTCCTGCAGGAGCCGAGTGTCTGCCAGGATCGGATCTGCCGGGATCGGATCTGCCTGGATCAGGCCTGCCAGGACGCGCTCGCCGTTGAAGCGCGTCCTGTTCTCCGCGGACGATTTCGGCCTGTCGCTCGCCGTCAACGAGGGGATCGAGCGCGCGCACCGCGACGGCGTGCTGTCCACCGCCAGCCTGATGGTGGCGGGCCCGGCCGCGGGCGACGCGGTCATGCGCGCCCGGCGCCTGCCCGGGCTCCGCGTCGGGCTCCACCTGGTGACGATCGAGGGACCGCCGGTGCTGCCGCAGGACGAGATCCCGGCGCTGCTCGGCCAGGACGGTTGGTTTCCCTCCGACCAGTTGCGCCTGGGCCTGCGCTACGCCTTCCACCCCAGGGCGCGCCGGCAACTGTTCCGCGAGATCGAGGCCCAGTTCCGCGCTTTTGTCGCGACGGGACTGCATCTGGACCATGCCAACGCCCACAAGCACATGCACCTTCACCCGATGGTTGGCCGGATGCTGATACGGGCGGGATTGCGCCACGGGCTGCGGGCGCTACGCGTTCCGTCGGAGCCGGCCGGCCCGCTCGGTGAAGCCGAAACCGTGGCAAGCGGTGCCTTGCGGCGGTGGACCAGATTGCTGCGGCACCAGGCGCGCCGGGCCGGCCTCGCGGTCAACGACCACTGCTTCGGCCTTGCCTGGAGCGGCCGCATGACCACAAGCCGCATCCGGCGCCTGCTCACCCAGCTCCCCGACGGGTTCTCGGAAATCTACTTCCATCCCGCTTCCGGCCGGGACCGGGTGCTGGACCACCTGATGCCCGGCTACGAGCACGAAGCGGAGCTGGCGACACTGTGCGATCCCGACCTGCCGGACCTGCTGCGGCGGCACGACGTCGTGCCGGCCACGTGGCAGGACGCATCCGCCTGAACCGCCGGCCTCCTTGAACTGGAACGGCCGTTCTTGCCGCCGCCGCGGAAGCCCGCTGCTTGTGGTCGGCGCCGTTGTTCGGGTCCTCGTTCTTCGCTGCCGACAACCGCCTCCCAGCGGTATGCCCTTCCTGCACCTTTCCGGATCTGCGGGCTCCGGACTTGTGTCCGGTTCCGTCCTTGCCGCTCATCATCGTCTCCTGTTTGCTCCTGTCGACCGGGACAACGAGCAACCGGGTTCGACGGCCTCGCTTCCCCGTGATGCGGTGACAGGCGAGCGGCAGAAGGCCCCGAGGAACGCCATGCGACTTGCCATGCCGCCGCCGCTTGCCGCCGACGACACGATGGAGGACGGCCTGCGCCTGATGCTGGGCGAAGGGCTGGACCATCTCAAGGCCCACCTGCCGGCGGCGCGTCGCGGCGAGATGGAAGCGATCCACCAGACCCGGGTGGCGCTGCGCCGTTGCCGTTCCACGCTCAAGCTGTTCCGGCGGCATCTCGAGCCGGTGGCGGCGGACGGGTTCGACGACGCGCTGCGCCGGCTGGGACGGTCGCTGGGCATGGCCCGCGACTGGGACGTGTTCACATGCGAAACCCTGCCGGCGATCCAGCGGGCGAGCCCGGACCCGCGACCGCTCGACGCCCTCCAGGCGCCTGCGGCCCAGGCGCGGGACGCGGCGCACGACGCGCTGCGCGTCGTGCTGCACGCGCCCTTGACCGAAGCGGTGCTGGCGGACCTGCACAGCTGGGCTGGCGCCACCACCGCCTTCTTTCCCGAACGGGACGCGTTGCGGAGGCTGGCACGGGAGGCACCGGCGATGCTGGACCGGCTGGCGCGCCGGGTGCGTCGGCGCGGCCGCGACCTGGCGACGCAGAACGACGAGGAACGGCACGACCTGCGCAAGGCGCTGAAGGGTCTGCGCTACGGCATCCAGATGCTGGACACGCTCTATGAGGACAAGCGGGTCAAGCCCTACCGCAAGGCGCTGAGCACGCTGCAGGACGACATGGGGACGCTGAACGACGCCATCGCGGCGGTGGAGCTGGCGCACCGCCTGCCCGACGGGCCCGGACGGCAGGCGGTGGAACGCTGGTCAAACGACCTGAAGCAGGCGTCGCTGCTGGCGCTGCCCGCCTCCTGGCACCGCTTCAGGGCGATGCGCCGCTTCTGGTAGCGGCGCTCAGGACGCCAGGCTCTGCTTGACCCAGTCCTTGAGCTGGCTCTTGGGCATCGCCCCCACCTTGGTCGCGACCGGCTTGCCGTCCTTGAACAGGATCATGGTCGGCACGCCGCGCACAGCATAAGCGTTGGGGGTCATCGGGTTCTCGTCGATGTCGACCTTGGCCACGGTGAGCTGGTCCTTGAACTCGGCACCGATCTCCTCCAGCGCCGGGGCGATCATCTTGCACGGCCCGCACCAGGTGGCCCAGAAGTCGACCAGCACGGCGTTCTTCGCCTTCAGCACGTCGGCGTCGAAGCTGTCATCGGTGACGGCAACGGTGTTCTGGCTCATCGTGGGATCTCCTGCGTTGTGGTCGGTGAGATGGGCGGCTCGGCAGGACGGGTCAAGCGGCGCCCGGAATGCCCGGCCCGTGATGTCCCGCGGTCCGGTATGTGCCCGGAGCATGAAGCAGCAGCAGGGCCTCTCCCAGCGGCATGACGGAAGCGTCCTCGGTCCACACCAGCGTGCAGCTGATCGGCCGGCCGGGGTAGAGCGACGCTAGCAGCGCCCGGTATGCCGCCATCTGACGCAGATACGCCACCGGCACCTGTTCGGGCGTTTCGGGCGTGCGCCGATTGGTCTTGAAGTCGCACAGCAGCACCCGCTCCGGCAGCACGCGCAGCCGGTCCATCTGCCCGGACACCACCACCCCGTCCACCACGCCCACGACCGGCTGCTCGACCAGCGCATCCGGCGCGAACAAGGGCAGGAGGTCGGGATGCGCCAGCACGAGCCGAAGCTGCGCCGCCACATGCTCCGCTTCCTCCAGCGGCAGCCCTTCCGGTCCGGCCTGAAGGAAGCGCAGCGCCACCGCGTCGCGCCGCTCCGGCGGAAACTCGTGCAGGTACTGCAGCAGCCGGTGCACCAGCCGGCCGCGCCGGAACGCTTCCCCCCTGCCACGGCTCATCGCGTCCAGCGGCGAGCGCAGCGCCGGCACCGGGCCGAGCCCGACATCGTCCGGCCGGCTGGGCGCCAGCGGACGCGGCAAGGGCGGCTCCGACGGCGGCGGTTGCGCCTGCCAGGACGGCGCGCGCCCGATCCAGGACGGCAACCCCCCGTCCGGCGCCGCTGCCGGAGCATCCGGGGCGGCCTGCTCCGCGACGCCCCCCTGCTGCAGCACCAGCAGCTCCCCGGGCCAGCCCAGCGCGAACGGACGCGACGCGGCGCCCGCCGCCTCGAAGCCCTTGCGGCACAGCGGGTACCAGGCGCCGGGCGGCGGGGTGCCGCCGGGCTTGCGCCCCGGTTCCCAGCCGCACACCACCAGCCGGTCCGCCGCCCGCGTCAGCGCCACATACAGCAGCCGGTTGCTTTCCTCCTCCGCAGCCGCGCGCAGGCGGTCGCGCAGGCGACGCGTCGGCGCCGAACCGAGCTCGGCGCGCGGCACCCAGAACGGCAGCGCCATCGCGCCCGCCGCCGCGTCGCCGCCTTCTTCGCTCCAAAGCAGGTTCTCGTCCGTGGGCGGCACCGCGGTGGTGTCCGGCAGCACCACCAGCCGCGCCTGCAGCCCCTTGGCGCCGTGCGCGGTCATCACCCGCACCGCGTTTCCGGCCGAATCCGGCTCGCGGCGCACCGTTTCCTCCGAGCGGCGCAGCCAGTGCAGGAACCCCTGCAGCGACGGCGGATGGTTCTCCGCGTGGCGCAGCGCCGCCGACAGCAGCTCGTCCACCGGCTCGGCCGCTTCCGGCCCCAGCCTCGCCAGCAGCCGGGCCCGGCCGCCCAGGCGGCCCAGCGCCTCGCTCAGCAGCGCGTGCGGCGACACGTAGTCGACGCGTGCGAACAAGGCCGACAGCGTGCTCCACGCCGCCTGCCAGTCCGGCCGCTCCCCTGCCCGCGCACGCAGCTGTTCCCAAAGCGACAGACCGCCACGCTCCACCGCCAGCGCCATGAGGCTGTCGTCGGACAGCCCGCCGACCGGGCTGGTCAGCACGCAGCCCAGCGACAGGTCGTCGCCCGGCAGCAGCAGCACGTCGCACAGCGCCAGGAGGTCCTGCACCGCGATCTGGTCCACCAGCCCCGTGCGTACCAGCGTCGCCACCGGCACCCCTTCCGCCTTGAGTGCGCGTATCAGCGCGCGCACGAAGGCCGAGCGGCGCGGCACCAGCACCAGCACGTCGCCGGGCAGCAGCGGGGCGCCGCCCGTCCCGTGCACGCGTCCGACCTCGCCCGCGATCCAGCGCGCCAGCGTTTCCGCCAGGCGCTGCGGGGCGGACGCCTGGCCGCGGTTGCGCACCGGCGCCGACCACGGATCGTCGTCGCGGTCG
>CAXTCK010000162.1:0-7945 GCA_964242425.1 uncultured Acetobacteraceae bacterium | reverse complement strand
GCAGCACCAACTCGCCGCAGATCTACGACACCGACGGCAACCTGCGCTGGACCGGTTCCGGGATGAACAACAGACTGCCGGCGGTGCTCTACAACAACGGCATCTACATTTCCGACGGCAAGACCGGCGTGGAACGCCTGGAGTTGTATGGCGGCGAAACCAAGATCGGCGACTACGCCGCGAGCCAGGGCGTGACGGATAGCGGCCACCACAACTACGACATCGGCCGCAACGGCATCCTGCTCGACGTCAGCACCACCGCCTATGCCGAGTCGACCGCTCTGGAGATCGACGGCACCAGCGGCGCGGTGCTGAACCGCTGGGACATGGACAAGATCATCGGCAGCGCGATGACGGCCGGCGGAGACGATCCGAGCCAGTTCATGGCAGCGACCCCGGCGGACTGGTTCCACATGAACGCCACCACGTACAACCCGGCCGACAACACGCTGATCGTGTCCAGCCGCGAGGACTTCGTGATCGCGGTGGACTACGACACGCCGGCCGACGGGGTGAAGAAGATCCACTGGATCCTGGGCGACACCACCAAGAAGTGGTACCAGTTCCCGTCGCTGCGCAAGTTCGCGCTGGCGACGCCGGCTGGCACTCTGCCGCCGATCGGGCAGCATGCGACGTCGATCGACAGCCACGGCAACCTGCTGCTGTTCAACGACGGCCTGGGCAGCGACTACCAGGTTCCGGCCGGGATCTCGCGCACCTACAGCGAGGTGGACAGCTACGCGATCAACACCACGGCCATGACCGCGACCGAGGTGTTCAGCTACGACCGCTCGCCCTCGCTCTACGCTTCCTTCTGCTCCAGCGCCTACGAGGGCGGACCCGGCAACTTCCTGGTCGACTACGCCACCGCCAACAACGACACGCTGGTGGACATCCAGGGCATCGGCAACCTGAACAAGGTGGTGTTCGACCTGCAGTATCCGGAGCCCAGCACCTGCAGCGGCGGCTGGAACGCGGTTCCGTTGATGAGCCAGCCGATCCTGTACTACTAGCGCTGCAATCCGGCTGGTCGCTTGCGGAACGTGTCCGCGGGCGACCAGTCCGCCGTCCTATAGCCGCATCAGGGCGAACTCCACCCGTGCTTCCAGCGTCGCGTCGGGCTGCAGGACGGTCAGGCCGTTGTCCTCGATCTCCGGATGGTTGATCGCGTCCGTCATGTTGCTGGCCGGCTCCACCGCGACATAGGGCCGGTTCGGCGGCGTGAACACCACCAGGTGGTGGAACGGGGCCATCGCGGTGATCGTCATCGCCAGCCCGCGTGACGGCCAGCGCAGAAAGGCGGAGTGGTTCCAGCCGTTGAAGCAGTTGTCGAGCGGCGGTCCGGACACGGGACGCATCGGCGAGAACCGCTGGTCGCCTTCCACCGGCACGCGGGCCTGGGGAAGCGAGTCCGGCCCCACCGTCCATAGGCTGGTCGCCGAGAAGCCGAGCTCCAGGTCGGCGTCGCGCGGGAAGAACGGGTGGAAGCCGAGGCCCACCGGCTGCGGCCTCGTGTCGGTGTTGCGCACGCCGATATGCACGGACAGCCCGTCCTCGCGCAGCGCGTAGCCGATCTCGGCGCGGTAGGCGAACGGCCATTGTCCGGGCGGGTCACGCGGCGGGGCATGGTCCAGCGCCAGCACGGCGCGTGCCGGCGTGTGCTCGACCACCGTCCAGGCCCGCTCCCACGCGTTGCCGTGGATGGCGTGCGGCTCGCCGCCGAAGTTGCGGTCGAGCTGGAAGCTTTCGCCCCCGAACGAGAACCGGCCGTACGCGACCCGGTTGGAGAACGGGATCAGCGGATAGGCGGCCACCGCTTGGCCTCGCTGCGCCGCGAGCTTGGGGTCGCTCACGGGATGGAGGATCGCCTGGTGCTCGCGGGTCCAGGCGCCGACCGCGCCGCCGAGCTCCGGCCGGAGCACCAGGACGCAGGGTCCCGCCTTCAACTCGATCATGCACCGGATCCCTTCACGCAGCACTTGCGGGAGCTGCAACGGATGGGGCCGCTTCCCGTTCGCCTGCGGGGTATGCGCCCTCAGCCGTCGCCGGTTCCGGCCAGGTGGAACCGGCCGTGCATGACGGGAACGCAGCTGCCGCCGACCCTTGTCTCCCGCACCCGACCGCGGGCCTTCACGACCGACACCGACAACAGGCTTGGACGTCCCATGTCCGTGCCCTGCCCCACCTGCAGGTCCAGCTCAAGATCCGGCTGCTCGAGCAGCGCGGCCTGCAGGGCGCCGACGGCGGCGGTGGCGCTGCCCGTGGCCGGGTCCTCGGCGATGCCGTCGCCGGGTGCGAACATGCGGGCCTGGATCTGCACCGGGCCGTCATCGGCTTCCACCGCGCGGGTGTAGGCGTACAGCCCGGCAACCTCGCGCCCGGGCAGCAGCGTCGCCATCGCCGCGGGATCGACGGCGGCGCGCCGAAGAGCTGCCCGCGTGGCGAGCTCAACCGCCAGGAACGGCAGGCCGACCGACACGATCTCCGGCTGGTGCCGGGTGGTCAGGATCTCGTCCTGGCGCAGCGACAGCATCGTCGCCACCGCGCCGGCATCGTGCCGTGCGCCGCGGGACAGCGGTGCCGGCGCCACCAGCTCGGCGCCCACGACGTGGTCCTGCCGCCGCAGCAGCCGCACCGGCACCAGCCCGGCCTGTTCCTCGAACAGGAACCGTTCGGGGCAGGACTGCCCGTCGCGCTGCCGTGCCAGCACGTAGGCGGTGCCGACGTTGGGGTGGCCGGCGAACGGCAGCTCCTGCACCGGGGTGAAGATGCGCACGCGCGCGTCGTGCGCCGGGTTCTCCGGAGGCAGCACGAAGGTGGTCTCGGAATAGGCGAACTCGCGCGCCACCGACTGCATCTGGCCGGTCGACAATCCCGCAGAATCAAGCACGACTGCCAGAGGATTGCCACCGAACATGCGGTCGGTGAATACGTCCACGGTGACATAGCGCCGGTCCATGCCGCTTCTCCTGGTTGCACGGGCGCACGGTTCCGGAACACGACCGCAGGTGCAAGGGACCCGGATGCGAACGGTGGCTGTCCGGGCGCGTTCGGGCCGACAGGATCTCGAACCATATCGGAGGCCGTTCCATGAGCAACCCGGACGTCGCGTGCGTGCTCCGGCCCCAGGCCCTGAACGGCGAGCGGCCGGGTTGGGACGCCCAGCGGCAAAAACTGTTCTGGGTCGATCTGCGCGAGCCGGCGCTGCACGCGTTCGATCCGGCGACCGGACAGGACCGGCACTGGGAGATGCCGGCCTGGATCGGCAGCTACGCGCTGACCGCCAGCGGCGCCTATGTGGCGCTGCGCAACGGGCTGTATGCGCTGGACTTCGAGCACGGACACCTTGAGTTCCGTGCGCCCGCGCCGTTCGACCCGCGCCGGTTCCTGTTCAACGAGGGCGATTGCGACAGGCAGGGCCGGTTCTGGGCCGGCCCGATGTACCTGTCCCTGTCACCGGGCGACCAGGTGCCGAACGCGCCGCGCACCCTGCCGTTCTGGCGCTACGACCGCGGGCGGTGGATACCGGGAACGGTGCCGGTGCAGACCGCCAACAGCCTGGCCTGGAGCGTGGACGGCTCGCGCATGTTCCACAGCGACACCGCACGGAAGACGATCTGGGTGTCCGACTACGACGTCGAGGCGGGGATGCCGTCGAACACCAGGCCGTTCGCGCTGGTCGATGCCCCGGTGGACGGCGGCGGTCCGGACGGGGTGGCGATCGACCGGGACGGGTTCCTGTGGTGCGCGGTGTTCGGCGGCGGCCGGCTGCTTCGGCTGGATCCGGACGGCAAGGTGGAGCGCACGGTGGTCATGCCGGTGCAATATCCGACCATGCCGGCGCTGGGCGGGCCGGACCTGTCGACGGTCTATGTCACTTCCGCCTGCTGGCCGATCGATGCGGGACAACGGGCGGGCCGGCCGCTGGAAGGAAACCTGTTCGCGTTCGAGGCGCCGTGCCCCGGCTTGCCGGCGACACGGCTTGCGGTTGAATACGCCTGATCAACCAGGAGGCGGGCTTGAATTGGATCGCGCCGCTTCGACTCCAGGGCCGGCATGTCACGCTTGTTCCACTGCGGCCCGAGCACCGTGACGGGCTGGTCGAGGCGGCGTCGGACGGAGCGCTGTGGGAGCTCTGGTACACGGGCGTGCCGGACCCGGACGGCATGGCGGCGGACATCGCCAGGCGCCTTGGCTGGCAGGAGGAAGGCACCATGGTTCCGTTCACCGTGACCGAAACGGCAACCGGCGCGGTGCTCGGCATGACCAGCTACGGGCACATCGACGCGGTGGCGCGCCGGCTGGAGATCGGCTGGACCTGGTATGCGGCGCGGGTGCAGCGCAGCGCCATCAACACGGAAGCGAAACTGCTTCTGCTAAGCCATGCCTTCGAGACGCTCGGCTGCATCGCGGTCGAGCTGCGCACCCACTTCCTGAACGGGCAAAGCCGGCGCGCGATCGAACGGCTGGGTGCCAGGCTGGACGGCATCCTGCGCCATCACCAGGTCGCCAAGGACGGCACGATCCGCGACACCTGCGTCTACAGCGTCATCGCTCCGGACTGGCCGGCGGTCCGGTCGCACCTGCGCTGGCAGATGGAGCGACCGAGACCGCCTGGGCTGCCGGGACGCTAGAGCATTCTCACGTCGCATGCGCTCAGTGAACCTGCTCCAGGTCATTGTTCGAGCGAGGGATCTCTACCCGATCAGGTGACTCCGCCTGATCGGGATTTGCTCTAAGCGCCGCCGCTCACGTTGATGATCTCGCCGGTGATCCAGCGCGAGTCGTCGGAGGCCAGGAAAACCGCCACCGGCGCGATGTCGTCCGGCTTGCCGATGCGGCCGAGCGGCGTCTGCGCGACGCTCTGGTCTTCGAACGCGCCGCCGATGAAGCCGGCGGTGCGGGTGCCTTCGGTCTCGATCATGCCCGGGTTGATCGCGTTGACGCGTATCCCCCGCGGGCCGAGCTCATTGGCCAGCACCTTGGTGATCGTGTCGACCGCTCCCTTGGTCGCGGAATAGATCGAGCTGCCAGGAGGTGCCAGGCGGCTGACCACCGAGCTGATGTTGATCACGCTGCCGCCCTGCGGCCCGAACTGCTTGGCCGCCGCCTGGCTCGCGAGCAGGACGCCGAGCACGTTGGTGTCGAACTGGCGGTGGTACTCCGCCTCGGTGATCTCGCCGATCGGCAGGAAGCTGAAAACACCTGCGTTGTTGACCAGGATGTCGATCGTCCCGAACGCCTGCGCCGCCTCGGCAAACAGCTTCTCGACGTCGGCCGTCCTGCCGACATGGCCCTGTATCGCCAACGCCTTGCCGCCGGCTTGCTCGATCGCCGCGACCACCTGGTCGGCGCCCTCGCGACTGCTGGCGTAGTTCACCACGACATGGGCGCCTTCGGCACCCAGCGCGAGTGCGATCCCGGCGCCGATGCCCTTCGAGGCGCCTGTCACCAGTGCCACCTTGCCCGTCAACTTGCTCATGATAGCCTCCATAACAGTTAGATGATTATCTAAGTATTATGAGCGAAGGCTGCTTCAAGTGCCCGGTCGCAGGTCGTCCCGCAGCTGTCGCAGATAGGTGTCGAACACGTCGCGCCGGAACGACAGCAGCGCGAACCGGCCGTCCCGCACGACGTCGATCAGCCCGGCCGCCTCCAAACCCTTGATGTGGTGCGACACCGTGGCGGCGGTCACGCTTTGCGCGGTCTCGAGGGCGCAGCACGGCAGCGGCGCGGCAGCACCCGCGATCTCGCCCAGGATGCGGTGACGGCGCGGATCGGACAACGCCTTGGCGATCGCCGTGAACTGCGCTTCGGTCAGCGGCCGGTCCACCTGATCGCGGTCCACCTGATCGCGGTCCGTCCTAGCCGCGCCGCCGGCCATTCTTGCGCTGCGCCGGGTCGTAGCCGCCTCCGCCCGGTCCCAGCGGCTCGGGAGTACGCGATTTTGCCGTGCGGCCGCCACGCGAGGCCGGCGGCGGGGGCGGCGGCTCCAGGCCGAGGTCGAGCGCTTCCAGCCGCTTGAGCTCGTCGCGCAAGCGGGCGGCGGTCTCGAACTCCAGGTCGGCGGCGGCGGCGCGCATGCGACGCTCGATCTCGGCGATCGACGCCTTGAGGTCCTTGCCGACCATATCGGTGAGGCCGCCGTCCTTGACCGGCGCCACAGTGACGTAGTCCTGCTCGAACACCGAGGAGATCGCCTCGCCGATATGGGTGCGCACCGATTGCGGGGTGATGCCGTGGGCGACGTTCCACTCGGTCTGGCGGTTGCGCCGGCGGTCGGTTTCCTCGATCGCGTAGCGCAGGCTGTCGGTCATGCGGTCGGCGTACAGCAGCACGCGGCCGTCGATGTTGCGGGCGGCGCGGCCGATGGTCTGCACCAGCGAGGTGCGCGAGCGCAGGAAGCCTTCCTTGTCGGCGTCCAGGATCGCCACCAGCTGGCATTCGGGGATGTCGAGGCCTTCACGCAGCAGGTTGATGCCGATCAGCACGTCGAACGCGCCGAGGCGCAGGTCGCGGATGATCTCGATGCGCTCCAGCGTGTCGACGTCGGAATGCAGGTAGCGGACCTTGATGCCGCTTTCGGTCATGTACTCGGTGAGGTCCTCGGCCATGCGCTTGGTGAGCGTGGTGACCAGCACGCGGCCGCCGCGACCGATCACGATGCGGCACTCGGCCAGCAGGTCGTCCACCTGGCGCTCCACCGGGCGGATCTCGGTCACCGGGTCGATCAGGCCAGTGGGGCGGATCACCTGCTCGGCGAACACGCCCTGCACGCGCTCCAGCTCCCACGGTCCCGGCGTCGCGCTGACGTGGATGGTCTGCGGGCGGAAGCGCTCCCACTCGTCGAAGCGCAGCGGGCGGTTGTCGAGACAGGACGGCAGCCGGAAGCCGAACTCGCTCAGGATCAACTTGCGTGCATGGTCGCCGCGCTCCATGCCGCCGATCTGCGGCACGGTGACGTGGCTTTCGTCCACGATCAGCAGCGCGTCCTCCGGCAGGTACTCGAACAAGGTCGGCGGCGGCTCGCCGGGCTGCCGGCCCGACAGGTAGCGGGAATAGTTCTCGATTCCCTTGCAGGCGCCGGTGGTCTCGATCATCTCGAGGTCGAAGGTGCAGCGCTGCTGCAGCCGTTCGGCTTCCAGCAGCTTGCCGTTCGCGGTGAACTCGTCGAGCCGTCCGCGCAGCTCCTGCTTGATCAGCACGGTGGCCTGGTTCAGCGTCGGGCGCGGCGTCACGTAGTGGCTGTTGGCGTAGATGTGCACCTCGTCCAGGTCAGCGGTCTTCTCGCCGGTCAGCGGGTCGAACTCGATGATGGCCTCGATCTCGTCGCCGAACAGGGTGATGCGCCAGGCGCGGTCCTCGTTCTGCACCGGGAACACGTCCACGGTCTCGCCGCGCACGCGGAAGGTGCCGCGCGCGAAGCCGGCGTCGTTGCGCCGGTACTGCTGCTCCACCAGCGCCTTGACCAGGGTATCGCGGGCGATGGCGCCGCCCACCTGCATCTTCACCACCATGCGCGAATAGGTCTCGACCGAGCCGATGCCGTAGATGCACGACACCGACGCCACGATCACCACGTCGTTGCGCTCCAGCAGCGCCTGGGTGGCGGCGTGGCGCATGCGGTCGATCTGCTCGTTGATCGCGCTGTCCTTCTCGATATAGGTGTCGGAGCGCGGCACGTAGGCTTCGGGCTGGTAGTAGTCGTAGTACGAGACGAAGTACTCGACCGCGTTCTCGGGAAAGAACTGCTTCATCTCGCCGTAGAGCTGGGCCGCCAGCGTCTTGTTCGGCGCCAGGATCAGGGTCGGCTTCTGCACCGCCTCGATCACCTTGGCCATGGTGAAGGTCTTGCCCGAGCCGGTGACGCCGAGCAGCACCTGGTCGCGCTCGCCCGACTCGACGCCGGCCACCAGCTCCCGGATCGCGGTCGGCTGGTCGCCCG
>CAXTCK010000161.1:0-7970 GCA_964242425.1 uncultured Acetobacteraceae bacterium | reverse complement strand
GGCGTGCAGGGGATCTGCGTGCCCATCGTGATCGTCATCAGCGGGTGCGGCAGGACCGTCGCCTTCGATCCCTCGAGCATCGTCGGCTTGAGGGCTTCACCCAAGGGAGTGCGGTCGGTGCCGTGGCTGCGGCCGCCTTCCAACATGGCGGAACTGCCCTCACCTCCGGATGTGCTCGTACCCCCGGCTCCGTTCAGGATGTCGGAGTCCCGGGCGATCTGCTCCGGGTCGGGCTGGCTACGGCCAAGGTGGATCCCCGCGTCCTTCTGCGGAAGGACGACGGGAGGCGTGGTCATCGCCGTTGTTGCTGGCATGGGAGGGGCTGCCGGCGCGGGGCGGAAGTCGACACCGGCATCTCCGGTGGTCTGGACTTGCACCGGCTTGTCATGCGCGTGCTTGGTCCCGCTACCGCGCAGCATGATGAAGGCCAGCACGACGACCGACACCAGCAGGATGATGCCGATCTTCTGCAGGCCGGACAGCGGCTTGCGCCCATTGCCGACCTGCGAGGGGACGCCCTGGACGTCCGAGACGATCTGCCCGCTCATTGCACTGCGATCTTGATCGTCCGGATGACGGCCGGGCTGGTGGTGCCGGTACCAGGCTTGGTTCCGACCGGGTTGAAGCCCTGGTTCCAAAGGTTCAGCACCGTATCGCCGTCCCGAAGCCGGAACATGCGCGCCACCTGACTAATGGTGATCAGGCCGTCCTTCACGGAGTAGTCGACGTCCGCTTCCTTCCCGTCCGGAGCGATCACGTAGACGGCGGGGATCCTGATGTTGCCCGGAAAGTGCAGGAACGTGCTCTGGCCGTCGTCCCAGGCTACATCCGGCACCAAGTTCCGATCGCCCTGCGCCACGTAGCGATAGTCTGCCGGCGCCGGAGGGGGAGCCGCCGCCAGCGCTTCCGCAGCTTGGCTCGCTGCTTCTGCCGCGGCCCGCTTTCGGGCTGCCGCGCGGCGTGCGGTTGCGATGTCCCCTGGATAGGTGAAGCGGATCAGGAACGGCTTGGCGAGCGGTGCCGGATCGGCAGGGGGTGGCGTGCCCGTCGTGAGCGCAGCGTTGTTGAACGCGCTGGCCGGGTTAGGACGTGGCGTATCGTCCGTCGCCTGAAACTCAAGGGCATAAACCCGCGTGCTGCCGTCCTGGAGCATCGTCTTCAGGAACAGCGGCTGGATCGGCATTGGCCGCATGGCCTTGAGGAACAGCACCGAGCCATCCGGTGACACCTTCAGGTCGGAGCGGTCCGAAACTGCCACGCTGCCGGCGCCAAGGGTCTCCTTGTCGGACAGCTGCACCGCGACGGTGGCACCGACTTCGGCATCAATCTCGACCACGTCATCCGCCCGATACGTGACGGAGCAGACGTGCTTGTCGTGTGGGCTGCACCGCAGCCGCTCAAGCGCCAGAGCAGGCGTGGAAAGTAGGGTGGCCGCGAGCAGCGGCAGGATGATGCGACTGTTCATTGCGGCTTCCCCACTTGCTCGGCGCCTGGATAGCCAGTGACGATCACACCGGCCGGGTTGAAGGTGAGCCGGTCGCGAACCGGAACGGTCGTGGTACGGGCGACATAGAGCGTGGCCGCCCAATCGGCGGTCGTGATCGCCTTGCCTTCGCTGTCCTCGACCACACGTCGGAACATCATCAGGTAGCGCTTGTGGTCGTCGTCCTGCCATCCGCTGCCGGGCAGGCGCTCGACATGAACGGTCTCCGTCTTGCCGTAAACAACCTGCGGGCTGGCTTGGCTCGGGAAATTGAACCAAGTCTGATACTGCGACCGCACCTGCGGCGAGCTCAGGGCACTCACGACATGGAAGTTGTATTGCGCGGTCTCGGCCGCGTAGCCCTCGCGGAGCTGCACGTATTGCCACAGCGACGCCTGGACCATCGCATCCTGCTCCGTGACGGGCAGGGCCGACAGATCGGTTGACGTAAACACCGTTCCGTCGCCTCGAGGATAGATGAACACCGGTTGGAGCCGGATCGTCGGCAGCACGCTCAGCAGCGCGTAGCCAAGCATCAGGTTGACGACCAGCATGGAGCCGCCGAATAGCCAGCCGGCTCGGCTGCCGCGACGGGCGGCCCTTGCCCGGGATGCCTGGAAGCTCAGCACCTGGTCATAGTAATGATCCATCCGGCTTTCCGGGACAGCGACAGATCCGTCTGCCGGACGGTGGATCAACCGCGAAATGGCATTCATGACCGCGGCACTTCCATCACAGGCGCCAGCACAAGGGGTGTCGGATAGGACGCCACAGGCACCGGCGCCGCAGCCGGGGCCTCTCCGGCTGGCGTGCTGACGAGGGACAGGTCCAGGGGCGAGGGATGCCACCGGCCGGTGTTGAGGGCGAACAGCGGACCCTTGGCGACCGCAAGCTCATGGCTGGACGAGCAGGCGCCAAGGACGAGAAGCGAGGCGAGGGCAATGGGGCGCAAGGGATTCACCATATGTTCTGCAATCGCGACGCGCCGCGGCCAGCGGGCGCCGTCCCGATGGCTATCTGTTGCGGAGGTTGAGGCTGGAATTGCTGAAAGTGCGGAGGGCGCGGGCCGGTGCTGCGAAGGCGGCGGCGGCCCCGGTGTTGATCGTGATCCCGCGTCCGATCGAGTAGGCGATCGACGGCAGCCCGCCGATGACGACTGCCATCATGAAGAAGAAGACAACAATGGAGGCGAGGTTGGCGACGTTCTCCTGCAGGCCGGCGCCCGAGGCGTTCGCGGTATTGATCATCATCTTGCTATCGGCCGCGACGACTATCTGCGCCGTCACCGACACCAACAGTTGCAGGACGCTCAGGCCGACCAGCTTGCCGATCCACCCTTCGACGAATGCCTTGGTGGCATCGAACAGGTAGGCGGCGATAACGAAAGGAGCGACGCACACTGTCAGGTAGGTGAAGGCATGGGTCAGGGTGGCGACGAGCACGAGGATTGCCAGGAAGATCGTCCCGAGGAACGTGCAGATCCCAGTCTCAAGACGAACGTCCATATCCATGAACTCGTTGGAGTTCTGATAGATGGCGGCTGCCATATGCAGCATGGCCGAACGGATCAGATCGCACTGCTGCGGGACGCTTGTCGCAGAGCCCTTAGTCACCACCGACGCGAACCAGTCGGGCAGGGTGGTGACGAACAGGTTCAGGACGTAGGGGTTGAAGTAGGTTGCCGTCAGGAGCATCGCCACGAAGCCGGCGCGCATGATGCGACGAATGGCAACCCCTGCCGTCAGCTCGCCGAGCGTACACATGATGCCGGTGACGATGACGTAAATGATCAGCACGGTGGTCAGCGGACCGGCGACGGCCGTCAACCCCGACGTGATGACGCTGTTCGCCGCTGGGTCAAGCAGAGTGGTGAAGGTTGATGCGGAAGTCTGGAAAAGCGTGCTGATCATTTAGATCCGGCTTCCTCAGATTGGGCTTGGCGAGCCACAGCACAGTAGGGAAGGCTGGTGGCGTTGCCGGGGTCCTCGGGGTGGTTACAGGCATTCAGCTCGCCCAGCCGGGCCAGCGGGTTCTGAGCCCAATAAGCGGTAGTGTTCAGGTAGGAGAGGGGGTTCCTGTTCTTCCCCCTGAAGACAGCCGTTGCCTCGGCTCGTTCCGCGTTCTCGCAGTCGTCGGATGCGTTCTGCAGGCTGGCGTTGCCATGGCACATCCGAAGGGTCGTGAGCCGCGCCTGATCGTGCGCCTTGTACCAAGCGATGTCGTGCAAGGCCGGCTGCTTCGCCACAGCGGCGATTGGTAGCAACGCCAGGACGATGGCCAGCGCGAAACGCATCAGTTGAGTGCCGCGGTATCGTTGAACAGGTTGTCCGCGTCCTGCCGCCGCTTCTGCTGCGCCCGTTGATCGTTGACCTGGTTCTGTGCCGATTGGAGCAGTTGGAGCTGCTGGGCTTGCGCCTGCAGAGTCTGCACGTCGTCTTGATCGGCCGCGATGCGCGCGTTCACCGCGGAGATGTCCTCCTCGTTCTGCGCGGCGCTGATCTCGCCCCGAAGCTGAGGCAGCTGGTCGATGCGTTCCTGAGTGGATTGCAGGTTGGCGTAGGCCATGGCCTGGATGCCCGAAGTGGCCTGCGCCTGGCGGTTCATTTCCTGCGCCGCCGGATCGTTGCCCTGCGGCGCGTAATAGCGGTTCTGCGACAGGAACTGGCCGGCGACGCCGCCGAAGCTGCCGAGGTTCGAGCCGTTGGCGACGTTGGGGATCTGGTCGACGCTGCGGAGCGGGTTGAGGATCGCGGAAGTGTTTAGTCCCGGCGTCATGTTGTCGACGTCGAGCCCATGCGCCAGAGCCCCGTAGGTCTGCTGCAGCTGCGCGTATTGCTGCTGAAGCATGGACAGCTGCTGGGTGGCCCGCTGCAGCGCCTGTGCGGCCTCCGTTGCTGACCGGGCGATGGCGCTGGGGTCCACGACGGTCAGCTGGGCATGAGCGATACCATGCAGGGCCAGGGAGGAGGTGCAGGCAAGCAGGGCTAGGCGGAACGTCTTCATAATCAGTCCCTCGCTTCGGTGAAGCGCTGCCGGAAGATCGGCAGCCAAACGGTCGGATCATTCCCGACCTCGGCGCGGATACGGGCGGCCAGCTCGACGGTGTTCTTCCGGCCCGACAGCACCGACACCAGATCGGGAAAGCCGCTCAGATCGAACTCGCAGACGGCCGATCCCGCCTCGCGCTTGAGGAGAAAGCGCCGCGTGCCGACCAACATATCGGCTCGCACCTGCCGGAACTCGCCAGGGGTGCATTTGAGCCCGGTCACATAAGCGGCTTCGTCCGCGGTTGGGGATGGGAACAGAACCTTGGTCTGGACCTGAGCAACTAGCGACCGGCCCAGCTCGCTTTCCAGGACGTGTTCCGGCTGCTGCGTCGCGAGGATCAGCAGGCCGTTGTTCTTCCGGACGGTCAGCAGGAACTTGTCCACTACGGCAGCGAACAGCGGGTTAAGCAGGTAGGCGCGGAACTCGTCGCAGCTCATGACGAACCGCCGGCCATCCACCACGGCACCGACCCGGTGCAGGAGATAGGCAGCGGCCGGCGCGCAGACGTGCTCGTGCTCCAGGATCTCGGTCAGGTCGAACCCGACGATCGAGGCGTCCAGCTGCACCTCGTCCTGGTCGTTGTCGAAAGCCCAGCCCAGCGTGCCGCCGCGGCACCAGCGCTCCAGGCGGGCACCGGCACCCACCGGGTTGCCGTGGCCCAGGAACTCGCGCAGCCCGGCCAGGGACCGCATCTCCGCCGGCACCTCGAGCAGACGCTCGATGCCGCGACCCAGGCGGCGATCCTCCTCTGGCGTGAGGGCCGGGCCCTCGTCGCTCCGGATTAGGCCGGTGATCCAGCTGTGCAGGAAGTCACGCGAGGAAGCCGTATTGGGAAGCCCCCGAAGTGGTGCCAAGCCGCTGTCCTGGCCGCGGCGCAGCACGAGGTAGCGCCCACCCGCGGCCAGCACCGTCAGTTCGCCGCCACGGTCCTTGTCGAAGAACGCCACCGACCCGCCGACATCGCGGACCGACTTCTCCAGCAGCATGGTGAGCAGGAACATCAGGAACAGGGTCTTGCCTGAGCCGATTGGCCCGAAGATCGCCGTCATTCCCACGTCCAAGACGTGCGGCACGTAGTCGTACGCCGTGCTGCCCGTGGTCCGGAACCGGATAGGGGAGGCTCCCCAATGGCCAACCAGGGCGCCGGGCGGGAAGTTCTCGAGGCTGGCAAGGCCAGCGAGGTTGCGCGAGGAGATGGCGCCAGGGCGGGTGCGGTATTCGTTGTTCCCAGGCATCTGCGCCCAATAGGCAGCCTCCAGGCCTCGCCCTTCCGGGATCGCGACCGCCCCGGCATTGGTCAGGCGTGCCTGGGCGTCCGCCATGACACCGTCCAGTTGCGGCAGCGTGTCGGCATAAACTGCCAAGGAGAAGTGGTGGCTCCCCATGGTGACGACGTTCGAGGCGACGTCGTCCTGCGCTTCCTCCAACCCCTCGATCTGCGAGGACGCCCTGTCATTGGCGTTCCGCATCTGCGTGACCTTGAGGGCAAGCGACTGCTGGGCCTGCGCCCGGGTCAGAAAGCCGAACGAGTGGGTCACAACCAGCCCGTAGGGTGTGCCGAGCAGCTCGTTGAGCATCCCGGGGCGTGTCTTGGCCGGATATTCCCGGAAGCCGAAGATGGCGCCGAAGCGTCGCCGGCCAGGCGTCAAGATCTCGAAAGCGCGGCGTCCGCAGATGACCCTGTCGGTATAAATGGAGCCGCCCAGGGAGCCGCTGACCAGGGGCACGTCACGTCGTTGGCCGGTCTGGATCAGCGCCAGTGCTTCAGCGATCTCGCTGTACTGGACGTGTCCAGAAGTGCGCAGTCCAAGCCGATGAGCCTGATACACCTTGAGGGTGTTCAGGGCGACGTAGACCGTGTCTTCAAGCTGACGCAGGGCGTTGGCGTTCACGACCGGCCGGGTAGGCCAGCGCTGCGCAATGAAGCGGCGGATCGGCCCTTCCAGCGGCACGCGAGGCGCTACCAGGATGGTGAGGAACCACTGGTTGACCATCAGCTTGCTGGCGATGCTGGCGTTGTAGGCGCCGTCCAGATCGCGCGCGAAACCGGGGCGAAGGAGATACCGCGGGGCAGCCGGCACGCCGTCGTGGCGCACCTGGTGCAGGAACAGCGTCACGTTGTCATCGGCGATGTTGCGAGCGAGGGTATTGACCAGTTCCTCGCGGCCGTTCCGGATCCTGTTCTCTTCGACCTCGTAGGGAAGACCGGGCAGAACTGCCATAGCCATCAGCGCGCCGTCGTTGTTGATGACGACGTTCGACGGTTCCCCGTCCGGGGATCGGACATGGCCGGCGTATGGGAGGAAGTCCTCTCCGCTGCGTTCAAACCGTCCGGCGTCACCAAGCATCGGCAGCAAATCCTCTGGCTCGCTTTGAAAGCTTTACCGGCAGGGGGCTGACCGAAGCACCGCCCCAAAGATGAGAGTCGAGAGCGCTGGCTGACGTGCGCAGCCACAGGAACGTCACCCGCACGGCGTTATAGTCACGACGGACCAGCAGGCGCGCCGCAACCCAGGGCGGTAGGATCGCCACGTCATAAAGTGCGTTGTGCATGGCGACGCCGGTCACACCGGCGGCCACGAAGAACACGAGGGCGAGCTGCAGGGGTAAGCCCCACAGCATCGCCGGTCGCGTGGCCGCAACGTGCAGCGTCTCTACATGCAGTTCCGTTTCGGCCCCGCCTTCCATGCGTCAGCCCGTGATCGTGCTGACGAGCGTCTTGGCCGAGAAGATCAGCGTGATGCCAGCGATCACCATGCCGATGGTCATCAGCGAGAACCGCAAAGCCATCATGGTGAAGCCGACGACCACGATGGCGATCACGGCCAGGGCGGCAGCGAGGTTGCCTGTCAGATATTCCTCGACGTTCTGGAACATCGTGGCGACGTCACCGGTGCCGCCGGTTGTCTGCGCATGGGCCAGGGCCGGTGCCACCAGGCACAGGCAGGCCGCCATCATGTAGGCGCGGGCATTTGGGGAAAGTGCCGCCTTCGCGCACAGGTTGATCTTCCTCATGGGGTCTCCACACTCTTGACTGATTGCAGCATTACGACGCGCTCCATGGATGGGCGTGCCGGTTCGGTCGGCATGGCGGCTGGCGCCGCCACGATTGGCGCGGTGGGTGCCGGTGTTCCCTGATGGGAAACGTCCCAGGCCACCACAGCCGAATCCTGATCGTCCTGATCCCAGACATCCCAGCTGCGCACGGGAGCCACCTTCACAGGCGGAGCAGCGGCGGCGTGATCGGACGTCGGCGGAGGGAGCGGACTTGTTCTGATCGCAGGAAGGTTCTGCGAAGCGGCCTCGATCTTGGCGACATAGCCGTTCGCGAAGCCGCGAACAGAGTCCCCCGTGTTGTAGCGGGAGAACGCCACCCGCAGGGCCTGCTGATAGCCGTCCTTCAGGATGCGCGCGCCGGCAGCAACCGAATGGCAGGCGT
>CAXTCK010000160.1:0-7999 GCA_964242425.1 uncultured Acetobacteraceae bacterium | reverse complement strand
CCCTTCAGCGGCTGGCTGGCGCCGAACTCGTCGCGCAGCGCCATCAGCCCGGGCATCTCGCCTTCGGCGATGGAGATCTCCTTGGCGCCCCATCCGGCGAGGGAGATGTCCTTGACCTTGTAGTCCTGGTCCATGATCGATCCTTGGGAAATGTCGTGGGCAGTTGGCGTGCGGGGTATATCGCGCGCCGTCGCAAAGCGGAACCGCATGCGGCGGGCGGGCTCGTGCATCCCGGCGGCCTGGTGCGCCTCTTGGTCGCGAAGGCGGGATCGGCCGCCTCCGGAGAAGCGACATGAGCAGCATGACCCGTCCTACCGCCCGACGCGCCGCAAACGCGCTGGGTTGGCTCAGCATCGGGCTTGGCGCCGCCGAGCTCGCCGGGGCGGGACGGCTGCTCGGGATGATGGGCGGCCGGCGCACCGGCGTCGCCCGGTTCTATGGGCTGCGCGAGGTCGCCACCGGGATCGGGCTGCTGACCGCCGCGGACCCGACGCCGTGGGTCTGGGGCCGGGTCGGGGGCGACGCGCTCGACCTCGCCAGCCTGGTCGGCGGCTACGGGCGCGGCCGGCCCGGCAAGGGAAACCGCACGGCCGCGCTTGTGGCGGTGGCCCTGATCGGCGCGCTCGACGTGGCCAGTGCCCGCAGCATGCGGCCGCGCCGCTGAGGAACCGGGGGCGACGGGATCAATTCCCGCCGTCCCCGACCGGCGCTACGAGGCCAGCGTGGCGTCCAGGCTGATCTCGGCGTTCAGCAGCTTGGAGATCGGGCAGCCGGCCTTGGCCTTGTCCGCCAGCTCCTTGAACTGTGCCTGATCGATGTTCGGGATCGTCGCCGAAAGGGTCAGGTGCGACTTCGTCACCGCGAAGCCGTCGCCCACCTTGTCCAGCGTGACCACCGCCTTGCTGTCCATGCGCGTGGCGGTGAACCCGGCCTCGCCCAGGATCATGGACAGCGCCATGGCGAAGCAGCTGGCATGCGCGGCGGCGATCAGCTCTTCCGGGTTGGTGCCCTTCTTGCCCTCGAACCGGGTGTTGAAGCCGTAGGGCGAGGCGCTCAGCACGCCGCTCTCGGTGCTGATCTGACCCTTGCCGTCCTTCAGGCCGCCTTCCCAGACGGCGGATGCGTGCTTGTCCATGCGGGTTGAGCTTTCTTCTGGTTGCCGGAGCCCAACGCCCGATCCGGCGCGATGTTCATTTCGTGCCCGTGTCCTGCCACCATGTCCGGTGCGGATGCGAGGCGGGGATGGCGGGACGGGCCTGGAGAACGGTTATGGAAGGCACCGGCGCCGACGCGGTGTTGCAGCCGGTGCCGGCGTCGCAGAAGACCATGCGGCTCGACCGCGTGTTCTGGAGCCATTTCTCGCCCAACCTCGGTCCCGGCGGATGGGTGACCGGCGTGCTGCTGGTGCATCTCGGTCTGGACCTGCGCTCCGGCCTGCTGGCGATCGTCGCCGGCAACCTTCTGGGTGCAACACCGGTGGCGCTGGCGGCGGCGATGGGGCCGCGCACCGGCCTGCCGCAGATGGAAGCCTCGCGCCGGGTGCTCGGGCGCGCCGGCCTGCGGCTGCCCGCGTTCCTGAACTGGATCTACTGCATCGGCTGGGACGCGGTGAACAACGTTCCGGCCGCAGCCGCGCTGGTCGCCCTGCTGGCGCTGGGTGGCATCTTCACGCCGTTCTTCCTCGCGCTCGGCGTGCTGGCGCTCGTGCAGATGGTGGCCAGCATCTGGGGGCACCACGTGGTGCAGGCGCTGCAGAAATACCTGGGCGGCCTGCTGCTCGTGGCGCTGGGCGCGATCGGGGTGCTGGCGGTGGTTCGCACCGGCGGGGTTCCGGTGGCGGCACACACGCCTTCCGTCGCGACGGTCGTGCTGGCGACGGCGATCCTGGCCAGCTTCAACCTGTCCTGGGCGTCGTACTCGTCGGACTACACGCGCTACCTTCCAGCCGACACCTCGCCGGGGCGTGTGGCGTGGCTGGCGCTGGCCGGGCTGCTGGGCTCGGCGATGCCGTTCCAGCTGCTGGGGCTGCTCACCGCCGGCGGCATCGGCGAGGCGTCACCCGTCGCGGTGATCGCGAGCCTGCAGCACCAGGCCGGGCCGCTCGGGCCGGTGGTGCTGGCGGCGATCGCGCTGTCCTCGATCACCGGCAACTCGGTCAACGACAACACCGCCGCCTACAGCCTGATCTCCGCCGGGATACGGGTGCCGCGCGTGCTCGCCGCCGTGGCGACCGCGAGCCTGGGCTATGCGCTGGCCGTCGCCGGCGCCGGGCGCTACGCCGACCTTTACACCAACTACCTCCTGGTGACGCTCTACTGGATCGCGCCCTGGATCGGCATCGTGCTGGCCGACTGGTACCTACTCGGGCGGCGGGGCGGGGCACCCGACCCGCCGGGATGGACGCGCGGCGCCACCATCTTCCTGGTCACTGCCGTGCTCACGATCGCGCTGTTCTCGGCCAGCGACCTCTACACCGGCCCGGTGGCGCGCCTGCTGGGTGGTGCCGACATCGGCTACTACGTAGGCTTCTTCGGGGCCGGGCTGTGCTATGCAGCCGCCGCCCGGGCCCGCCGGCCCGTCCTCGCCAGCACCGGAACCGTGCCATGACCGCAGAACTGCCCGATCGCCTCGCCATCAACCCCCGGAGCCCGCATTTCGACGAGGCCCTGCTCGCGCGCGGCATCGGCATACGCTTCAACGGGGTCGAGAAGACCAACGTGGAGGAGTACTGCGTCAGCGAAGGCTGGGTCCGCGTCGCCGTCGGCAAGACCATGGCCCGCGACGGCAGCCCGATGACCATGAAGCTGCAGGGCGTGGTGGAGCCCTACCTGCGCGACGAGGCGCCGGCCGATGCCCATCCGGGCAGCGACATCTAGAACGGGTCCCGATCCGGATCGGTCGGATGGTGCCCTGGATGCGGAACCCGACGATCAACGAGATGCACCCGGGAAGCCAAGCGTCCCGATGAAATCCTGCTAACCCGGATTTTCTGTGATCAACGGGCAGCTCGGCTGGCAGGCCTTGGACATGCCCGGATGCCTCCATAGGGCGTTCAGGTTGTCCGATACCGGAAGAAGCAGGCCGAGCACCCGCTGATTACCGCCTATTCCTTGGTGGATGAAGGAAACACGGTTGCAAACTCCGTTGCTATCGAGACACATAAGTCCTGGATTGCGGATTCACTAGGTCGGCCCACGTGCGCGACATTAAGCCGGTCCACGCTTCCGCCGGAGGCAAGGAGGTCGCGCATCGCTGCCCTGACATCAGCATCAGTCGTCGGGTGCTGCCCGATCACGAGTGACTTGGCCAACCGGACTGCATCGACGTGGTCGACGTATGCCATGGCAAGTGAAACGCCTTCCCTATTCACGTTGTCTTCTACATCAGTGTTAGCGAACACTAGCACTTCGGCGATCGGCAGCTTGTCGACCAGCGTATAGCCACCATGCTCTATGATCTTGTTGCCGAGACAGGTGCGAAGACCCTCAACAACGATAGGCGCGCTGCCAACGATCTTGACGTTGATCCTGAGAGGGGCGGTGGCGGCGCTGGCCGGCAGGCCCGGACCCATCAGGACGGGGATGAAAGCCAACCACGAGATGCTTCGCACGCATCACCTTTATCGTTTCGATAGGCATACGGCTGGAGGTAGTTGGACCACAACCAATAAAATCCTTGGTTCCTTGGAACAGGCAGAGCGCACTGCGATCAGACACCGAGGCATCAACAAATCTTCGCCGCCTCCCCGTGCCCTCCCGGAGCAAGCGGTTGAAGTCAAAGGCCGGCCAGCCACGCCGAAACGGGCAGCTCTCCGGCGGACGTCGACGACGTCAGCTTCCGCCTCAGGGATGGAGCCGTCATCGGTGGGGTGCGATGGCGCTCCGCCGCCGTGGCGCGTCGCGCGAGGACAGGGAAACGCATGCGACCACCGGCCGTTCATGGTCCGGCGGCTCTCGAGAAGGAACGATCATGGCATCCGACACAACCCCGGTCTGGTTCATCACGGGCTGCTCCACCGGCTTCGGCCTGGAGCTGGCGAAGCTGGTGCTCGGGCGCGGCTGGCGCGCTGTGGTGACGGCGCGCGATGCCGGCCGCGTCGCAGGGCTGGTCGAGGGCGCGGGCGAGCGCGCTCTTCCGCTCGGGCTCGACGTCACGAAGCAGGACGAGGTCGAGGCCGGCGTGAAGGCGGCGACCGAGCGGTTCGGCCGCATCGACGTGCTGGTGAACAACGCCGGCTACGGCTACCAGGCCTCGGCCGAGGAAGGGGTCGAGGCGGAGATACGCGCCCAGTTCGACGCCAACGTGTTCGGCCTGTTCGCGCTCACCCGCGCGGTGCTGCCGGCCATGCGGGCGCAGAAGCGCGGGCACATCATCAACATCACCTCCGTCGCCGGCCTGGTCGGGTTCCCAGGCTCCGGCTACTACGCCGCCAGCAAGCACGCGGTGGAAGGCTGGTCGGACGCGCTGGCGGTGGAAACCGCGCCCCTCGGCATCAAGGTCACGTGCGTCGAGCCGGGTCCGTTCCGCACCGACTGGGCCGGGCGCTCGCTGAAGCAGACTCCGAACACCATCGCCGACTACGCCGACACCGCGGGCGCCCGACTGAAGAGCACCGCGGACATCAGCGGCAAGCAGGCCGGCGACCCGGTGCGGGCGGCGGAAGCGATGATCCACGTCACCGAGATCGACTCCCCGCCGCGCCATCTGGTGCTGGGCGCCTGGGGGCACGACGCGGTGTCGAAGCGGCTGAAGCAGCGGGTGGACGAGATCGAGGCGTGGCGCGACCAGGGGCTAGCCACCGATTATCCCGCCGCCTGAGCCTTCCTGCTTGAACAGCGTTCACGCCGGGTGACCGACCGCGCCTTCTTCGGTCACCCGCGCGGGCTGGCGGTGCTGGCCCTGACCGAGGGCTGGGTCGGGTTCTCGCTCTACGGCATGCAGTCGCTGCTGGTGCTTTACCTGGCAGGCGAGCTGCTTCAACCCGGGCATGTCGAGCACGTCTGGGGCTTCGCGGGCTTCCGGACAATGCTCGGCTGGGTGATGGGGCCGTCCTCGGGCACGGCGCTGGCCTCGGCGATCATGGGGCTGTATTCCGCGCTGATCTGGGCCACGCCGATCGCCGGCGGGCTGCTGGCGGACCGGTTGCTGGGGCGTACCCGCACCATCGTCCTGGGTGCCGTGCTGATGACGGCGGGGCACTTCCTGCTGGCGTTCGACCGCAGCTTCCTGCTGGCGCTGGCCTGCCTGCTCGCCGGTCTGGGCTGCGCCGGCAACCTCAAGGCGCAGGTGGGCGGGCTCTATGGGCCGGCGGATCAGCGCCGCGCGGACGCGTTCCAGCTCTACAACCTGGTGACCAGCGTCGCGGTGGTGGTGTCGCCGCTGGTGTGCGGCACGCTGGGCGAGCGCTACGCCTGGCACTGGGGGTTCGCCGCCGCCGGGGTCGGCATGCTGCTGGGCCTGCTGACCTACCTCCGTGGCCTGCATACCCTGCCGCCGGAACCGATGCGCGGCGGCCACGTGGTGGCGCCACCGCTCACGCGACGGGACCGGCGCGTGGTGGCGGTGCTTGTGCTGCTGCTGCCGGTGCTGGCGCTGGCGTCGGTCGGCAACATGGAGGTGTTCAACGGCTACCTGCTGTGGGGGCAGGCGCACTACGCGCTGCGGGTTGCCGGCCGTCTCATGCCGGTGAGCTGGCTGGTGTCGCTCGACGCGCTGGTCGCGATCGGCACGTTGCTGGTGTCGATGTGGTTCTGGCGCTGGTGGGGGCGTCGCCGCCCGCTGCCGGACGAGATCGTGCGCATGACCGGGGCGACGGTGCTGCTGGCGCTGGCGCCGCTGGTGCTGGTGGCGGCCTCGTGGCACGCGGCTGGGCAGCGGATCGGGCTCGGCTGGGCGCTCCTGTTCCATCTCGTCAACGATTTCGGCTTCTCCAACCTGTATCCGATCGGGCTCGCGCTCTACTCGCGGCTGGCACCGCGGGCGCTGGGCGCCACGATGGTCAACGCCTACGTGCTGCACCTTTTTCTGGCCAACCTCCTGGTGGGATGGCTGGCCGGGTTGCTGGACCGGATGGACGGAGCGCGGTTCTGGCTGCTGCATGCCGGGCTGATTGGAATGGCGGCGCTGCTGCTGTTCGGCGTCGCGGTGTGGTGCCGCCGGCTGCTCGGCCAGCCCGCGTCGGAGCCGGCCGGCGGCGTCGCGGGCGGGGCGGCGTGAGAATGGTCAGGCACTCCTGCGCCTGGCCTCGGCTGGCTTCTTCGCAGCGGGCTTCTTCGCCGCGGGCTTGTCGGCGGCTGCTTTCGCCGTCTTCTTCGTGGCCGCCGCCTTCTTCGCCGGCGCTTCCCTGGGCTCGCCGAGGCTGCGTCGCAGCGCGCTCATCAGGTCCACCACGTTGCCCTGTTCCTCCTCCTCTTCCGGCACCGAAACCTCCGCGCCGTCGATCTTGGCCTTGATCACCTCGCGCAGCCGCGCCTCGTAGCGGTCCTCCATGTCGCCCGGGCGGAAGGTGGCGGTCTGCCGGTCGATCAGCTGCACCGCCAGCGCCACCATCTCCTTGTCGGGCGTGGTGTCGGGGATGTCCTCGAACAGCCTGGTGGGTGCCGTGATCTCGCGCGTGTCGTGCAGGGTGTGCAGCACGATGCCGCGTTCCATCGGCATCAGGGCCACCGCGCGCTCGCGCCTGGCGATCACCAGCCGGGACAGGGCCATGCGCCCGGTCTTTGCGATCGCCTCGCGCAGCACCACGAACACGTCGTCGGCGGCGTCGCGGCCGCTGCCGTCCGGCACCAGGTAGTAGCTGTCGTCGTAGTAGATCGGATCGATGCTGTCGGCGCGGACGAACTTGTCGATGCTCAGCACGGTGGAGCTTTCGATGCGCGCCCGCTCGAAGTCCTCGTCGTTCAGCAGGACGTAGTGGTCCTTCTTGAACTCGTAGCCGCGCTGCAGCTCCTTGCGCTGCAGCTCCTCGTCGGTCTCGGAATCCTGCGTCACCATGCGTACGCGGTTGCCGGTGTGCGGGTTGATGAAGTGGAAGTGCAGCTCCTCCTTGGGCTGGCGCACGCTGTAGAGCGCCACCGGGCAGGACACCAGCGCCAGGCGAAGCTGCCCGCGCCAGCTTGGACGATCGGCCATGTCGTTATCCCTTGGTTGAGCGTTTGGTCGGCAGGTCCGGCAGGGGGCGCGCGGCCTCGGCGAAGCCGGCCCAGGGGTCGGCGCGACGCAGCAGGCGGCCGGGAACCGTGCGCACGGTGAAGGCGGCGGGGTCGAGCTTTGCCGTCACCTCGCGCCAGCCGAGCGGCATCGCCACCCCGGCGCCGGGCCTGGCGCGCGGCGAGAACGAGGCCACCGCGGTGGAGCCCAGGCCGTTGCGCAGCCAGTCCACCAGGATGCGGCCGGTGCGGTCGGCCTTGCGCGTGGTGGACACGAACCGGTCGGGCGCGTCCGCTTCCATCGTTTCCGCGAACCGGCGGCTCCAGGCACGCACCGCGTCCCAGCCGTTCCCCGTGCGCACCGGCGCCAGCACGTGCAGGCCCTTGCCGCCGGAGGTGCGGCAGAACGCGTGCAGGCCCAGCGCCTCGAGCCGGCGCTTCACCTCCCGCGCCGCGTCGACGATCGATGGCATCGCCACCCCGTCGCCGGGGTCGAGGTCGAACACCAGGCGGTCGGCGTGCAGCGGGTCGTCGAGGCTGGACCCCCAGCTGTGCAGCTCGATCGCCGCGATCTGTGCCGCCGCCAGCAGGCCGGCGGGCCCGGTCATGGCGACAAACGGGGCGCCGTCCGCCTGCGCCTCGCGCAGCGCGTCCGGCATGCCGCGCCCGAGATGCTTCTGGAAGAAGTGCTCGCCGTCGATCCCGTCCGGGCAGCGCACCAAGGCGAGCGGGCGGTCGACGATGCCGGACGCGGCGAACGGCGCCACCGCCTCCCAGTACAACGCCAGGTCGCGCTTGGTCAGCGCCGGCCCGGCCGCGTCGGCGGGCCAGAGCGGCCGGTCGGCGTGGCT
>CAXTCK010000159.1:0-8100 GCA_964242425.1 uncultured Acetobacteraceae bacterium | reverse complement strand
CCGGGCAGCACCGGGCCGTTCTCGACCGCGACCTCCGCCGGTGCCACCGTCAACGACGCCCTGTCCTCGCTGACGTCCGGTAGCGGTGCGGCGGCGGCACTTATGTCGACCGTGTTCCACAGCTAGGCGTGAACCCATAGGCCGGGGCGGCAGCATGATCACGTGCTGCCGCCCCGGTATCCGTCATCATTCCAGGAAACCGGACCATCCATGACAAGAACCGCTGTTCCACACGACGCCATGCGGTTCGCATGAAGCTTGAGCTGCCGTCCGGCACGTCGCACCTCACCTATTGCAGCAACGTGCATCGCGGCGAAACCTGGACCGAAACCTTTGCGGCGTTGCAGGAATTCCTGCCGTCGGTGAAGCGGCGCGTCCGGATTGACGGCGCAATGGGCGTCGGGCTCCGCTTGTCGGCGGTCGCCGCGGAGGAACTCGACACTCCGCAGGCCCTGGAAGCCCTGCAAGGGTTTCTCCGTGACGAGGACCTGTACGTCTTCACCATCAACGGCTTCCCCTACGGCTCCTTTCACGGCGAGCGGGTCAAGGAGCGGGTGTATCTGCCTGACTGGCAGCGAAGCGAACGGCTGGTCTACACGAACCGCCTGGCGGCGCTGCTCGCCGTCCTGCTGCCCTCGGAGCAGCCGGAACTGTTCGGAAGCGTCAGCACGGTTCCCGGTGCCTTTCGTGGCATGGCCGCCGAGGCCGAGGCCACGCGCGAACGGGTCGCCGGGATGATCCTGCGGCACGTGTGCGGGCTCGCGGCCCTCGAGGACCGTACCGGACGGCGCATCGTCCTGGCGCTGGAGCCGGAGCCGATGTGCCTGATGGAGACGACCGAGGAGACGATCGACTTCTTCGAGCACCATTTGCTGTCCCGCCAGGCGGTGGACGAGCTGGCCCAGCTGTCCGGACGGACACGGCCGGCCTCGGAAGCGCTGCTGCGGCGCCATGTCGGCGTGTGCCTGGACGTGTGCCACGCGGCGATGGAGTTCGAGACCGTCGGCAGCAGCGTCGCCGCGCTGCGCTGCGTCGGCATCGAGATCGCCAAGCTGCAGCTGTCGTCCGCGCTCGTGGTGCCACGCATGAGCGACGCGGCGGCGGCGCTGCTGCGCCGCTTCGACGACGGCGTCTACCTGCACCAGGTGGTGGAGCGCGGTCCCGCCGGCCTGGTGCGGTTCCTCGACCTGCCGGACGCGCTGGCCGCCTGGGAGGCCGCGTCCTCCGCGCCCGCGGCCGACGCCGAGTGGCGCGTCCATTGCCACGTTCCGGTGTTCCACGACGCGCCGCTGGATGGCCTGGCAACCACCCAGCCGGCCCTGCTCGACATGCTGGACCTGCAGCGCGACCAGGGCGTGTCGCCCCATCTCGAGGTGGAAACCTACACCTGGGACGTGCTGCCGCCCGAGCTGGCATCGGGTTCCCTGGACGCGGCGATCGCCCGCGAGCTCGGCTGGGTGCGCGAGCGGCTGGGAGCATGAGCCCGGCCGTTGCCCTCCGCCTCGGCCGCGTGTCCAACCTGCCGACGATCTGGACCAACACCCTGGCCGGCGTGGCGTTGGCCGGCGCGTCGCCCTGGCACTGGGCCACGGTGCCGGCCGTGCTGGGCCTGTCGTCCGCCTATCTGGGCGGAATGTTCCTCAACGACGCGTTCGACCGGGCGATCGATGCGCGCGACCGGCCCGGCCGGCCGATCCCGTCGGGCCTGGTCGACGCCAACACCGTGTTCGCGCTCGGCTTCGCGCTGCTGCTGGCCGCGGTGGCGGCGCTGTCGGCGTCCGCCAGCGCGTTCGGCGTCGCCTCCACCCCGGCCGCCCTGTCGGGCCTTGCGCTGAGCGGCATGATCATCGGCTACAACTGGAGCCACAAGAACAACCCGATCTCGCCGGTGACGATGGGGCTGTGCCGGCTGCTGACCTATGTCGCCGCCGGGCTGGCCGCGACGGCGCTGCTGTCCGGGCCCTTGATGTACGCGGCGATCATGTCGTTGTGCTACCTGATCGGGCTGACCTACGTCGCCAAGCAGGAATCGTTCGGCTCCATCCGCAACCTGTGGCCGCTCCTGTTCCTGGCCGCCCCGGTCATCTACGGCGTCCTGCACGCCAACGGGTTGGTGGCGTGGATCACCGTCGGGGCGATGGCCTGCTGGATCGTGGTGTCCTTGTCCCTGCTTCGTGGCCGGCGGCCCGTCGCCATCCGCAGGGTCGTGGTGTCGCTCATCGCCGGCATCGCCTTGCTGGACGCCATGTTCCTTGCCTTGTCCGGCCGGACCGCGGCAGCACCGGTGGCAGGCTTGTGCTTCGTCGCCACCCTGGTTTCCCAGCGATGGATCAGCGGCACATGACGCCACAGGCCCTCATGACGGAATGGCTCGCGCGCCAGCTTCCCGCGCCGGCGATGGACTGGCTGCTGGCGCAGACGCGTCATCTCGGTGCCGGCGCCAGCGAGCGCGACATCAACCTCGCGATCAGCTGGGTGCCGCGCAGGCTCGGCAAGGCCGACCTCCAGCTGCAACCGGAGGACGCGGCTCTCGTCGCGGCGGCGCGTCCGGGGTGGGACCTGGACGGCTGGAGCGTCGACCAGGTCGGCCGTCTCGTCCTGCTGCTGGCGCTGGGGGAGTCCGGGCCTGCGTTCGCGCGCCGGCTGCAGAGCCTGTTCGCCATGGCCGATCTGGGTGAGGCCATGGCCATCCTGCGCGGCCTGCCGCTCTACCCAGACCCGGAACTGCACCTGGCACTGGCGCGCAACGGCGGCCGTAGCGGCATGCGGCCGATCTTCGAGGCGCTGGCGCACCGCAACCCGTATCCGGCGGAAATGTTCGATGAGGACGGCTGGAACCAGCTCGTGCTCAAGGCCCTGTTCATCGAGACGACGCTGGCGCCGATCCAGCAGCTCGACCGCCGCGCCAACCCTCTGTTGATGCGGATGCTGTGCGACTACGCCCACGAGCGCTGGGCTGCCGGGCGCGCGGTGAGCCCGGAACTGTGGCGGTGCGTCGGTCCCTGGGCCGACGCGGCGGCGCGCCGCGATCTCGAACGGGTCCTGCACGACGGAAATCCTGCGGAACGCGCATCGGCGCTCGTGGCGCTTGACGCTGCCGGCGAGGGCCGCAACGGATAAAAGGACCGGACCATGTTCATCGACACCCACACGCACATGATCTCGCGCGTGACCGACGACTACGAGCGGATGACGGCAGCCGGGATCGTGGCCTGCATCGAGCCCGCGTTCTGGCTCGGCCAGCCGCGCACCAACGTCGGCAGCTACATCGACTACCTCTCCACCATCCTGGGATGGGAGCGGTTCCGGGCCGGGCAGCTTGGGATGCGTCACTACTGCACGGTCGGGCTGAACAGCAAGGAAGCCAACAACGAGGAGCTGGCCGAGGCCGTCATGGAGATCCTGCCGCGCTTCGCGGTGAAGGAAGGCGTCGTGGCGATCGGCGAGATCGGCTACGACGAGCAGACGGCGCTCGAGGACCGCTACTTCCGCCAGCAGCTCCAGCTGGCGCGCGAGCTGGAGATGCCGGTGATGGTGCACACGCCGCACCGCGACAAGAAGCGCGGCACCACCCGCTCGATGGACGTGGTGATCGAGGAAGGGCTGGACCCGGCCTGGGCGGTGATCGACCACAACAACGAGGAAACGGCGCAGGAGGTGCTGGATCGCGGCTTCTGGGCCGGGTTCTCGATCTACCCCGGTACCAAGATGAGCGGGGAGCGCATGGTCGAGATCGTGCGCCGCTACGGGCCGGACCGCATCCTCGTCGACTCCGCCTGCGACTGGGGCGTGTCGGATCCACTGGCAGTGCCGAAGACCGCCGAGCTGCTGCGCCGCGGCGGCATCGGCGAGGACGCCATCCGCAAGGTGACCTACGGCAATGCGCTCGTCGCCTACGGGCGGAACGGGCAGATGCGCGAGTCCGACTGGCTCGATCCGGCGCCGATCGACCAGCGCTCGCTCTACATGGGCAACTCCATCCTGCGCGGCGGCCAGACCCCGGCCGAGGCGACGCAGACGCCGGACCACCAGGCGGAGGCGGCGCAGTAGCCGCACGTGAACCGCACCCTTGTTCTCCTGGTCGTCGGGCTGACGCCCCGGCTGGTCGGCGCGCACACCCCCCGCCTAGCCGCATTCGCCAAGGCCGGGACGATGCGGCCGCTGCGCCCGGTGCTGCCGGCGGTGACCTGCTCGGTCCAGTCCACCCTGGTGACCGGCCTGCTGCCGCGCGACCACGGCATCGTCGCCAACGGCTGGTATTTCCGCGAACAGGCCGAGGTCCGGCTGTGGCTGCAGTCGAACAGGCTGGTTGCCGGCGAGAAGATCTGGGACGCGGCGCGTCGGCGCGATCCCGCGTTCACCTGCGCCAAGATGTTCTGGTGGTACAACATGTATTCCAGCGCCGACATCTCCGCGACGCCGCGTCCGATGTATCCTGCGGATGGCCGGAAGATACCCGACCACTACGCGGAGCCGCCGGCCCTGCACGACGAGCTCGACGCGAAGCTCGGAACCTTTCCGCTGTTCCGCTTCTGGGGCCCGGCCACGGACATATCCTGCAGCTGGTGGATCGCCGGTGCCACCGACCACGTGCTGCGCACGCGCGCGCCGACGCTGACGCTCTGCTATCTGCCTCACCTCGACTACGGATTGCAGAAGTGGGGACCGGATGCGGCCGATCCCCGCGTGGCGCAGGACCTGCGCGAGGTCGACGCCGTATGCGGCGGCCTGATCGACACGGCGCAGGAACAGGGGCTCCGGGTCGTCGTGGTGTCGGAATACGGGATCGTGCCGGTGCGTGAGGCGGTCCACATCAACCGCGCCCTGCGCGAGGCGGGCGTCCTGCGCCTGCGGACCGAGATGAACCAGGAGCTTCTCGACGCGGGTGCCAGCCGCGCCTTCGCCATGGCCGATCACCAGCTCGCCCATGTCTATGTACGCGATCCGGCCGATATTCCCGTGGTGCGCCGGCTGCTCGAGCGCCTCGACGGCGTGTCCACCGTCCTGGATGGGGACGGCAAGCGCATCCACGGGCTCGATCATGAGCGTTCGGGCGAATTGGTCGCCGTGGCAAAGGCCGACCGCTGGTTCAGCTACTACTGGTGGCAGGACGACGCGCGGGCGCCGGACTATGCACGCACCGTCGATATCCATCGCAAGCCAGGCTACGACCCGATGGAGATGTTCTTCGATCCCGAACTGCGAAACCCGAAACTGCGGGTGGCCCGGCGACTGCTGCAGCGCAAGCTCGGCCAGCGGGCGTTGCTCGACGTGATCCCGATCAAGGACACCGCCATGATCAAGGGCTCGCACGGCATCCTGACCGACGATCCCGACGACGGACCGCTGGTGATGACAAACGTCGCCGAGCTGCTGGATGACGCGCCCTTCGTGGATGCGACCGGATTCAAGCAGCTCGTCCTCGACCACATCTTCGCGACCTGACGCATCAATCGATCGCGTGCGTTGCGACGTGTGCTTGTCGACACTCCGGTCACCAACGTCAATTGGTCTTCGATCCGCCGGAAACGTGTTCCGGTCACAGTCGGAAGCAACTTGCGTCATGAACGGCAGGTGCTGTGTGCAAGGTTGAGCGGCTCATTCGCAGCCATTGAAGAAGAGGGATAACAAACATCAAGGCAATCAATGATATCGAACAAGGCGGAAGTTCTCATACAGTTAAAGCAGCTTTAACGCGAAGGACTACTTCTGTTGGAACAAGGTCGCTATGTTCGGTTCGCTGTTCACTAGCCTTTCAGGATCCAGACATGAAGCATGTTCTGTCAACCGGCCAACACGTTGCGGGTGGTTCCGCATCGGCGTGGCGCCGCGGAAGCCTCAGGACCGCGCTGCTGCTTGCCAGCTGTTGCGTGCCGGTCGTGCCGGGCCTGGCGCAGGTCGCGCCCTCGGCAACGCCGCTTCCGACCTATCCTTTGGCCACGACGCTGGCAACGCTGAAGGTCGGCGACTATTGGATCTACCAGCAGAGCGGCACGATGACGGTGCCGGCATCCAGCTCGACCGCTGCAGCGACGCTGCCGCTCAGCGGCACCTTCGTCGAGGACGTCGAGACGAGGACGTTCCAGGGACAGCCGACCCTGGCGCTCGTCGTCAAGCAGAACCTGACGATCGGCGGCGTCTCGATCTACGGCAACAATCCCGCTCCCGAGCAGATCTTCTACGTGGAACAGGATTCCAAGACCAACGCCATCCTGGTCCTGGGCGACAACGCCACGCCGACCGGCGCGGCCGAAGTCGCGGCTACGCCTGCGGAGTTCTACCTCGGCACGTGGTCGGTGGGCGCCTCCTACAATGACAAGCTTGTCTTTCCCGCGGCCACGACCGGCTTGTACCTGAACGTGACCGGGACGACGACGATTACCACCCGGATCGGCAAATTCCAGGCCTGGGTTGCTCCCAACGGGGCCACCACGGCGACCGGCGGCGTGCTGGACAGCGGCATCGACTACTGGACGCCGCAGCTCGGCGCTCCCGTCGCCTTCTCGACCTCGACCAATCTGCCGACCGGCGGCGTCAGGAACCTGACCGCGACGCTCATCAAGTCGAGCAGGGTTCCGTCCCTGTATCCAGTCCTGGCGGACAACCTGAACCATCCGCGCGGCTTGGCCTTCGACCCGCTGGGCGACCTCTGGTTCACTGAGGCCGGGATCGGCGGTACTGGACCCTGCATCGCGTTCATGGGCAACAGCAACTGCTTCGGCAACACAGGCAAGGTTTCGGCACTCGCTTTCGGCAAGCACCTTGTGCTCGACGCCAATCTTGCCTCGCTGGCGACCCCACTGGTCGATCAGGCCTCGGGGCCGAACGGCATCACCTTCAACAACGGCAAGCCCTATGTCATCATCGGCGATGGTGGCCCGCAAAGCGCGGTCAACAGCCTGGGCGCCCTGCAGAACCAGACCGGCATCCTCGGCACGGTTGACCTGAAGGGATCAAGTCTCGTGCCAGAGGTGGTGGCTTCGGTCGCCAATTACGAGTACGTCAATGATCCCGATCGTCGGCCCAATCCCGACGGCACCCTGACGCCTGAAAGCAACCCGTTCGGCGTGACCAGCACCGGCGGCAACATCTACGTGGCCGACGGTGGCGCGCACACGGTTCTGCAGGTCACGCCCAACGGCACCATCTCGGTCGTCGGCATAATACCGGCCCAGCAGGTCAGCATCCCATCCCCGACTGGCGGCGCTTCCACGCCGGGCGTCGAGGACTCGGTGCCGACCGGGATCATGCCGGCGCCAGATGGCAAAGGCCTCCTTGTCGCCGACTACAGCGGCTATCCCTATCTTCCCGGGACGTCGCGCATCTGGCGGGTGCAGCAGGGACAGGCTCCGCAGGTCTTCGCATCCGGCTTCACCAACCTGATCGGCCTGTCGCCCGACAACAACGGCGGCCTCTACGCGTTGGAGATGGTCAGCAACGGTGCGACCTCAAGCGACCTCGGTGGATCGGTGATCCACCTTTCCGCTTCGGGACAGCGCACAACCCTTGCCGATGAGGGCTTGATCCAGCCGACGGGAATCACGACCGGCTCCGACGGTTCCGTCTACGTGTCGAACTATGGCCTGACGCCCGGCTACGGGCAGGTCGTGAAGATCTCGCCGAAGTAGAAGCGAGTCGGATCAGACCATCTGCGGGTACGAGACCAGGCAACAGCGCAATGCGGCACCGGTCCGGCATTAGGACCGGTGCCAGCCTTTCTCCGTGATGATCGGCACCAGCAATGCTGCCGACACGGAAGCTGGACTGATCGAAGCATGATCGCGTGCAGGACGCGAGATCCTGCCAACCTCATCACAATATGAACCGGAAGCCGAGAGCAACGTGTCGATGAAGAACGTCGACGTATGGCACGACGTGTTCCCGCTGCCGCCCTATAACGGCCACATCCTTGTCACCGTGCCGTTCATGGCCAGGGAGCAGATCGGGAGCTTCGTGCATCATTGCTACATCCTTGCGCATGAGGACGTGGGGATGATGGCAACGATCCAGGTCTTCGATCCGGCTCAGGCGGCCCGACTTGACACCGGTGTCCGGCTCGCAAGCCTATCTTCGTCATCACGGGCGGCATCGGATCACTAG
>CAXTCK010000158.1:0-8115 GCA_964242425.1 uncultured Acetobacteraceae bacterium | reverse complement strand
CCGTCACGGCCGCAGAGCCACAGCACACGCAGTTCATCCCGATGTCCCGCCTGCTGCCTTCACCGGCGATGCTACGTCAGCCGCCCACACCCTACCAGATCCGTCGCTGGCGCGAGGGCTGACAGAACCGATGCGGCGGCTAATTGCCGACAAGGCTCAGGTTGAGCACGCGCCGGCCAGCCACCTTGCTGCCGCATCGGCGGAGTCATTTGGAGAGGTATTGAACGCAATCGGTGTCTCCGGAGCGCCCCGATGAACGGCATTGAGGACCCGCTCGAACAATGGCAGGCCCCTTGATGGCGTACGGATACCCGCGCCGATAACGATGCAGTCCCAGTGTTCGGCGAGCGATGCGGCGATCGTTCTTTCAGCGGTATCGTCTGTCAGGATCGAGCAGAAGGCTGCCTTCCAGCCGCGCGCGTTCATGTCCGACAGGGTGGCGTTGATCCCGGCCGCAATCTTCTGCGATGTGGTTCCTGGCGGTAGATCAGGGTCGGAGAGGTCCACGGCCTCAGGCTTAATGCCGATTAGAAGGACTCGCGTCATGCAATTTGTCTCTCTATGCCGTTGAAACGGATTAACTTTGGATGGATATGTAAACCTGGGGGATGATTTCGGACCTCATTTGGTCGTGGTTGCTTCCACGTCCGTATATCAACGCTCACAAAGAGGCGATATGCCAACATTTCCAGCCGTCAATATACCTTTCATGGCCAACCGCGACGAGGCGCCAGGATTTTGAATGTCCGACACCCTTTGGGTGCCGCTGGCCGAAGGTTCCCGAACCGGCGGCAGCTACTCGGTCATCGAGCAATGGACGCGTAGAGGTTCCGGTGCAATCGTGTCGCACGTCCACAATTTCTGTGATGAATGGTTCTACATCGTCGACGGGATGTTGGATTTCACCGTCGCCGGCAAGCTCATGCCGGCCAAGCCCGGTGACAGCGTCTGGATCGCACGTGGCACGGTGCATTCCTTCATCGTCACTAGCAGCACATGTCACGTTCTGAACGGCTACACGCCCGCCGGTTTCGAGCAGGTGATCAAGAACTTGGCTATCCCGGCCGAGCGCCGCGAGCTGCCCCCTGAAGACATGGCACCGCCGGACGAGCGGACCCAGCGCCTGCTTTTCAACAACTATTGGACTTGCGAGGTTGGGGCCGGCTGGGAGCAAAACGTCGATGACCCGCGTAGCCCCGGTTGATCGGCTCGACCGCTCAATGGCGTATCTCACTAAGACTGCCCGCAACCGCGAAGGCCGCAGTGCCGGCTTCCCGTCCCATCCCCCGAAGGGATCGACACCACGACGCCAAGCGGCAACGTGATTCCCACGTCTTCGGCGCGCTCGCGTAGTTCGGGCACGATTTGAATCGAGAGCGGACAAGTATCGGGCTGGGGCAGCCGAGGTATGCGGTAGCAAGGGCGGCCGAAGCTCAGCTTGGTGATCGCAGTTTGATAGTCGGTGAAGCGGGACACTATCCGCATGGCGAGGTGCCGGAATATGCCATCCCCAAGTTGCTGTCCTTCATCGCGCGGCTGACGGGCAAGCGAGGCGGCTCGACCGGCTATGATTAGCATCCGTTGTCACCCGGTCGAGCCGGGTTCCCGTCCCGGTCGATCGCCCGGTAGAGGTAGGTCCAGCGAACGCGGACCTTCAGGTAGGTCTCGTCGACGTGCCAGTTCGTTCCGGATTTGCATTGGGAGCCATGCCGGCGTTTACGCAGCACGTCGCCCATAACAAGCAGGAGCTTCGCCTCTCAATCCCGCACGACTTCGTAGCTCACATCGATCCCCACGCAACGTCATGATCTCGCTCAGATCGCGCAGCGTCAGCCTGTAGCGGAGCCGGCAGAACACCACGAAGGCGATGAGGTCGCCGGGCAGGCCGGAGCGGTTAAGCACGCCTGCGCTGCGCTCGTTGAACCTCCGCCCGCAGGTCCGGCAGCGGAACCGCCGGTAGCCACCTGTCGTCACCTTGCGCCGCTCCGTCAAGGCCGCAGACCCACAGTACACGCAACTTATCCCGATATTCCGCCAGCTGCCATGGCTGGCGACGCTACGTCAGCCACCCAACACCCACCAGATCCGTCAGTGGCGCAAAAGCTGACAGAACCGCCTCATCGGCGTCCACGCCACAAGACGAATAGGAAACCGCCCCGTCGCTACTGCGGAACGGCTGCCACGGCGTCGAGCGCCGCCGGGGTGGGGGGCGGCGCACCGGGGACGTGGGGCGGCTGGCTCGCGGCGGCGGGCGACTCCCAACCGCCGCCCAGCGCCCGGTAGAGCGTCACCACGTCGTTGGCCAGCGCCATGTCTTGCTGGACCAGCTGCTGCCGGTCGTCCTCCACCGTGCGCTGCGCGTCCAGCACGGGGAGGTAGCTCGACAGGCCGTGCGCGTAGAGGTTCGTGGACAGGGCCAGGGTGTCCTGCGCGGAGCGGAGCTCGCCGTCCAGACGGTCGCGCTCGATGCGGTCGACGCGGAACGACACCAAGGCGTCCTCCACCTCGCGCAGCGCATTCAAGACGGTGCCACGGTAGCGCAGCGCCGCCTCGGCCGTCTGCGCGCGCGCCAGGCGCAGGCCCGCGGTGAGCCGGCCGCCCTGGAAGAACGGCAGCGACACGCTGGGACCGACCGAATAGTAGTGGCTGGCCCAGCGGGTCAGGTAGCTGGCGTCCAGCGCACGCACGCCGAGGCTGCCGGTCAGCGACACGTCGGGATAAAAGTCTGCGGTGGCGATGCCGACGTTGGCGACGGCGGCGTGCAGCTGCGCTTCCGCCTCGCGGATGTCTGGCCGGCGCCGGGCCAGCGTGGAGGCCACGCCAATTCCCACCGCCCGGGGTAGCCCCGGTAGCGGGGCCGGTTGCAGCAGCCGCGCGTCCAGCGTTCCCGGCGGTCGGCCGATCAGCACATCGAGCCGGTCGATCGCCTGCCGCTCCTGCCGCTCGTACTCCGGCAGCTGGCGCTGCAGGGTGAGCAGCTGCGTCCGCGCCTGGTCCACGTCCAGGGAGGTGGACAGCCCGGTGACGTGCCGATTCTGCGTGAGGGCGAGCGAGTCCTGCGCGGTGCGGATGTTCTCCTCCTCGCTGCCGCGCAGGGCCTGCGCCGCGCGCAGCTGCACGTAGGCCTGCGCCACCTCGCTCTCGAGGCTGACCAGCGCGTCGTTGGCCGCCTCTGCCTGCACCTGCGCCTGCGCGCGCGCCTGCTCGACCGAGCGGCGGACCCGCCCGAACAGGTCCAGTTCCCAGGACGCGCTCAGCGCGCCCTGGAACAGGTTGATTGGCTGCGTGATCGGCGCCAGCAGCTGGTCAACAGAGGTGGTGCCGGTCCCGAGTCCCCCGCCCCCCACCGTCTGCGCCCGGTCGGCCAAGCTGTTGAGGTCCCCGTAGACCCCCTGGGACTCCAGGATGCCCTTAGCGCCGAGCTGGTCACGCTGGTAGGTGGCGTTGCCGCTGAGGGTGGGCAGCCCGGCCGAGCGCGCGGTGACGATGCCCTGTCGCGCTTCCAGCACCCGCAGCACGGCCTGCTGCACGTCGAGGTTCTGGCGGATCGCGGTCTCGATCAGCTCGGTCAGCACGGGATCGTCGAACCCGGCCCACCAGCGCGGGTCGGGATCGGCGGCAGGGTTTGCCGTTGTCGCGGCGAGGTTCTGCCAGTCGGCGGGATGCGGCGGATCAGGCTGATGGAAGTCGGGGCCGACCGTGCAGCCGCCGGCCAGGACCAGAAGGAGGTTCAGGACCAGCGGCGGGACCAGCCTTGAGGCCCGCCTGGGGGGCGCCGCCGGGGCGCCGGGACGCCTCAAGCCTCCCCCGCGCTGGCGGAGTCCGGCCTGCCGCCCGACATGAACAGGGCGACGACGAAGATGCTCAGCGACAGCAGGCCGGCGATGAAGAACACGTCGGTGTAGGCGAGCGTCGAGGTCTGGGCTTGGAGGATCTGGAACACCTCCCCCGGGGCCTGCTGCGCCGCCTGCGCAGCGGCGCTGCCGTACTGCACGAACGCTCCCTGCGCCTGCTGCAGCAGCACGTCGTAGGGCTGGTTGGTCGGGTCGAGGTACTTGACCAGGTTGGCTTGGCGGATCTGCTGGTGGTCGGTGACCAGCGCGTTACCGATCGAGATGCCGACGCCGCCGAACACGTTGCGGGCCATGGTGAACAGGCTGGCCGCGTCGCCCTTCAGCTCGGGCGGGATGGTGGAATAGGCGCTGACGCTGAGCGGCACGAACAGCAGGGCGAGTGCCGCCGTCTGCGCGCCGCGGTAGAGCGCCACGTGGAAGAAGTCGAGGTCGGGCACCAGGTTCATCGAGTAGTAGCAGGACGCGCCCAGCGCCAGCCCGCCGCTGGCGATGACCCACTTCACCGGCAGGAATTTCATTCCCGCGCCGACCACCGGGATCATGAGGCAGAGGACGAAGGCGCCGGGCGCCAGCACCCAGCCGGCCAGCACCGGGTTGTAGCCGAGCACGTCCTGGGCGAACAACGGCATGATAATGGAGCTGGCGTAGAGCACGAACCCCATGATCGCCATGCCAAACCAGGACAGCGCGAAGTTGCGGTCCCGGAACACGCGCAGGTTGACCGCGGCGTTGCGGGCGTAGAGCAGGTAGGTCACGCCGCCCACGTAGCCGATCACCGACAGCACGGCCATGACGCGGACGAAGGGGGACGCGAGCCAGTCATAGTCCTCGCCGCGGTCGGCGCCGAGCTCCATGCAGCCCAGCGCCATCGCGATCAGGACAGTGCCGATCCAATCGAACCGCGGGGCGCGCGCGACCTCCTCGGCCATCTCCGGCGGGTCCTGCACCAGCTGCGCCACGCCGAACATGGCGAGCAGGCCGACCGGCACGTTGACCAGGAAGACCCAGTTCCAGCTGGCGTCGAACGTGAGGTAGCCGCCGAGCAGCGGGCCGATCACCGGGCCGATGATGGTCGCCACCGCGGTGATGGACAGCGCCTGCTGCCGCTTCTCGGGCGGAAAGGTGTCGAGCACGATGTCCTGCTGCATCGGCTGCAGCCCGCCGCCGAACAGGCCCTGCAGCGCCCGGAACAGCAGCAGCTCGCCGAAGTTGGTGGACAGGCCGCAGGCGAGCGACATGGTGGTGAAGCCGGCGATCGAAATCAGGAAGTAGCGCTTGCGGCCAATGCGCTGGCTCACCGCGTTGGACACGGTCAGCATCACGCCGTTGGCGACCAAGTAGGTGGTCAGCGTCCACGCCGCGTTGTCGGTGCTGACCGCGAGGCTGCCGCCGATGTAGGGCAGCGACACGTTGACGATGGTGGTGTCCACCACCTCCATGAAGGCGGCCAGCGTCACCACGATCGCGATCAGGAATGGATTCGGCTTGGAGCCCCCTCCCTTCCCTTGCCCGACGCCGCCGCTCATCGGCCGCTCACTTCAGGTACACGGTGGGCTCGACCGACAGCCCGAGCGGCAGGCCCGGGTGCGGGATCGCCTCGTCGACCGTGATCTTCACCGGCACCCGCCGCACGATCTTGACGAAGTTGCCGGTCGCGTTCTCGGACGGGAACGTGGTGAAGCGGGCCCCGGCGCCCTGCTGGACGCTTTGGATGTGCCCGTGCAGCTTCAGCTCCGGGTAGGCGTCGACGTGGATCAGGACGCGCTGACCAATCCGCATGCGGTTCAGCTGGGTTTCCTTGAAGTTGGCGACCACCCACGTGATCGGCGCCGTCAGGTAGAACACCTGCTGTCCGGCCTGGAGATAGGTACCGACATCGACGTTGCGGCGGGTGACGGTGCCGTCCTCCGGCGCCCGGATCTCGGTGTAGGACAGGTTCAGCTCCGCCTGCGCGAGGCTGGCCCGCGCCTGCTCGACCTGCGCCTGCCGCTGCTTCAGCGTGGTTTGGGTGGCCTCGATGTTGGGGCCTACCAGGGAGGACACCCGCAGCTGCGCCCGGATCTGCTCGGTGGTGGCGCGCGCCGAGACGAACTGCGCGGTCGCCTGGTCGACGGTGGACTGCGTCGTGGCGCGCTGGTCGACCGTGCGCTGCCGGCGATACTCGTGCCCGGTGTTGACCTGGTTGGCGAGCGCCTGCTCCAGCTGCGCCTGCGACTGCTGCCGGTCGGCCGGGAAGCGCACGCGGGCGATCTCCAGGTCGATCTTCGCGCTGGCGAGCTGCGCCAGGGCCAGGTCGAGGTTGGAGCGCGCCTGGTCGCGGGCGTCCATGTACTGGCGCGGGTCGATGCGCAGCATCAGCTGGCCGGCCTGCACGAAGGTGTTGTCGTCGACGTGCCGCTCGACGACGTAGCCGGCGACCTGCGGCGCGATGCTGACCGCGTTGCCTTCGGTGTAGGCGTCGTCGGTGCTTTGCTGGTCGCGGGTCAGGAACCACCAGACGATGCCGGCGGCGACCACCAGGATCGCGACGAGGACCAGGACGACGATCGGCCAGCGCTTCTTCTTGCCGCCGTCCTTGTTCTTGTCGTCGCTCTTGTCGCCCTTGTCCTTGTCGGACTTGTTCCCGTCAGGGTCGTCCTTGTCGGACTTCCCGGGACGGTCGTCGGCCTCGTCGTCCTTTCCGTCGGGATCGTCGTGGCGCTCGTGCTCGCCCGTGCTTCGATCTGACGGTGCCGATCCGGGCCAGGGATGCGAACCGTCGCCTCGTCGCGCGGGGGCGTCCCGGTTGTCGCGTTGCACGACGTCGTCGCGGGGCGGGCTCAGCTCCGTGTCAGTCCGCATGGGCGTCGGGCCGGGTTGGGGGTGTCGACATCGCCGGCGGCCTGCGCGGGCCGTGGCCGTCGTGCCCCCTTGGGTTCCGGATCTTGGTCCCGACACGCCGCCGATCAGTGGGCAAGGGTCTTGACCTCCATCCATCCACCCGTTTCCGGTTGCGGCGTTCCCGGGCATTCTCTTTCGACAGGCATGGGCCTACAAGGATCTCTGACGATCTCCCTCCTACCGGAATAGTCCTGCAAGAGCAAATTCGATGTCCTCGATCCGGCTGTTCATCCTGTCGTCGTTCGCCGAGCACGGGCCGATGCACGGTCACCGGTTGCGGCTGGAGGCGGAACGCAACCACGTGCCGCTGTGGACCGACATCTCGGTGGGTGCGGTGTATGGCGCGATGGGCCGGCTCGCCGCGGAGGGGCTGCTGCACGCCCTGAAACAGGAGCGCGACGGGAAGCGGCCGACAAGGCAACTCTTCGAGATCACCGAGGCGGGTTGCCGGGCGCTGGCCGACCTGCGGCGGCGCGGGCTGAGCGAGGTCTGGTTCCGGTTCGATCCGTTCGACCTCGCGCTGACCCGGACCGATCCCGGCATCCTCGACGTGCTGCCGCAGCTCCTGTCCAGGCGCCTGGAGGCGGTGCGCACCCGGTTGGACGAGATCACGCGGGTGAGCGAGGAGGCGCGCCCGCATGTCGGCCTGGCCAAGCAATGGGCGCTCCGCCACACCGGGTACCGGCTGGAGGCCGAAATCGCCTATCTGACCGACCTGCTGGCCGTCGCCGACGACATCGTGGCCGACGAGCGCCGCGCACCCTCCCAGGACGCGCCCCATCAGCAGCCGACGAGGCCGCGTCGGGAAAAGCGGCCCGTCGGCCGCCGGGCTGATGATGGGACGGGCGGCGGCTAGGGGTGACGGCGTCGTCATCGACCGTCATCCAGTTGTGCGGATGAGCAATCAGGGGGAACGAACCGGCCGGCTCACGAAGGCGGGCCGAAGCGACGGCGACACCTTTATTCGGTAGCCATTCACGGATTGCCTGCCCGCGTGACCCCGACCACCTTCATCGCAAAATGGCGCGCGAACGCCCGCAACGAGCGCGCCGCCGCGCAGGAGCAGCTGAAGTTTGATAGGATCTGCAAGCCCTACAGATATTAGCCCGGCCTCTCCTGGCACGCGGACTGCTCAGGCATAGAACGATCAGGAGATCTCGTCTTGAACCACAGGCGAGGCCGAAGCGAACACCGTGATGGCCCCGTCGGCGGCCTGCTCGCCAATGAGCAGCTCGCCCTGCCTGGTCATCTCAAGGCAGGCCATCAGGGTGCTGGTCCACGCCGAGCGGTGCCGGATCAGGTTCTGTGGGTGCAGCCGCTCTTCCTGCCTCCGCTCGCGTTCCTGGCGCGGCAGCAGCGCCCACAGCGGAAATGCTCCAGT
>CAXTCK010000157.1:0-8141 GCA_964242425.1 uncultured Acetobacteraceae bacterium | reverse complement strand
AAGGAACTGATCCCATGACCGACCCTTCCCGGACGGTCGCGTTCCTCGACCTGAAGAAGCAGCAGGCCCGGATCGCCCCGGCTCTGCGGTCCCGTCTGGAGACGGTGCTCGGCCACTGCCAGTTCGTGCTCGGGCCGGAGGTGGGGGAGCTGGAAGCCCGGTTGGCCACGTTCTGCGGCGCCGCCCACTGCGTGGGGCTGAGCTCCGGCACCGACGCACTGCAGATCGCGATGATGGCGGCCGGCATCGGCCCCGGCTGCGCCGTGTTCCTGCCCGCCTTCACCTATACAGCCACCGCCGAGGTGCCCCTGCTGCTGGGTGCCGTCCCGGTGTTCGTGGACGTCCACCCGCGCACCTTCCAGATCGATCCCGACCACCTGCGGCAGCGGATCGACCAGGTCCGGGCCGAAGGCCGGCTGCGCCCGGCGGCGATCGTCGGCGTGGACCTGTTCGGCCAGCCCGCTCCCTGGCCGGAACTGCGCCGGATCGCGGGCGGGGAAATGTTCCTGCTCGACGACTGCGCGCAATCCTTCGGCGGCAGCCTCGACGGCACGCGGCTCGGCCGCGAGGCCGACGCCACCGCGATCAGCTTCTTTCCGTCCAAGCCGCTCGGCGGCTATGGCGACGGCGGGGCGCTGCTGACCGACGATCCGGATCGCGCCCGCCTGTATCGCTCCCTGCGCTCGCACGGCGAGGGCGAGACGCGTTACGAGGTGCTGCGCACCGGCATGAACGGCCGGCTCGACACGCTGCAGGCGGCCGTGCTGCTGGCCAAGCTCGACGTGTTCGAGCACGAGCTGGCCCGCCGTGAGGAAATCGCCTGCGCCTACGACTCAGGTCTGGCTGCGGCGGGCGCGGACCGCCTGCTGCCGCCGCAGCGCGTGTCCGGAGGGGAAAGCGCCTGGGCGGTCTATGCGGTCCTGCTGCCTTCTCCGCAGGCGCGCGACGCGCTCCAGGCGGCGCTCCGGACCCGCGGCGTGCCGACCGCGATCTACTACCCGCGGCCGCTGCACCTGCAGCCGGCCTACCGGCCGCACCATGACGGCGTCCCGCTTCCGGTGTCGGAGAACCTGTCCGGCCGAATCCTGGCCCTGCCGATGCACCCGGAGCTCGACGCGCAGGACGTGTGCCACGTCGTGGAGTCGGTGCTGGCGGCGTTGTAGCAACGGCTCGTGGATCATGTGTTTTCCGCTGTGCCGCCTCGTCGGCGTGCCTGCCCACCTTGTCTGCCCAAGGTGTTGGCGTGGTCGTCGACGTGCATCACCGTGCGGTTCCGGCCCAGCCGCTTGGCGCGGTAGAGGGCGTGGTCGGCCAGCGCCATCTGGTCGCCCAGGGCGATCCGGCCGCCTGCGGCTGTCCCCGGCCGGCTGGGCGGGCTGATGCCGACGCTGACGGTGACGTCCCCGCCCCCCTCCGCGCAGGCGAGCCGCACCCGCTCGGCCACCTGGCGCGCCTGCACCGGTGACACCCCGGCAAGAGCGGCGGCGAACTCCTCGCCGCCGATGCGCCCGAACACGGTATCCTCCCCCAGCGCCCGGCTCGCCAGCGCCGAGAAGCGCCGTATCACCTCGTCGCCAGCGGCGTGGCCCAGCGTGTCGTTGATGCGCTTGAAGTGGTCGATGTCGAACAACAGGACGGTGCGTTGGCCGAGCTGCTCCGCCGCTCGCCAGAAGCCGCGCCGGTTCAGCACGCCGCCCAGCTCGTCATGCAGGCCCGCCATCTCCAGCACCGCGATCAGGCCGAACCCCGGCCACAGCACGGTGCGCGCCAGGGTCTCGACGGCCAGGAACAGGGTCATCGTCGCGAGCCAGCCGGAAAGCGGAATCAGCACGGAAAGGAGGAACAGCCCGGTGACCAGCGCATGCAGGATCGTGGCGGCGATCAGCCCGCGCTGGCCGATCTCCTGACAGGGTGCCCGCACCAGCGCGAAAAGGCAGCACAGCGTCAGCGCATGGTCGAGAACCAGCGCCACCACGACCGAGCCGATGCCGACAGGTGCCCACGGCATCGCGCGAACCGTCAGCCACACCAATGGCGCCGCCGCCAGCCATCCCGGGTGCGGCCGCTGTCCAAACAACCCGGCGCAGGCCTGCCAGCAGAGCCCGGAAGCCAGCAGGCCGAATGCCACCGCAGGCGTGACCCAAGACCCGAACCGTGCCATCGCCAGCGCGGCGGCGGCGCACAGCGATCCCAGCAGAAGCAACCGCAGCGAGACGTGTGGCTGCTGCAGGAACGTCGCCCCGCAGAGCACCGCCATCAGAACCGGGACGAGCAAGGTCATGATCCCTGCAGGCACAAAAAGCATACGCGGCGGGCCTCGTTGACGTTATTTTGCCGTTCCCAGCGCTGCACTCCAGCAGGAGTTTCGTCGTCTGCCAAACGTGTGCCCGGAGGACCCGTAGCGGCAGGCGCCATCCGCCGCCGCTGGCTCCGGCTCGGCTCCCGGGGGCCTTGCCTTGTTCCGGGCCTGCCGGAGCGACTACAGCATCAGCACCGACCGCGTGGTCGACCGGGAGATCCCCATGACCCAGCTCGACCTCGACCCGCTGCGCCTGATCGCCGCCCCCGTGATCGCCGTGGCGCTGGTCTTGGCGCTGGCCCTGGGCATTCCGGCGGGCGCCTGGGCGCGGCAGGCCGGGTCGGCGCCGGCTGCCACCGCTGCTGGCCCGGTCCCGGACGAGAGCCTCACCGTGCTGGGCCGCCGTCACCATTTCCAGGCAGCCCCGGTGCCGGGCGCGCCGCTGGGCCCGCCGCCGGACAAGCCCGGCCCCCATCTCGGACGCTACAAGATCTCGGGTGACCAGTCCGTCAGGGACGGCTTCGACGCCCAGACCGGTGCCTTTATCGCGCCGTTCGGCAGCGCCTATACCGGTGCCAGCCCGACCGCAGGCGGCCTGGCCTCGCATTTCGGGCATTGAGCCCGTCCGACCGCTGCGGCCGGACCGGTCAGGCCGCGTGGCCGATGAAGCTGGTGACGTAGGGGCGCAGGCTCTCGACGTCGAACAGCGGCTGCGGCGCGATCCCGGCGGCGCGAACGTTGCGCCGGTCGAAATGGCGGATCTGGCCCAGGTATGGCGCGTAATGGCGCAGCCGCTGCATCACCAGCTCGGCCAGCTTGTCGACCGCCGTCTCGTCGGTCTGGCCGATGGTGAGCCCCGCTAGCGGCGACAGCGCGTCCAGCACGCCCACCAGCGGCAGCGGCGTGTCGCTGGTCAGGTGGAAGGCGTGGCCGAGGGTGGATGGCCCCGCGTCCATCAGCGCCATCATCTCCGCCACCACCGTGTCGACCGGGATCAGGTCCAGGGTGGAGTCGCGCGGCACCGGCAGCAGGATCACCCTGCCGCGCGTACGCGGCATCCGGCCCAGCGCCAGCATGGTTTCCACCACCTTGTAGAAGCCGGACAGCGCGGACAGGCGGTAGGTCACGGAATGGCCGATGATGATGCTGGGCCGCAGGATGCGGAAGGGCAGGCTGTTGCGAGCGCCATGGCCTCGCACCAGCGCTTCGGCTTCCCACTTGCTTTCCTCGTAGGCGTTGCTGAAGCCGGGCGGCCGGTCCGCGTGCTCGTCTTCCAGGATCAGGCCTTCCTGGTCGCCGGCGACATAGGCGGTGCTGACGTAGTTGAACTCCGAGGCGCCGAGGCGGCTGGCGGCGTCCAGCATGAACCGCGTGCCGTCGATGTTGACCGCGCGCACGGTGTCGCGGTCTGACGGGCGGAAGGACAGGTTGGCCGCGCAATGCACGACCTGGAGCGGCCGGTCGGATCCGTCGCGCCAGCGCATCACGTCGTCGAGCCAGCCGGCATCCGGGTCGCCGAGGACGCCGCGTATCGCCGCAGCACGCCCGATCGCCTCGTCGAGCCCCGCCTGCGCGTCGCGGTCCTCGCCGGCCTGGAGCAGCGCCGCCTTCAGCCGGGCATCCGCGGCTTCGTCGTCCGGGGCGCGTACCAGGCAGGCGGCACGCGAGGCGGGATGGCGCTGCAGCCAGGCGGTGACGAACTGCGACCCGAGAAACCCGTTGCTGCCGGTCATAAGGACGTCGTGCGACCCACCGTCTTGTTGTCGCTGCATGGCGTCCCTGCTTCTGGCAGGCGGATATGTGCGATCGTCCTGTCGCGACGCAAGCGGGTTTTTGTTATACGGCTTGACAGCGGCGGGATCGTCATCAGCTGCCTGCCGCAGATTCCACCAACACGATCGAGGGCTACTACCATCTTCAAGGGAAACAAGTTCGGCGAGCGGCAGACCGCATCGGCTGAAGCCAAGCGCGCCATTCTCGCCAAGTTCCAGTCCCGCCCGTCGGCGGACGATCCCGAGGTCCAGGCCCGGGCGGCCGAGCGCAAGGCGATCGCCGAGGCGCGCGACGCCCGCATGGCCGAGCGACGCGTCGAGCGCGAAGCGGAAGCCGCGCGCCAGGCAGCCGAGCGCGAGGCGGCCCTTGCCGCCGAGGCACAGCGGCGCAAGGAGGAGGAACTGGCCGCCGCGGAAGCACTGCGCCAGGAGGCGTTGCTGAAGCTGGAGCAGAAGGCGGCCCGCGACGCGCGCTACGCCGCCCGCAAGGCCCGCCGCTGAGCGTTCCGGAGCCCCGGACTGCCGTCGTCACCGGCGGCACCGGCGGTCTCGGGCGATGGATAGCGCTTGGCCTGGCCGGCTCCGGCCTGCGCGTCGTGCTGGTCGGACGCAACGAGCGGCGGCTGCACGACGCGTCCGGCTGGATCGCTGGCCGTGCCGGGACGCGGCCGCTTGCCATCGTCGCCGACCTGTCGATGTTGTCGGAAACCAGGCAGGCGGCGGCGGAGATACGCGTTCTCGCCCCGACGCTCGACGTGCTGGTGAACAATGCCGGCCTCCTGTCGCCCAGGCGCATCGAGACTGCGGAAGGCCATGAGCTCACCCTGGCGGTGAACCACCTGGCGCCGTTCGTGCTCACCCGCTCGCTGCTGCCCGTCCTGCAGGCCTCCGGACATGGGCGGGTGGTCATGACCGGCTCTTCCAGCTCGGACCAGGCGCGTATCGACCCGAACGACCTGGAACTGAGGCAGGGCTGGCGCATGACCCGTGCCTATGCCCGCTCCAAGCTCGCCCTGCTGATGACCACGACCGAGACGGCGCGGGCGACGGCCGGCACCGGCGTCACCTTGAACGTCGTTCATCCCGGACTGGTCGCGACCGGGCTGGTGCGCAGCGGCGGCATCGACCAGGCGGTGTGGCGGCTGCTGTCACGGGTCGCGCTGAGCGAGGCGCAGGGTGCCGACACGCCGCTGCACGCGGCATTGTCCCCGGAGCTGGACGGGATCAGCGGACGCTATCTGAAGCGGCGTGCCCTGGTCGCGCCGAACCGGCTGGCGCGCGATCCGGCGCTGCGGGCGCGCGTGCTGGCGGCGACGGAGCGGCTGGCCGGTCCCGGCTGACGCCCCGCAACCGGCGCCAGGCGCCAGCGAGCCAGAGCTGGCTGCTCCAGCCGCGCGCGCGGGCCCCGAACGGCCCGTGCATGGAATGCCCGCCCGTGCGCGTGGCGAACAGGCACGGCACCCGGTCGCGTGCGCAGGCCTCGTCGCGCGGCATCTCGGACGCGAAGTCGCTGCGCGACACCAGGTAGCCGGCGAGCCAGGGCGACAGCCGGGCGATCCGCGAATAGGCCTGCACCACCCCGGTCAGCAGCAGCTCCCCGCCGCGCCCGGTGGCGCACAGCCACACCCCCTGCGCCGCCACCTCCGTCCGGTACACCGGCGGCACCGGCCGGGCCGGGAAGCCCATGTGCGACGGGGCGTGGTCGAAGAACGGCGTGTTGATCGCGGGCGGGATCAGGGTCGCCACGCGCACGCGGCTGCCGAGGAGCCGCAGCTCGATGCGCAGCGACTGGCCAAAGGCGCGCACCGCCGCCTTGGCCCCGGCATAGGAGGTCATCAGCGGCACGCCGTGGAACACCACCGCCGAGCACACGTTGACGATCGTGCCCTCGTTCCGCGGCATCATGTGCGACAGCGCGATCCGGCTGCCGTTGACGGTGCCGTGGTAGGTCACATCGGTGACGCGGCGGTATTCCGCCTCCGGCACGTCGCGAAAATGACCGTAGACGCCGTTTCCCGCCGCGTTGACCCATACCTCGATCGGCCCCAGCGCTGCCACCACCGCGCGCGCCGCGGCGGCAAGCGCCCCGCTGTCGGCGACGTCGGCTACGGCGCAGGCGACCACCGCATCAGGAGAACGCTGCGCGATCAGCCGGGCAGCGGCGGCCAGGCCCTCGGCGCTGCGCGACACCAGCCCGACCCGCCAGCCACGGGCGGCGAACAGGGCGGCACTGCACAGCCCGATCCCGGACGAGGCGCCGGTGACCAGGACGACGCGCGGCTGGGTCGGCCCGCTCACGAGCAGCGGCCGGCAGGACAAGCGGGGAGCATGGCGCATTAGCGCCGCTCCGGGTGACGCTGTAAATCGCGTCCCGTTCCCGGGAACGGGCCATCAGCCGGGCGGCATCACCGGCACCGGCAGCGTCCCGAGTCCGGGGCGGGCGAACAGGTAGCCCTGGAACAGCACGATGCCGAGGTGCTGCAGCGTACGGTACTCGGCCACCTCCTCCACGCCTTCCGCCACCAGGGCGATGCCGAGCTCGCGGCACAGCCCGATCATGCTGCGCAGGATCGCCTGGCGCACCGGGTCGGCGTCGATGTTGCGGATCAGGTGCATGTCGAGCTTGATGAGGTCGGGCTGGAAACCGGCCAGCAGGTCGAGGTTGGAGAAGCCCGCGCCGAAATCGTCGATCGCGACCTTGAAGCCCATGCCGCGGTAGCTGGACACGATGTCCCGCAGGTGCCGCGGGTCGCGCACGCGCTCGTTCTCGGTGATCTCGAACAGGATCATGTGGTTGGGCAGGCCGACCCGCCTGGCTGCCGCCAGGCTGCTGGCCAGGCAGCGCACAGGCTCGTAGATCGCGTTGGGGCTGAAGTTGATGGACAGCATCGCCCCCCGGTCGCGCAGGCCCAGGTGGGCTGCGGTGTCGATGGCGGTGATGCGGCAGAGCTGCTCGAAGGCGTAGCGATTAGTCTCGTTCACGCGCGACAGGATCTCGCCAGCCCCTTCGCCGTTCGTCCCGCGCACCAGCGCCTCGTGCGCGAACACGCGCCCCGTCGCGTCCAGGATCGGCTGGAACGCCATCGTGATCGGGGTGTCGAAGCGGTCGCCGCGACATCCGGTGCAGCCGGTTCCGGTCCGGCTTCTTATGTCGGGGTCGAGAAAGATCGTGTCCATCTGCTTGCATCTCGCTGTGGGCGGTCGATGCAGTCTCGCCGCTGCGGCTTAAATTTGCGTAAAGAACGCGGTCCGTGGTCGATTCCGCCGTGTTGCTGCCATCATGGCTGCCGAGGCTGTGCCTTGTTCCGCGCCAGGCCGCACGGCGCGGCTGCATCGATGGAGAACCCGACCCATGCGTACCCGCAACCGGATCGTTTCGGCGCTGGCGCTGCTCGGCTGCCTTGCCGCCGCCGGGCAGGCGGCCGCCCAGCCCTATGGCTATGCCCCGATCCCGCCGCCCCAGTACGAGGCCCCTCCACCGCCGCCGCCGCCCGGCGAGCGTCTGGTGTGGCAGGGCGGCGGCTGGGAGTGGAACGGCGCCGCCTATGTCTGGCGGCGCGGCCACTACGTCGCCTGGCGCCCGCATTACGGCCGCTGGGTTCCCGGCCACTGGGACACTCGCGGCCCGCGCCCGTTCTGGGTTCCCGCGCACTGGCGCTGACGGCGGCAGTCCTGACGGCGGCAGTCTCAAGCCGGCAGGCTGGGCGCGGCCAGGCTAGGACATTTTCACTTCGCATGCGCTCAGTGAACCTGTTCTAGCTCATTATTCCAGCGAGCATCTTTACCCGATCAGGTGGTTCCACCTGATCGGGTAAAGATGCTCTAGGAGGCCGCTTCCAGCTCCTGCTCGGCATCGAGCCAGTCCGCCTCTGCCGCCGCTTCCGCACGACCGACAGCGGCGAGGCGTGTGTTGACGCGGGCGACCTCGTCCGCCTTGCCCGGCACGTAGAAGGCGGGATCGGCCAGGCGTGCTTCCAGCACGCGCCGTTCCTCCCCCAGCTTCCCCAGCAGCGTTTCCGCGTCGCGCGCCCGCTTGCGCACCGGCGCCAGCGCGCGACGCGCCTCGGCAC
>CAXTCK010000156.1:0-8262 GCA_964242425.1 uncultured Acetobacteraceae bacterium | reverse complement strand
GAGGAGCCGCCGCCGCCGAAGCGCGGCAAGGAGTCGATCGAGCCGCCCGACGACGGCCATCCGCCGTCGCAGACCCATGCGCATCCCGAGAGCGTCGAGGGCGACCTGCAAAGCCTTCCACCGATCTGGCGCGGCGAGGGGGCTGTGCTGTGCATCGCCGGGCGCGGCCCGCTTGACGAGGCGGCGTCCGCGATCCTGGCGCAGCTGGTCAGCAAGCACGGCCTGGGCAGCCGGCTGGTGGGCTACGGCGAGGTGTCGCGGGAACGGATCGACACGCTGGACGTGTCGGGAGTGGCGATGGCCTGCGTTTCCTATCTGGACATCAGCGGCAGCCCTTCCTACCTGCGCTACCTGATGCAGCGGCTGCGCCAGCGCCTGCCGCGCGGAACCCCGATCCTGGTCGGGTTGTGGCCGCTGGAGGACTCAGCCCTGTCCGACACAGCGGTGCAGCGCTCGATCGGCGCGGACTATTTCAGCAGCTCGCTGGCCGAAGCGGTAACCGCCTGCGTCGACACCGCCAGAAAGGCGGCAACCTCCCAGGCAGCTTGAATGGCGTTCACGGACAAGGCCCGGCGCGACCGGCGAGCGCCTGGCCGCCCGGCCTCACTCGCCGGCGAGGCGCAGCCCGAACTGGCACGCCAGTTGGCTGCGATAGGCGCGCTGGCGCATGCGGTCGGCGTCCAGCACGGCGGGCTGCCGCCCGATCAGGCGGTGGATGCGTGCAACCTCGCCCAGATGCTTCTGGGCGGCGAGGCGATGTGTGGTGCTGTCGCCGTGCCTGCGATGGATGTTCAGGGGCTCCGCCACGTAGGCCACCTGCGCGCCCGGCTGGTTGAGCATCTCGATGTAAAGCCGCCAGTCGCCGGCGACGCGGAACGACAGCAGCTCGTCGCCGAGACGGGCCAGTGCGGCACGCAGCGCCTGCCGCTCGAACAGCACGCCGCTGGCGTTCAGGATCAGGTTGCGCTCGCTGAGGCAGGCACGCACGAAGGCCGGGCCCTCGTGCAGCCCGTCGTCGTCGAGGACGGTGCCGGCGGTGGTGGCGTAATAAGGCTTGTAGCTGTCGGACACGGTGGTGCCGTCGGAGTCTACGGCGCGGCTGTCGCAGAACGCCATCACCGCGCGCGGCGCGCCGTCCAGCGCCTGGGCCAGGGTTTCCAGCAGGCGCGGGTCGGCGGCATCGTCGGCCTCGGCGATCCAGATCCAGTCGCCGCGCGCTTCCGCCACCGCGCGCTGCCATTGCCGGAACACCGAGCCCGAATTGCGCGTCTGCGCCACCACGCGGACCTGCCGGTCCCAGTCCGCTCCCGCGGCCCGCGCTTCCGCGACGCTGTCGTCGGCGGACGCGTCGTCCAGCACGATCACCTCGTGCACCGGGTGGCCTTGCGCGAAGATCGAGGCCAGGCGCTGGCGCATGTAGCGGGCGTAGTTGAAGCTCGGCACCACCACCGAGATCCGACGCATCGTCGGCTGCGCCAGCGCCAGCAGGCGGCCGACATAGCGGTCGAAGCAGAGCTGCCGCGCCACCTGCCGGCCGTTCCGCGCGCGCTCGGCAACGGGCCGGTCGTGGCACTCCTGGGCGAGCGACAGGACCGAGCGCGCCAGGGCCGAAACGTCGCCGAGCGGCACCAGGGCGCCGGCGTCGAACCGTCGCAGCAGCTCCGGGGTGCCGCCGCTGTTCTCGAACGCCGCGACCGGAAGGCCGCTGGCCAGTGCTTCCATCACCACGCTGGGCAGCGGGTCCTCGCGCGAGGTGAGCACGAAGGCGTCGGCGGCGCTGAGATGGTCCGGCGCGTCGGGAACGTGGCCCGGCATGTGGAAGGTGCCGGACGCGAGTGCCGCGTCCAGCTCGGCGCGAAGATAGGTGTGCAGGCCGGGATCGATGTCGCCCAGCCACAGGCAGTGGATGCGTCGGTGGCGGCGCCGCCCGCCGGAGCTGCGGGTCGACAGCAGGCGCCAAAGCTGCAGGAACAGGTCGAAGCCCTTGCGCATGTCGGCATAGCCGACGCCGATCAGCAGCAGGTCGCTGTTCTCGACGCCGAACTGGGCGCGGAACGCGGTGCGATGGCGTGCCGAATAGCGCACGGCGGCATACAGTCCCTGCGGGATCTGCGCCGTACGCTCGTCCGGCACGGGCACCAGGGCGCGCACGGCGTCCTGCACGGCGGCGGCCGGGAACACCACGGTGGCGGCGCGGGAGGCGGCGTCGCGCAGCGCCGGCAGCAGCCCCTTCTCGCCCAGAAGTGCCGGCAGCTCGTGCACCAGCAGGGTGAACGGGATGCCTGCCTGCGCCAGGTGCCGGCAGGCGGGCGCGGATGCGGAACTGTTGACGATGGCGCCTGAGAAGCCTGCGGCGCGCAGGGCCTGGAGGTGGGCGGGCAGGCGTGGATCGTCCGGGCCCATCACGGTTGTGCGGCCGACCGATTCGTAGCCGTCCCGCAGCGCGCCGCCGTTCAACAGCAGGAAAGCGATCTCCACGCCGTGGTAGCGCTTGAGCTGGCGGCCGACGTGCAGCAGCAGCGACTGCGCGCCGGCGGGAAACGCGTCGTGGCCCACCAGAAGCACGCGGCCCTGCGCGGACGGGCGCCCGAAGCCGGTGACGGCGCGGCCGGTGGCGTTGAGGTAGGCCGAGCCGAAATGCAGGTCGGGCTCCAGATAGGCGCCCTCCGCCCACTCGTTCCAGGCGTTGACGCACACGATCGGCTCGCCGTGGAACGGGTGCGCGCTCGCCTGTCGCACCAGCCCCTCCAGCCAGGTCTCGTACTTGGCCGGCGTGGCGCCGTGCAGCACCAGGCCGCTGCCCTGGCGGCGGGCGTCGTTGTCCCAGGACGGCGACGCGGTGCGTATCAGCGGGAACGGTGCCGGCGGCTCGGCCAGGGCCGCGCGCATCACCTCGTCGTAGTCGTACACCTGGCCGGTGAAGTCGGTGTCGAGCATGTCCAGGCTGCTGTTGATGGTGGACAGCCCGCCCACCAGCTTGTGCGGCGGGAACTCCACCCCGCCGTCGAGGCCGTACGGGCGCGGATCGTTGTCGCCGAAGGATTGCGACATCACGAACAGCGGGTCCTCGTTCGCACGGCCCTGGAACAGGGTGCGCCAGCGGGCGATGGTGTCGGCCGCGTCCGGGATCAGCGCGATGCGGTAGATCATCAGCAGCGGACGGCCGCCGACGCGTATGTAGCGCCCGTCGGCGAAGTGGCGCGCGAAGCAGTCGATCAGCGCCAGCTCGTCCTCGGGCCGGAAGTCCTGGCTGATCAGCACGTCCTCTTCCGAGCCGTCCCAGCGCCGGGTCCAGTTCTCGTTGGCCCACATCAGGCAGAACGGCAGCTCGACCGAGCGGTCGGCGAGAAGCGCCTCCAGCGGGCCGTCGAGCAGGCGCTCGCGGTTGAACCAGTAGAAATAGAACACGAAGCCCTCGATCCCGGCCGCGCGCGCCATGTCCGCCTGGCGACGCAGGGTGTCGGTGCCTTCCAGCCGGTAATGGCCGAGGTCGCGCGGGATGCGCGGCTGGTAGTGGCCGGCGAAGCGGGGCAGGCCGCGCTGGACGTTGGTCCACTCGGTGAAGCCTTCGCCCCACCATTCGTCGTTGCGCTTCATCGCGTGGAACTGCGGCAGGTAGTAGGCGAGCACGCGGGCCCGCCTGGAAGCGGTCTCGGGCAGCGGGCGCCTGGTCTCGAAGTTCGGGCCTGGCTGGGTGTGCCGGCGCACCTCGCGCGCCACGGTGGTCTCGCCCGCGGGCAGGCTCGGATACACGCCCGGCCGGTCGCGGTTGGCCAGGTAGTGCAGCAGCGGGTTGGCCTCGACCTCCCCGCCCAGGTAGCGCTGCCGGTAGAAGGCGGGGTCGAAGGCCGCGAACGGGCGGCGGCTTTCGCGGAAGCCCTGCACCATGTAGTGCTCGAGCGGGTCGAGCCCGGCTTCAGCCACGTCCGGATAGGCGCGCAGGTAGAACGGGCTGTCGAACTCGGCCATCGCGCTGTGCGTGCCGCTGCCCCGGTTGAGCAGGTAGTGCCGCAGCGCGTGCATGCCGTCCGGCACCGTATAGGTGGCACGGTACCAAGCCGGGTCGAACCACGCGCTGGGACGGCTTCCTTCCGCCTCGCCGCGAAGCAGGTAGTGCAGCAGGGGGTCGATCCCATCCCTGGCCACGTCCGGCTGCTGCGACAGGTACCAGCCCGGGTCGAAATAAAGGTTGGGCTTGCGGCCCTCGCGCCAGCCATGGGCGTGGTAGTGCGCCATCGCCTTGGGGCGCATGGCCGCCATGTCGGGGTTGCAGGCGACGTAGTACTCGACGTCGAACAGGCCGGACTGCTCGATCAGGTGCAACGCACCGGCGGGATCGGTGCCGACCAGCGAGACCGCGTATTGAGCGGAAGTCATTCCTGTTCCCGGTGGGTCATCGAGTTAAAATGCCGTTACTCACGTTACACGTCACGAAAGCGTTACTGCAAGGATTGGTTTCGGAAACATATCGGTCCGGCAGGCCGGGATTATCGGTGCGGTAGGCTCAGTTCACCGTCATGCGAGCCACGTCGTGCACGTTGCGGGCTGCGGTGCGGTCGCCCGGGACCACCAGGCCCGCTCGTCCGGCGGAAACCACCACCAGCACCGGGTCGGCGCTGCCGTCGGGATCGAGCTCGCCGAACGAGAACGCGACCTGGTAGCCGTCCCGGCCGACCACGGTCACGGTGTGGCGCAAGCCTGCGTGCTTGGCCGCAGCGTCGCGCGGGCCGGCCTGCTGCAGCAGGTCCCACAGCCGCACCCCGCTGGGCCGGTCGTGGCTTTGGCCGTGCCCGGTGATCTGGCTCACGGGCACGCTGATCACTGGCAGCCGCGCCAGCGCCGACGGGTCGACCGGGCCGGAACGGGCCACCGCGCCGTCGAGCACGAACGGGGATGCCGCTGCCGCCGGCTGCGCCCGGAGCGGGACCGGCAGCAGGGCGAGCAGCAGGACGAGGAACGCGGCCGGGGTGGAGGGCATCGGGACAACCTTTCGTTGGATGCGGGCGGGACCGTATCTTGCGCCGGGACGGAAGCACGGCATGATCCGGCGCATGGACCAGCCCCGCCCGCCGCTGCCGCCCTTCACCCTCGAGACCGCGCGGCAGAAGGTGCGCGCGGCGGAAGACGGCTGGAACCGACGCGACCCGGACGCGGTGGCGCTGGCCTACACCGTCGACAGCCGCTGGCGGAACCGGACGCTGTTCTTTTCCGGCCGGCCGGCCATCGTGTCGTTTCTGCGCGCCAAGTGGGAGGCGGAACGCGAGTACCGCCTGATCAAGCAGCTATGGGCGTTCGACGCGGACCGGATCTCGGTGCGGTTCGCCTACGAGTTCCACGACGGTGCCGGCGCCTGGTTCCGGGCCTACGGCAACGAGCAGTGGCTGTTCGACCCGAACGGGCTGATGCGCAGGCGCGAGGCCAGCATCAACGACCTGCCGATCAGCGAAGCGGACCGGCTGTTCCGCTGGCCGTCCGGGCCGCGTCCGGCCGGGCATCCTGGGCTGTTTGAGCTGGACCTGTAGGAACCTCGCCACGGTCGGCGCCAGAGTCGGCGCCAGGGTCGGCACCGGGCCGGGCGCTTCCGCACCCTGCGGCGTGACGCGCCGCAACCCGGTCCGCCTCCATGCGTCGCACGGGGGGAACAGGTCGGGGATGCGGACGATGGAGATCAGGCGCGCGGGCAGCCAGCCGTCCGGCAAGGGGCCGTCGGACTGGTTCACCGGGACGGTGCGGATCGATCCGCTGTTCGGCGCCCCCGATCCGGCACGGGTGGCGGCAGCGCTGGTCACCTTTGAGCCCGGCGCGCGAACCGCATGGCACACCCATCCGCTCGGCCAGACCCTGATCGTCACCGCCGGCTGCGGCTGGACGCAGCGGGACGGCGGGTCGGTGGAGGAGATACGGCCGGGCGACGTGGTCTGGTTCCCGCCCGGCGAGAAGCATTGGCACGGAGCGTCCGACACCACGGCCATGAGCCACATCGCCATCCAGGAGCGGCTGAACGGCTCGCCGGTAGACTGGATGGAGCCCGTCGACGACGCCCAGTATCGGCGTTGACGTCCGGGCAGCGGCGGGCGTGATCCGCCGGTTGTGGGCGCGGGCGCCACGGCACCGCTTGCTTCATCCCGCACGCCCTGAACGCCGGCCAGGCCGTCACGGCAGGGCTGGTCCGCCCCCGGCCTGCACGCCGCCGCCGACCCCCATGCCGCCGTTCGCGCCGCCGACCCCCATGCCGTTGTTGCCGCGGTCGTCCGGCAGGTCCGGCCCGGTGGCGCGGTCGATCAAGGGCGGTCCGTCCGATCCGGGCGGAAGCGGCCCGCAGCCTCCCAGGCCGAGAAGAACGAGAGCAACGGCCGGCAGGGCCACCATTCGCTGCCTCGGCCGCCTTGGCCGCCCCTGCCGCGAGGCGGCAATCAACCTTCCGCCCCCTTGCGCTTCAGGAACCGCTCGAACGCTTCCAGGGTGGACCCGGACACGTGGTGTTCGATGCCTTCCGCGTCGGCCTCCGCGTCGGCTTCCGGCACGCCCACCGCGCGCAGCAGCGCCACCACCACCCGATGGCGCCGCCGCACCGTAGCGGCCAGCGCGTGGCCGGCCTCGGTCAGGGCGACGCCACGATACGGCAGGCTGGTCACCAGCCCTTCCCGGCCCATGCGCACGATGCACTTGATCACGCTGGCATGCGACACGCCGAGATGGCGGGCCAGCGCGGTGGGCCCGACCAGCGCGCCTTCCGCGCCGAGCTCGGCGATCAGCTCCACGTAGTCCTCCAGCAGCACGCGGGTTTGCGCGGTGCGCGCCCGGTCGTGGTGCTCGGCCTGCACCGGCCTGTGCTCGCCGGAGGACGGCGGAACAGGAAGCGGGGAAGCGGGAAGGAACGGGGCACGGTTCATCGCGACACAGAGCCTAGCGCCGTTGTGGCGGTTGACCGAATTGTAGCCCCAGCTACATTGCCCGGCATGACCACCCTCAGCGAGCGCACCCGCTTCACCCTGGGCGAAACGCTGGCGGGGCGCTCGCGCGGCCTGCGCAGCGTGGTGGCGCTGGCCGGGCCGGCGCTGGTGGCCTCGGTGGCCTATGTCGACCCGGGCAACTACGTCACCAACATCCAGGCCGGCGCCCGCTACGGCTATGCCCTGCTGTGGGTGGTGCTGCTGGCCAACGTGATCGCCATGTTCTTCCAGGCGCAGGCGGCCCGGCTCGGCATCGTCACCGGGCGCAACCTGGCCGAGCTGTGCCGCGACCGTTATTCGCGGCCGGTGGTGATCGCGATGTGGGTGCTGACCGAGCTCGCGGCGATGGCGACCGACCTCGCCGAGTTCGTCGGCGGCGCGGTCGGGCTGTCGCTGCTGCTGCATGTCGGGCTCCTGCCGGCGATGGCGGCGATGGGCGTGCTGACCATGCTCCTGCTCGGCATGCAGCGGCACGGCTTCCGCCCGCTGGAGGTGCTGATCGCTTCCCTGGTGAGCGTGATCAGCGTCAGCTACCTGGGCGAGCTGCTGATCGTGCCGGCCGACTGGGGTTCGGTTGTCCGGCACAGCCTGGTGCCGGGCCTGCCGGACAACGGCGCGATCGCGCTGTGCATCGGCCTGGTCGGCGCCACGGTGATGCCGCACGCGATGTATCTGCATTCCAGCCTGACCCAGGACCGGGTGGCGCTGCGCGACGACGACGCGCGGGCGCGGATGATCCGCTATTCCAACCGCGAGGTGGTGTTCGCGCTGACGGTGGCGGGCCTGGTCAACATGGCCATGGTGGTGATGGCGGCCTCGTTCCACGGCAGCCATTCGGCCATCGCCAGCCTGGACGGCGCGTTCCACACCCTGACGCCGCTGCTCGGCCGGGCTGCGGCGCTGATCTTCCTGCTGTCGCTGCTGGCGTCGGGCCTGTCCAGCTCGCTGGTCGCGACCATGGCCGGGCAGGTGGTGATGCAGGGCTTCGTCAGGTACCGGATCCCGATCTGGGTGCGCCGGCTCATCACCATGCTGCCGTCCTTCGTGGTGATCGGGCTCGGCGCCGACGTCACCAGCGCGCTGATCTGGAGCCAGGTGGTGCTGAGCTTCGTGCTGCCGCTGCCGATGGTCACGCTGCTGCTGATCGGGCGCGATGCCCGGGTGATGGGCCGGTTCCGCATGAACCGGCGGACCCTGCTCGCGACCGGGGCGATGGTCGGCTTCGTGTGCCTGCTGAACGCCGCCCTGCTGCTGCAGACCGCCGGCCTGCTGCCCGGCTGATCGCGAAGCCCGGCCTTGCGAAGCCTGG
>CAXTCK010000155.1:0-8351 GCA_964242425.1 uncultured Acetobacteraceae bacterium | reverse complement strand
ACCAGCGCGGCCGGGACCAGCGCGGCCGGGACCAATGCGACCGGGACCGACCCGGCGCAAGGGCTGCCCGACCGCGGCGCGCAGCTGCTGCAGCAGCTCTACGACCGGCTGCTGAGCCTGATGCCGCACCGGCTGGTGCCGACGCTCCGACCCGGCGCGGACCCGAACGCGCAGCCGGAAGTGCGCGAGCAGCTCCGCTTCGGCGACCCGGACAGCACCGAGACCGCGCCCTTCATCCGGCGCACCGCCGACCACCGGCTGCTGGTCACGGTGGCCGAGCCGGTGGCGCATGACGGGCAGACGGTGGGCATCATCCAGCTGACCCGGGAAGCAAGCGAGGTGGACCGGTCGCTGTTCGCGGTGCGCTCCTCCATCCTGGTGCTGTTCTTCGTGGCACTCGCCATCACCGTGCTGCTGTCCTGGTACCTGGCGCAGACCATCGCCCGGCCTCTGCTGGGCCTGGCCGCCTCGGCGCACGTGATGCGGGAAACCATCGGCCGCACCGGCAGCGTGCCGCCCAGGCTGCTGGCGAGGCGGGACGAGCTCGGCGACTTGGCCCAGGCGCTGGAGGAAAGTGCGCGCGCGCTGTGGGCGCGCATGGACGCGATCGAGCGCTTCGCCGCCGACGTCAGCCACGAGATCAAGAACCCGCTCTCCTCGATCCGCAGCGCCATCGAGACGCTGATGCGGATCCAGGATGCCGGGCAGCGGGCGCGGCTGCTGGCGATCATCAACCAGGACGTGCGCCGCCTCGACCGGCTGATCACCGACATCTCCGACGCGAGCCGGGTCGACGCCGAGCTGTCGCGCTCGGTGACCGAGCCGGTGGCGGTGCTGCCGATCCTGTCCGTGCTGGCGGAGATCAACGGGGCGACGCGAAAGCCGGGCGATCCGGTGATCGTGGTGGAGGCACCGGCCGCGCCGGCCCGGCCGCTCCTGGCCGAAGCGGTGGAGGACCGGCTGGTGCAGGTGCTGCGCAACCTCCTTGGCAACGCCGCCTCCTTCTCGCCGCCGGACGGGCGGATCGTGCTGTCGGTGTCCGAGCTGCCGGGGTCGCTGCCCGGGATGCTGGAGATCGCGGTGGCGGACGAGGGCCCGGGCATCCCGGCCGCCAAGCTCGACAGCATCTTCGACCGTTTCTATTCCGAGCGGCCGGCGGCGGAGCATTTCGGCCAGCATTCCGGGCTCGGCCTGTCGATCAGCCGGCAGATCGTCGAGGCCCTGCGCGGCCGCATCTCGGCGGAAAACCGCGTCGACGGGTCCGGCCGGGTGGTGGGTGCCCGCTTCGTGGTCCGGCTGCCGCGCGCCGCCTGACCCCGCCCCACCTGACACCATTGCCGCCGCGTCGGTGTTGCAGCGCACGATTTTTCCCGACATCGTTGCACAGGCCGGCACGTTCTCCGGCGCGACATCGGGACGGAACCAGGGCATGGCAGTCATCGCCGCGACGACCGGGCCCGCCGGGGCCGACCCTGTCGGCCCGCCCCGGATGCTGGAAGCCGAGGCCGACCCTGTCGGCCCGCCCCGGATGCTGGAAGCCGAGGCCGACCCTGTCGGCCCGCCCCGGGCGCTGGAAACGGTGACGGAGGCACATCGGCGCAGCGGGCTGAACACCATCTCGATGTGCCTGCTGCTGCTCACCATCATGGGCGTGTTCTACACCCTGTACTTCACCAGCGACATCGTGCTGCCGTTCGTGCTGGCGGGCGTGCTGAACCTGCTGCTGTCGACGCCGATGCGGTTCCTGAACCAGCGCCTGCGCATCCCCAAGCCGATCGCAGCCCTGCTGCTGATCTGCCTGCTGTTCGGCATCGTGGGCGCGATCGGGGCGGCGATCTCGGTGCCGGCCTCGGGCTGGATCGCGCGCGCGCCGCAAAGCCTGCCCGCCCTGCAGCACAAGCTGTCGTTCCTCCAGGGGCCGATCCACGCGGTGCAGAACGGCATGAAGAAGCTGCAGGCGCTGATGGACCAGGGTGGCCCCCAGCCCTCCAACATGCGCACCGTCACCGTGCAGCAGTCCGGCACCAGCGGCCTGACCAGTGTCGGCTCCTCCATCCTGGTGGGCACGCGGGCGTTCCTGGGGCAGCTGTTCTCCATGCTGCTGATGCTGTTCTTCCTGCTCTACGAGGGCGACAGCCTGCTGCGCCGCTTCGTCGAGATCATGCCGACCTGGGCCGACAAGCGGCGCACGGTGCAGATCGCCACCGCCATCGAGCGCAACGTGTCGCTCTACCTCGCCACCATCACGGTGATGAACCTCCTGGTGGGCGCGCTCAACTTCGCGCAGTGCGCGGCACTCGGCCTGCCGAACCCGCTGCTCTGGGGCGTGGTGGCGTTCCTGCTGAACTACGTCCCGATCATCGGGCCGTTCACCGGCATCGTGGTGTACTTCTTCGTGGGGCTGTTCGTGTTCCCGTCCGTGCTGCACGCGCTGCTGCCGCCGGCGATCTATTTCGCCATCCACCTGCTGGAAGGCGAAACCGTCACCCCGCTGCTTCTGGCCAGGCGCTTCACCCTGAACCCGGTGCTGGTGATGGCGTCGCTGCTGTTCTGGGACTGGCTGTGGGGCATCCCGGGCGCGTTCCTGAGCGTGCCGCTGCTGGCGGTGTTCAAGATCGTCTGCGACCACGTCGACAGCCTGACCGCGATCGGCCACATCGTCGGCGGCGCCCCGAAACGCGGCAGGCTGCGCACGGCGATGCCGTTCTCCCGCCCCGCCGGCTAGGTCGTTCCACGTCGGTCGGGTGGTCGACCAGGCCATCCCGCCATGTGGGGGCGCGGCCGGGTCCGTGTCCCGGCGCTGTCAGGCTGGCAGCGGCGCTTCGGTGTCGATCGTCGCCATCGGCAGGAGCGCCATCGGCAGGAGGAGGTCGATGGTGGTGCCCTGGCCGGGCGCGCTGCGTATCTCCAGCCTGCCGCCGTGATGCTCGACGAAGTCCTTGACCATGGACAGGCCGAGGCCGGTTCCCTTGCCCGGCGCCTTGGTGGTGAAGAACGATTGCGTCGCCCGGGCCTTCACCTCGTCGGTCATGCCGGTGCCGTCGTCGATCACCGCCAGCCCCACCGCGTCGGCGCCGTCGAACCGGCGGCGGCTGCTGCGCACCACGATGCGCCCGCCGGGCGGGGACGCGTCGGCGGCGTTGCGCACCAGGTTCAGCAGCACGAGTTCCAGCTGGGCCTGGTCCAGGCTGGCCGGCAGCGGTTCGTCGGCAAGCTCCAGCACCACCGACAGCTGGTGGCCGGCCATCTGGTCGAGGATGGCGTCGCAGTCGCGCACCGTCGCGTTCACGTCGACCACCTGCGCCTGGTCGAACCGGTGCCTGGCGAAGGACAGCATCTGCCCGGTCAGGCGGGCCGCGCGCTGCGCGCCCCAGTCGGCGCGCGCCACCTGCCCGGCCCGCCGGTCCGGATCCTGTTCCTGCGCCAGGCGCTGGAGGTTGGCGAGCACGATGGTCAGGAGGTTGTTGAACTCGTGCGCCAGGCCTGCCGTCAGGTGGCCGAGCGCCTCCATGCGCTGTGCCGTGTTGTCGGCGGGGCCATGGCTCCCGTCCGGCGCGGAGCCATCGCCGGTCGGAACGGGGGAACCTTCAAGGAGAGCCGGGGGATCCGCCCAGCCGGTCATCGACGTCCTCCCTTGCCCAGGCCCGGCCGCATCCTAGCTCAGCTACTCCCGACTTCCATTACTTTATCGCAACACATGTGGATTCGAACAAAATCGCCATTATTTCTGCGACTTTGCCGAGAACTGACGGATCTCCTACAGCCTGTGGTTGTTTCAACACCGTTATATTCACGCCGTGGTCCAGGCTCGGGGCACGGGCCGACAACCGGGGGCGGTGGGCGGAAACACGCATCGGCGAAGCGCGTCCCCACCCACCCCCGGTCCGCCTAGTCGCCGGGCGGCGGCGCCATGTCGTTCGCCTTCATCAGCGCGTGCTCCTGCTGGTGCAGCGCCTCCATCTGGGCGTGGGTGCTCGATGCGGTCGCGAGCTGGGCCGGGGTCAGCATGTTGCGGATCGCCAGCTCGTTGGAGATGCGCTGCGCCTCGAGCTGCTGCATCAGCGCGGTTTCCTGCTGCACCAGCGGCTGCAGGCTCGCCTCGCTGACGGTGCCGGAGCCCAGCACCGCGTTGTCGATCTGCTCGTGCACGGCGCGCAGCTGCGCGAACAGGCTGCCCGGGCCGTGCTCCGCCTTCATCAGCGCGTGCATCTTGGTCCTCTGGTCATCGGTCAGGGTGACGCCTTCCAGCAGCGGGCTGCCGTGGTGCCAGCCGCCGGGACCGCCGCCGCGCTGGGCCATCGCCGGGCCGATGCCCGCCCCCAGCACGCCGCCGGCGGCCAGAACGAACAACAACTTCCTGTCGAACATCGCATCATCCTCGCATGGTCTCCCGGAACGGGATCGACAGCAGCATGCGCAACCGCTGTAACAGGCTGAACCGCGTTACGGCGACGGAATGTAACCATCACGGGAAAGAGCGATGGCCACCCGCATCCTGGTTTCCGGCTTCGAGCCGTTCGGCGGCGAGGCGGTCAACCCGTCGCAGCGGGCGGTGGAAGCGCTCGGCCGGATGACGCTGCCGGGCATCGCGCTGCGCACGATCGTGCTGCCGACGCGGTTCAACGGAACGCTGGCCAGGCTGGATGCCGAGCTGGCCTGCTGGCCGGCGGAGGTGGTGCTGTCGGTGGGCCTCGCCGGCGGCCGCGCCGGGCTTACGGTGGAACGGGTGGCGATCAACCTCGCCGACGCGCGCATTCCCGACAACGACGGCGCGCAGCCGGTGGACCAGCCGGTGGTCGCCGGCGCCCCCGCCGCCTACTTCGCCCGCATGCCGGTCAAGGCGATGACGGCGGCGATCCGCGCGGCGGGGATGGAAGCGTCGGTGTCGCACAGCGCCGGCACCTTTGTGTGCAACCACGTGTTCTTCGGCCTGTGCCACCGCGCCGAAACCACCATGCCCGGCCTGCGGTGCGGCTTCATCCACATCCCCTGGCTGCCGGAGCAGGCGGCGCGTCATGGCGGCGGCCCGGCGATGGACACCGAAACGGCGGCGCGCGGCCTGGCGGCGGCCCTTGTCGCGGTGGCGGCCGGCACGACGGAGCCGGCGGTGGCGGAAGGAGCGTTGTGCTGAACCCGGTGACGCCGGCGACGCCCGACCCGGCCGGGTTCATCGCCGCCCACACCGCGATCGGCCGGGCGCCGCTGGTGCCCGAGATCGCGCTGCAACTCGCCACCGAGATCACGCCGATCTGGCAGGCGTCTGAGGCGTGGCTGCAGCGGCAGGGCATCGAGCCGCCGTTCTGGGCCTTCGCCTGGCCCGGCGGCCAGGCGCTGGCGCGGCACGTGCTGGACCATCCGGAGCTGGTCAGGGGCCGCCGGGTGCTGGACTTCGCGGCCGGCGGCGGCATCGCCGCGATCGCCTGCGCGCTGGCCGGGGCGCAGGCGGTGGCGGCAGCCGAGATCGACCCGCTGGCCGCGGCGGCGATCAGCTTGAACGCCGTTCACAATTCCGTCGCCATCACCGTGCTGGCCGAGGACCTGGTCGGCAGCGACCGGGCGTTCGACCTGATCCTGTGCGGCGACGTCTGCTACGAGGCGCCGATGACGCGACACATCCTGCCCTGGCTGCGCGGCCTGGCCGCGGCGACGGAGGTGTGGGTGGCCGATCCCGGACGCGCCTACCTGCCGACGGACGGGCTGGTGCCGATCGGCCGCTTCGATGTGCCGACCTCCCTGGAGCTGGAGGACCGCGTGCTGCGGCCCACCGTGCTCTACCGCCTGTTGCCCGGGTGAGGCCGGATTTATTCGCGTTTCGTTGCGACCGGACCGGCGGAAACGCGTTTGGCGGCCAAGATTAAGCCGTGTTTGCGTGCGAACACGGCATCTGGACCGGGTGTTCCGCCCGCCTTTCCTGGGAGTTGTCATGCTGAAAAGATCGATCGCCGTGCCGATGGCGCTGGCGTTGTCGCTTGGTGCCGCCCTGCCGGCAGTGCCCGCCTCTGCAGAGCCGGGCGGCTGCCTGAAGTACGGCGCGGCCGGCGCCGTCGGCGGCCACCTCGCGCATCACGGCGTGCTGGGTGCGGCTGGCGGCTGCGCCACCGGCATGTACATGCGCCACCGCTACCGCAAGCAGCAGCGTGCCGCCGCCGCGGCCGCATCGGATCGTGGCGACGCGCCGGTGGACGGCACCCCGCGCTGAGCTTTCCGGCGCGCGAACCCGGGACAGGTCGCCTCCGGGCGGCCTGTTTCGTTTTGGATGCCTCGAACCTGATGCCCCGATCTGATGCTCCGGGCGGGCGCCGGTGCCGGCTCAGTCGGTGTCGCCGGTGCGCGACAGGGTGCCGGTCACGTTGGGCAGGGTGACGTCGCCGCTGCCGTGATGCGACAGGCTGCCGCCGCCGATTGTCGCCCGCACCAGCAGGTCGCCGGAACCGTTGCGCACACCGACGAGCATGCCGATCCGCCCGCCGAGCACGGCGATGTCCCCCGACCCGTTGCCCGTCACGCGCATCATGTCGCTGTCGACGGAACCGATCCGGACGTCGCCGCTGCTGTCGGTTTCGGCGTCGACCGGGCCCTCGATCCGATTGGCGGTGACGTCGCCGCTTCCGTTCAGCACCAGGTGGGCCTGGCCGATCACCGCGGTGCCCAGCAGCAGGTCGCCGCTGCCGGTGAGCAGGGCCGACAGATGCGGGATCGTGCCGCTGCCAATGCGCAGGTCGCCCGACCCGTTCAGCACGATGTCGGCGGGGCCGGACACCTCGGCCACCGACACGTCGCCGTCGCTCCGCTGCCGGACCGTGAGTGGGCCGGTGGCGTCCAGCACCACCGAACCGCTGCCGGTGCCCTCGATCGTGACCGGGCCGGTGAACCGGCCGCCGCGCATGTCGACCGCGTCGGTCTGCTGGATCCGCAACGGCATGGACGGCGGCACGCGCAGGACGACGTCGCCCGGCTCGCCCGAGCAGGTCGACGTGACGGTGCCGCCCTCCGTCGACAGCGCGCGCAGCGCCGCATCCTGGCCCCGCCTGACCGACACGAGCACGCGTCCGGTGAGATCCGGCGCGGGCAGAAGCGTCACCGAGCTGGCGCAGGACAGGTCGACGAACAGGTGGTCTGTCTCGACGCTGCGCGTGGGCGCGTCCGCGTCGGCCTGCGGCAACGGCCGGCTGGGTTGGCTGGCCTGGCTGGCACCGGTTGACAGGCGGATCGTGATCGCGGTCGGCATGCGCGGATGACGCGCGTCGTCGTGCGACAGGGTCCAGCCGACAAAGACGATGGCGGCGAGCAGGAGTGCCGCCCGCCTGCGACGCATGCGTATGTCGTCCGCGCGGGACAGGTCGTGGATCGGGAACACCGGCACGGCGCTCACTCGCCCATGCGTCGGAAGCCGCGATGCAGCTCGAAGTCGGGTGCGGTGACGAAGGCCTCGATCCGGCCGAGCCGCGGTTCCAGCTGGTCGAAGCGGTGGCGCAGCAGCGCCCAGCCTTCGCGAACCGGCACCGGCCGGTCCGTGGCGGGACGGCCGCCGCGACGGCTCGCGTCCTGTGCGCCCGCTTCCCTGCCCGGCCTGTCCCGGTCGGCATAGCCGGGCACGTAGCCGGTATGGCGGCGGCGAAGCAGCAGCGCCAGCGCCACATAGGCCAGTCCCGTCGGCAGGATCAGGAACAACACGGCCACGATCCGCACCAGCGGCAGCGGCAGGTCGAGGTCGTCGGCGAGACCGGCGCAGACGCCAGCGGCGAGGGCGCCGCCGTCCTGGCGCCAGACGCGCGGGTGGGAGCCGGACCGGAACGGATCGTTCATGCGGGTCCTCCCCTCAGCGCGGCATGCGGCTGCGCCAGCCGGCCAGCTCGGCGTCGAGGATGCGCTCCAGGTTCTCGACCCGCTGTTCCATGCGTCGCGCCAGCTCGTTCATGTCGGCCAGCGCGCGCTGCTCCTCGGCACCCAGGCCGGCGCTGCCGATCTCGCGCATGCGCCGGTCGTGTCGGAGCTTCAGGAACCAGGCGGCGAAGGCGAACAGGGCGATGACCGAGATCATCCCGGTCAGGTCGGACAGCACGTGGCCGCCGCTCAGGACGGCGAGGGTGGCGGGATCCACGGCGTGCTCCTTCAGGACCGGTCGTTGCCGTCCGGACCGGCCTGCGGTCCCTCGATCGAACCGTTCCCCGGCCCGGCCTTGCGCTGGCGCAGCTTGGCGCGCATGGCGGCGAGCTCGGTCTCGACCGCGCCGTCCGCTTCCAGGCCGTCGATCTCCTGTTCCAGGGTGCGCCGGCCGAGGTCATAGGATTCCGCGCGGCCTTCCAGCGCGTCGAGGTTGCGCTCGATCTGCTCGAAGCGGCCGAACGCGT
>CAXTCK010000154.1:0-8363 GCA_964242425.1 uncultured Acetobacteraceae bacterium | reverse complement strand
TAAGCGGGCTCGCGGGCCAGGAAGAACCAGGACGGCATGTCGAAGGCGATGCCGCCGCTGTAGAGGGCGGCCGCGCGGACATAGGCGGTGGCGTCGGAGGTGGCGAAGTCGACCGTTTCGAACTCCGACAGCATCGGCGCCAGGTTCAGGAGGCCGACGGCGCGCGCGCTGTCGACATAGGCCTTCCAGTTGTCGAGGTCCTCGGCGGTCCAGATGTAGTCATTATAGGTGTTGACGTCGGCTTCGGTCGGCACATAGCTCTGGCTGGTGGTGAACAGGGTCGCCTGCGCGTCGGTGAAGAAGCCGGTGTTGCTGCCCAGCGCCGAGACGTGCTCCTGGCCGGCCGCCGTGGTCACGCCCTGCGTGGTGATGGCGCTGGACCCGGCGATGCTCACGCCTGCCGGAAGGTTGCCGCCCGTGATGGAGTTCACGGCTGCATCCTCGGCCTGTTCCTGCAGCACGATGCCGTTGGCCGTGGCGGCGGTGGCAGCGGTGATCGAGGCGATCGGCACGGTGACGGAGGCGCCCGCCTTGAGCACGTAGTAGCCCGAGCTGGCATCGGCGTCGGTGGCAACGAAGCCGCTGACCGCCGGGTCGACGCCGATCTGGTAGCTGCCGCCGGATCCGGTGACGACCACGCCCTCGTAGATGATCTGGCTGGTGTTCGAGCTGTTGACCAGGGTGACGGTACCAGCACCCCATTGCGGGGCGGCGGTGATCAGGCTCGATGCGGTGACCGCGGCGCCAGGAACGGCGATCTGCGTGACCTGGTTCGCCAGCAGGTTGCCGGACGGTCCGTCGAGCAGCGCCTGCGCGTAGAGCGTGACGGACTGGCCGGGTTGGATGGTGTAGCCGCCGAGCGTGCCGTCGCCGCTGCCGCCGGGCGCCCAGCCGGCCGCCAGGCGCGGCATCTCGTTGATCTGGTACTGCACGCCGCTGGCCGACGACACCAGCTGCCCGACCGGCACCGTGATCGCGGCGCCGCTGGTGTTGGCGATGGTCACCGACATGATGGCCATCGGTTCGGCCTGCGACAGTTCCACCAGGCCGGAACCGGTGCCGGCCCATTCCGACAGGAGGGCCTGCTCGGTGCCGTCCTCGAACGAGGTGATCACCCCGCTCATGTGGCCGTAGAAACCGACGTCACCATCAGCCAGCAGCGGACCGGCGATCTTGGCATTGGCCAGATCGTCCAGATCAAGCGAGCTGCCGACGAAGATCGTGGATGCGGTATTGGTCGACATGAGAGACCCGATCTTTAACGATAAAATAACTATTACCTTCTTACAGACGGATTGGAAGGCCTGGTGATTTCATTTCTTAACCGAAATCTCCAGGCTAGATAATTGCTACATTATCAAAGACTTTGACATGATCAGATACTAGATCACGATTTCGTGCCTACCAGTGCGTCCCCTAAATACTTCGTGAAGGGCGGGGAACGATCCAGCTTGTCTCGCGCAACCCATGGCGCCTCGCCCGTGATCGAACCGGGAACACACTGGTCCAGCCGCCCGCGACGCCGTAGGAAGCGCCACTGCCGCCTTGCCAAAGAGGTTCCTGATCCGCGCGTTCCTGGCGTCCTTGTTCTGCGTGTCCCTGCTGTCGCAGCCCGCCGGCGCCGATCCGCTCCTGCACAGCGTGACCACGCTTCTTGCCTGCTCGGAGCTGCGGCCAAGCCGCAGGATGCCGGTCCACCAGGGGGCGGCAGCCGACGACCGCTGCTTCGTCGTGTCGCCGGACCAACGCTGGGAGCGGGTCGGCGCCAGGAAGGGTCTGCTCCTGCTGCGCCGGGTGCCGCCGGCGGCAGGCGAGCCGCCGTTGTTCTTCCGGGCTGCCGACGTCGCCAGCGGTCCGGCGCGGCTCCCCTCCCCTGCCTTACATCACCCTCCGGTGGAACCGCTGCTCCTGCTGCTCGGCACGGTCCTGGCGGTTGTGGGCGCGAACCTGCGCGGCATCGGCCGCCGGTGGATGGGCTGGCGCCGGCGCGCGCGGGCGCTGCGGATGGTCTCGACCGAGATCGCGTCGCAGCGCGACCGGCTGCAGGTCAGGCGGCTGCAGCTGGTGTCGTCGGACGGCTATGGCACCGTGCGGCTGGAGAAGTGGCAGCAGGAGAAGCGCTACTTCTGCAGGACAAGGCTGCTGCCGCTGCTCGCTGCCCGCAAGCTGGAAGAACAATGGAACCCCATCGAGGCCAGGGTTCATGCCATGATCGAGCGCGCCGCTGCCGCATCACGCCGGCCACAGGCCGCCCGCCCCGGCGCCAGCGACCCGCGCGTGTTCGATCCGGGCATGGACCCGATCGACTACGAGCATCATTGCGCAATCCTGCTGCGCCGGTCGGGCTGGGACGCGCAGGTCACCGCCGCGAGCGGCGACCAGGGTGCCGACGTGCTGGCCACGCGGGACGGAGCGACCCTGGTGGTGCAGTGCAAGCTCTATCGGGGGGCGGTCGGCAACGCGTCGGTGCAGCAGGTGTCGGCCGCGCGGCTGCATCACCGGGCCCGGTTCGCGGCGGTGGTGTCCAATACCCGGTTCACCGCGTCCGCCGCAGCGCTCGCGCGCACCAACCGCGTCCACCTGCTGCACCACGAGGAACTGGAACGGTTCAACCCGGGATCCGGCCCGGAACAGTCCAGCGCCGGTTAGCCGGGCCTTGGGGCGGCCCAGCCTCAGGCAGATGAGCCTCAGGCAGATGAGCCTTGAGCAGCCAGAAGCACGATCCGCTCGGTGACCCGGTAGGAGGCCTCGAACGCCTGCACCGGCAGGAACTCGAACGGCGAATGGAAATTATGCGCCCCGGTGAAGTAGTTCGGAGTGGGGATGCCGCGCGCCGACAGCGCCGAGCCATCGGTGCCGCCGCGCATCGCGATCACCCTGGGCTCGATGCCTTCCGCCCCGAACGCCGCCTGCATCAGATCGAGGCTGCGGCGGTCGTTGCCGAGGCTGGAGGCGATGTTGGCGTAGGTGTCGGTGATGCGGCACGACACGGTGGCGCGCGGATGGGCGGCCCGGGTCGCGTCGACCGCGTCCGCGACCTCCCGCTTTCGCTCGGCGAAGCGCGTGTCGTCGAAGTCGCGTATCAGGATCGACAGCTCGGCCGCCGCGGCGTTGGCGCTCAGGTTGTTGATCCAGCAATAGCCCTCCCGGCCCTCCGTATGCTCGGGCGTGTCAAGCGGGTCGAAGCGCCCGACCAGGTCGGCCGCCACCAGCACGGGGTTGACCAGCACCCCCTTGGCCGACATCGGGTGTGCGGTCACCCCTTCGATCCGGATCGCGGCCTGCGCCGCGTTGAAGGTCTCGTACACGAACTCGCCGGTGCCGCAGCCGTCGATGGTGTAGGCAAAGTCGACGGGGAAGCGGGCGAGGTCCAGGTTCTTGGCGCCGCGCAGCCCGATCTCCTCGTCGGGCACGAAGGCGACCACGACGTCGCCGTGCGGCGGCCGCTCGCGACGCAGCGTGTCGAGCAGCGTCATCACCACCGCCACCGCCGCCTTGTTGTCGGCACCCAGCACGCTCGTGCCGTCGGACACGATCACCCCCTGTCCGGCATACGGCCCGATCTCGGGATGCTCGGCGACGCGAAGCCAGATGTCGCGTCCCGGATTGAGGCACAGGTCGGCGCCCTCGTAGCGGAGCAGGCGGGGATGAACGTGCGGCGACAGGCCGACATCCACGGTGTCCATGTGCGCGCAGAAGCCGATCCGCGGCACGTCCGCAACCGTGCCCGGCAGGCGCGCCGTCAGCACCGCGTGCTCGTCGAGATGGATGTCGGACAGGCCGAGCGCGCCCAGCTCGCTGGCCAGCAGGCGCGCCATCTCCCATTGGCCGGGCGTGCTGGGCACCACCGTCGCGCGCGCGTCGCTCTGGCTGGTGATGGCGAGGTAGCGGAAGAAGCGCTCGACCAGGCGGTCGGCAAGCGGCGGCGTCATCGGCACGAAAGCTCCTCCGGGACAAGAAAGAGGGTACGGTGCGGCCAGTCGGCGCGGGCGGCCTCAGCCTTGCGCGGTCCGCATCGTCCAGTCTTCGATCACGTCGCGAAGCGTGCGCTCCCACGGGATCTCCGGTGCCCAGCCGAACGTGTTTCGCAGGCGGGTGGCGTCGCCGAACGCAAGCGGGATGTCCGTGGGCCGGGCGCGTGCGGGATCGTTCTCGATCGACACCGACAGCCCGGCCACGGCCAGCAGACCGTCCAGCACGTCGCCGATGCGCCGCGCGGTGCCGGACGCGATGTTCAGGATCGTGCCGGGCGGGAGCCGGTCGGCATGGGCCAGGCACAGCGCATAGGCGCGGCACACGTCGCGCACGTCGAGGAAGTCGCGTTGCGGCTGGAGGTTGCCGGTCCGCAGCACCGGCTCCTGCCGGCCAGCGCGGATCAGCGCGATCTGGCGCGCGAAGGCCGGGATGGCGAAATCCGGCGCCTGGCCGGGGCCGGCGTGGTTGAACGGGCGCAGGCGGATCGCGTGCAGCCCGTCCGCCGCCATCGCCGCCACCGCCAGGTCGGCCGCGGCCTTGGTGGCGCCATAGGTGTTCATCGGCGCGAGCAGGGCGTCCTCGTCCAGCGCCTGGCCGCTTCGGAACGAGGCGCCATAGGCGTCGGCGCTGGATACGAACAGGAAGGGTGCCGCCGGCGCGTGCGCGCGGATCGCGCGCGCCAGGTTGAGCGTGCCATGCAGGTTGACCGACCAGGTGCGGTCCGGCTCGGCGTTGGCGACGGGGATGGCGGCGATCGCGGCCAGGTGCAGGCAAAGGTCGGGCTTCGCGCGACGCACCGCCTCGATCACGGCCGGGCCATCCGTGACGTCGCAATCGAGCGGCTGCAGCATCGCGTCCGGCATCAGCGCCGCCACCGCCGGCGGCAGGTGCCGGCCGGCGAAGCCGCCGAGGCCGGTGACGAGGATGCGCCGCCCGCTCATGGCAACAGGCTCATGTCCATGGCGCGGGGCGGCTCAGCGGGTGGTGGACGGCACGGCGCGATGGCGGGCGAGGTCGGCCTCGACCATCTCCGCGATCATGTCCTCCAGGCCCGTCTCGGCCTGCCAGCCGAGCCTGGTGCGCGCCTTGGACGCGTCGCCCAGCAGCACGTCCACCTCGGCCGGGCGGATCAGGTCGGAGCGGGTGACGACGTGGTCCTCGTAGTTGAGGCCCGCATGCCCGAACGCGATCCGGCACAGCTCGCGTATGGAGGTGGTGCGGCCGGTGGCGACCACGTAGTCGTCCGCCACCTCCTGCTGCAGCATCAGCCACATCACCTTGACGTAGTCGCGCGCGTGGCCCCAGTCGCGGGTGGCTTCCAGGTTGCCGAGCGGCAGCTCGCGCGCACGTCCCAGCTTGATGCGCGCCACCCCGTCGGTGACCTTGCGCGTGACGAACTCGATGCCGCGCAGCGGGCTTTCGTGGTTGAACAGGATGCCGGACGAGGCGTGCAGCCCGAAGCTTTCGCGGTAGTTCACCGTCATCCAGTGCGCGTACAGCTTGGCCACCGCGTAGGGCGAGCGCGGATAGAACGGCGTGCGCTCGGACTGCACCTTTTCCTGGATCAGGCCGTACATCTCCGACGACGAGGCCTGGTAGAAGCGCGCCGTCGGTCGCGATAGGCGCACGGCTTCCAGCATGTTGGCCGCCCCGAGCCCGGTCGCCTGCCCGGTCAGCAACGGCTGCTGCCAGGAAGCGGCGACGAAGCTCTGCGCCGCCAGGTTGTACACCTCGTCCGGCTCGACCTGCTGCAGGATGCGTATCAGGGAGGACAGGTCGAGCAGGTCGCCGTCGACCAGCTCGATGCGGTCCAGCACGCCGAGCCAGCGCAGCCGGGCGCTGACCATGTCGGCCGAGGCCGAGCGGCGCGCCAGGCCCACCACCCGGTAGCCCTTCTCCAGCAGCAGCGCCGACAGGTAGGCGCCGTCCTGGCCAGTGATGCCGGTGATGAAGGCTGTGGGCATGAGGGGGTCCGGCTCGAAGTTGCAGGGGTGGATAACTGATCTCGACGTCATGGTCCACGTCGGTGGCTCGGCCACCAAACGACCTGGACGTGGGAGCCGGAGGGACCGGGCCAGCGTGCCAGATGCACGACGCAGGCAGTCGGCATGAACGGCTCCCGACCGGTCACCGCCGATCCCTGGCCGCCCGGCTCCGAAGCGGGAGAACCGGAAGTGCAGGGGCCCAGGCGGGCTGCGTCGGTGGTTCAGGGTCATCACGTCCATCGGAACGTGGAGCAGCTGGTCGTTCCGTTCCGGCATGACGGGCTGCGGCACAGTGCTCGACATCGAGGCGCCCGGCTTCAGGCGCCCAGCCTTACGCGCCCAGCCTTACGCGCCCGGCGCATCCCACGACATCACCCGGAACGGTTGCCCGTCGGCGCTGGCGGCGGCCCCGCCGATCGTACCTCCGGACCCCCCGCTTCCGCCCGCCAGCACGATCGCCCGGCGCGTGAAGCGATGGCCGGCGCCGTCCTCGGCGTCCACGACCACGGTGACTGCGCTTTCGTCCGGGACGCCCTGCGCGGTGCCGGCTTGCGCGGTGCCGGCTTGCGCGAAAGCGTTCGGATCGCTGCCCAGCAGCGCCAGCGCGCCGCGCACCACCGGATCGGCCGCGTTCGGGTCCGGGTCGCCATCGTGGTACAGCGACAGGTGCGGCAACACTGCGGCCAGCAGCTTCGGCGTCATGCCGAGCACGAGCCCGAGCTCGCCCAGCGACTCGAACGCGCCGCCGGGCGGCAGGTAGTCGCGGCCCGCAGCCTGGTAATTGGCGCCGACGTTGCCGAAGAAACGCCATGCCACGATGTTGGCCGCCACGCTGGCGCTGGTGCGCGTGTCGGCGCCGACCGTCTGCAGCAGGGCGGCCAGCAGCGGCGCCTGCGCCCGGTTCGGGTTGATCTTGCCCGACTCGTTGAACAGGCGGATGGACAGCACGATGCCGCCGCCCTGCCGGACCCGGTGCACGGTGCCGTTGGCGAACCAGTGCCCGCCGGCGGGAGGCAGGGACGCGTCGAGCAGGTGGAACGCCGCGAGATCGACGCCGCCATCCGCCGCCGCTTCGAGCTGGGTGTTGCGACGCAGGTCGCCGGCCTGCCTCGTGCGCAGGCTGCCGGACGCGGCCATCGACGACACCAGGAGCGACAGCAGCACCAGGGTCCACAGCACGATCAGCAGCGCGAAGCCGCGCTCGCGGACCGGCGGCGGGGCTGCCGCCGCGCGTGTCAGGGGCCGAGCCCGACGGCGTTGCGCACCCGGCGCTGCGGGTCCGAGCTGCCGGTCTGGTGCATCGGCGTCAGCTCGTCCGGCACCGCGGCCGCGTTCACCAGCGTGTCGCGCAGGTCCTCGGTCAGCGCCTGGGCGTCGCGCTGGTCGTGCAGCACGTGCGGCGTGATCAGGATCAGCAGCTCGGTGCGCTGGCGCGAGTTGTTCTGGCTGGCGCCCAGCAGGCCCAGGATGGGGATGTCCTTGAGCCAGGGGATGCCGCTGTTGCCGCGGCTGGACTGGTCGGTGATCAGCCCGGCGAGCCCCACCGTCTGCCCGTCCTGGATCACCACGCGGGAGACCACCGACTGGTCGTTGAAGGTCGGGTTGGCGGCCTGGGTGCTGGAACTGCCGGGCACCACCGAGCTCACTTCCTGGGAGATGTCCAGCGTCACCAGCCCGCCGTTGTTCACCCGCGGCGTCACCTGCAGGATCACGCCCGTGGGCTGGTAGCTGTCCTGGTTGAACACGGCACCGGTGCTGAGCGTGCTGGTCTGCGAGCCGGTCTGGATCGGCACCAGCTGGCCCACCAGCAGGCGAGCCTGCTGGTTGTCCAGCACCAGCAGCTCCGGCGAGCTCAGCACGTGCACGGTGGTCACCGCCTGCAAGGCGTTGATCGCCAGCGGCGCGCCACCGTTGCCGGTGGCGCCACCGATCACGAAGCCGGGCAGCGTGCTGTTCAACGCAGCACTGGCGATCGGGCCGGTGATGTTCTCGACACCCCCGCCGGGGGCGCCGGTGCTGAGCACGCCGTTGATGCCGCCGGACTTGAAGAAGAACTGGGTGCCGTACTGCAGCGCGTCGTTGAGCGTCACCTCGGCGATCACCGCGTCGATGCGCACCTGCAGCGGCAGGATGTCGATCTTGCGCAGCATCTGGCTGACGGTGTCGTTCTCCTGCTCGGTGGCATAGACCAGCAGCGCGTTGTTCTGCGGGTTGGGAATGATCCGCATGCTGTGCAGCTCGGCGCCGCCGCCGGAGCTGTCGAGGCCGCCCAGCAACGGGTTCGCGCCGGCCGACTGCCCGCCGCCGGTGCTGGCACCGGTGGTGTTGCCGCCGAGCCCGCCGCCGCCGTATCCAATTTCCCCCCCATCAGCCCCCAAAAACACGTCTCACCGGTGCTTCAAA